>NZ_JBHSWA010000001.1:0-347500 GCF_042661425.1 Sulfitobacter profundi | reverse complement strand
AACCAGGAGGTTGGCTTAGAAGCAGCCATCCTTTAAAGATAGCGTAACAGCTCACTGGTCTAAATAAGTTGTCTTGCGGCGAAGATGTAACGGGGCTCAAGCCATGAGCCGAAGCTGAGGATGCATTTATTGCATGGTAGCAGAGCGTAGTGTGACATAGTTCCATGTGTCCTTACCTACTTAGGTAGGATTGGACACAAGGAGCTTTCTGTGAAGCTGGCGCGTGAGCGATCCGGTGGAGAGATCACTAGTGAGAATGATGACATGAGTAGCGACAAAGAGTGTGAGAGACACTCTCGCCGAAAGTCCAAGGGTTCCTGCTTAAAGCTAATCTGAGCAGGGTAAGCCGACCCCTAAGGCGAGGCCGAAAGGCGTAGTCGATGGGAACCAGGTTAATATTCCT
This sequence comes from Sulfitobacter profundi, assembly GCF_042661425.1. Lineage (NCBI taxonomy): Bacteria > Pseudomonadati > Pseudomonadota > Alphaproteobacteria > Rhodobacterales > Roseobacteraceae > Sulfitobacter > Sulfitobacter profundi. Next base: position 347,097 of record NZ_JBHSWA010000001.1, on the reverse strand, counting down.
GGGCCAGATGGAAGTGACGGATCTCGAGGGTAGTTCATCCTTATCGGATTGAATGGGCTGCTTAGAGGTCCCTGGAAATAGCTCCATCGCTAGATCGTACCCTAAACCGACACAGGTGGACAGGTAGAGAATACCAAGGCGCTTGAGAGAACTATGTTGAAGGAACTCGGCAAAATACCTCCGTAAGTTCGCGAGAAGGAGGCCCGGTTTCTAGGCAACTAGAGGCTGGGGGCACAAACCAGGGGGTGGCGACTGTTTATTAAAAACACAGGGCTCTGCGAAGTCGTAAGACGACGTATAGGGTCTGACGCCTGCCCGGTGCCTGAAGGTTAAAAGGAGGGGTGAGAGCTCTGAATTGAAGCCCAGGTAAACGGCGGCCGTAACTATAACGGTCCTAAGGTAGCGAAATTCCTTGTCGGGTAAGTTCCGACCTGCACGAATGGCGTAACGACTTCCCCGCTGTCTCCAACATAGACTCAGCGAAATTGAATTACCGGTCAAGATGCCGGTTACCCGCGGTTAGACGGAAAGACCCCGTGCACCTTTACTACAGCTTCACACTGGCATTAGGCCGAACATGTGCAGGATAGGTGGTGGGCTTTGAAACCGAGACGCCAGTCTCGGTGGAGCCTCCCTTGAGATACCACCCTTGTTCTGCTTGATGTCTAACCGCGGACCGTTATCCGGTTCCGGGACCCTGTGTGGCGGGTAGTTTGACTGGGGCGGTCGCCTCCTAAATCGTAACGGAGGCGCGCGAAGGTTGGCTCAGAGCGGTCGGAAATCGCTCGTTGAGTGCAATGGCAGAAGCCAGCCTGACTGCGAGACTGACAAGTCGAGCAGAGTCGAAAGACGGCCATAGTGATCCGGTGGTCCCAAGTGGGAGGGCCATCGCTCAACGGATAAAAGGTACGCCGGGGATAACAGGCTGATACTGCCCAAGAGTCCATATCGACGGCAGTGTTTGGCACCTCGATGTCGGCTCATCTCATCCTGGGGCTGGAGCAGGTCCCAAGGGTACGGCTGTTCGCCGTTTAAAGAGGTACGTGAGCTGGGTTTAGAACGTCGTGAGACAGTTCGGTCCCTATCTTCCGTGGGTGTAGGATACTTGAGAGGAGTTGCCCCTAGTACGAGAGGACCGGGGTGAACGATCCACTGGTGGACCAGTTGTTATGCCAATAGCAGTGCTGGGTAGCTATGATCGGACAGGATAACCGCTGAAGGCATCTAAGCGGGAAGCCCCCTCAAAACAAGGTATCCCTGAGAGCCGTGGTAGACCACCACGTCGATAGGCCAGAGATGTAAGCGTGGTAACACGTTCAGTTGACTGGTACTAATTGCTCGATAGGCTTGATTTGATCCAGTAGAAGCAAGACTGCTTAACTGGGCAAAAGCATACACATACAATCAGTTGTACATGACTTGGAACACGCTCTGCGTCGCAACGCGCAGAGCGCTTTATCAGGAATTTATTTGGTTTGGTGATCATAGCGCGAGCAAAACACCTGGTCCCATCCCGAACCCAGCCGTTAAGTGCCGTAGCGCCGATGGTACTGCGTCTTAAGACGTGGGAGAGTAGGTCATCGCCAAACCTAATAAGTTCCTGATAAAAAAAGTATCTCTCGACGATGAACAGAATAACAAAACCGCCGCAGCTATAAAAGCTGCGGCGGTTTTGGGTTGTAAAACTACACTTTTGTCGAGTTGTTATGACGCCCGGTTACTGCAGTCGCGGCTTCCCATCCGCTTGACCCCGCCCAAGGCCCTGTCACAGTGGCGTCAAAGTCGGCGGCTGGGAGGCAGGACATGGATATTGAGACGCTCTTTGGGCTGGAGGGGAAAACCGCGCTGATCACTGGCGGCGCCACGGGCATCGGGCGCATGGCGGCTGAGGCTTTGGTACGGGCGGGCGCGCGGGTTTTGCTGGCCAGCCGGACCGGAGAGGCCTGCCAAGCTGTCGCAGAGGAGTTGAATGCGCTAGGCGCCCGGGGCAGTGCCGAAGGTTTCGCCGGGGATGTCGGCAGCGAAGAGGGCGTTGACGCGCTTGTGGCCGAGGTTCAGGCGCGCGGCGACCGGCTGCATATTCTCATGAACAACGCGGGCGTGACATGGGGCGCGCCGCTGGGGCAATTTCCCTTCCGGGCATGGGATAAGGTCATGGGCGTCAATGTTGCCGGCCTTTTCGATTTGACGCAAAAGCTGCTGCCCCTACTACGGGCCGGGGCCACGGCGGATGATCCGACACGGATCGTAAATTTGGGCTCGGTCATGGGCGAGCGCGAGATGGGCGACGGGGCCTATAGCTACGCCGCCTCCAAAGCGGCGGTGATCCACCTGAGCAAAATCCTCGCCAAAGAACTGGCCGGGGAGGGGATCACAGTGAACGCGCTGGCGCCGGGGCCATTTGTGTCGCGTATGACGGCCTTCGCCACCCAAGATGAGACCACGCGCGAAGCCGTGGGCAAAGATGTCCCGCTTGGCCGTGTCGGCCGCGATGAAGATATCGCAGGCTGCATGCTGTTCCTTTGCGGGCGCGGCGGGGCTTATGTCACCGGTGCGGTGATCCCGGTCAGCGGCGGCATCAACGTGATGTCAGGCCCCAATATTTTTGAAAGAGCATTGTCATGACACATACGAAAACTCAGACGGAGACCACCCATGCGTGACGACAGCCATCTACCCCAAGCCCTGCGCGGGCTGCGCCTGCCGCTGGTCGCCTCGCCGATGTTCATCCTTTCGGGGCCTGAGTTGGTCATCGCACAGTGTAAGGCCGGGATCGTCGGCTCTTTCCCGGCATTGAATGCCCGCGAGGCCGAGGGCGAGCCGCCGCTGCTTGATGCGTGGTTGACCCAGATCACCGAGGCTTTGGACAAGCACAATCAAGAAAACCCGGACCGGCCTGCGGCGCCTTTTGCGGTGAACCAGATCGTGCACCGCTCCAACAGCCGGTTGGAGCGCGACCTTGAGATTTGCGTAAAGCATCGGGTGCCGATCTGGATCACCTCACTCGGCGCGCGGGTGGAGGTGAACGAGGCCGCGCATTCCTGTGGCGGCGTGGTGCTGCATGACATCATTAACAACCGCTTTGCCCGGAAGGCGATTGAGAAGGGCGCCGATGGGCTGATCGCCGTGGCCGCCGGGGCCGGGGGCACGCGGGGCCACAGTCTCCCTTTGCGTTGATCCGCGAAATTCGCGAATGGTTCGATGGCCCGGTACTGCTCTCTGGGGCTTTGGCCACGGGCGAGGGGCTCCTGGCCGCGCGTGCCATGGGGGCGGATTTGGGCTATATGGGGTCGGCCTTTATCGCCACGCGAGAGGCCAACGCCGTGCCGGGTTACAAAGACATGATTGTCGCTGGCGGCGCGGATGACATCGTGACCTCCTCGCTCTTCACCGGGGTCTCGGGCAACTATTTGCGGCCTTCGATTGAGGCGGCGGGGATGGACCCGGACAATCTGCCATCGGCGGATGCCTCTTCAATGAACTTCGGCTCCGGCTCCTCCAAGCCCAAAGCGTGGAAGGAAATTTGGGGCGCGGGGCAGGGCATTGGCGCGGTCAAGCAAATCGGCGGGGTGGCTGAACTGGTGGACCGGATCGAGACCGAATACCGCACCGCTGGGGCCCGGTTGGCCGCGGAGTTTGCGCAATGAGCACGGATACGCAAACCTTGGACGAGGCGGCTGTCTGCCACTGGTTGGAAGCAAACCTGCCGGGCTTTGCCGGGCCGCTTGAAGTGACCAAGTTCCAGGCGGGCCAATCAAACCCCACCTTCCTCCTTTCGTCCCCTGCGCATGACTATGTTCTGCGCCGCAAGCCCCGGGAACGCTGTTGAAATCCGCCCATGCGGTGGACCGGGAGTTTCGGGTGCAAAGGGCGCTGGCCGACAGTCAGGTGCCGGTCGCGCGGATGCATCTGCTCTGTGAGGATGAGAGCGTCATCGGCTCGATGTTCTATGTCATGGACCATGTTCCGGGCCGCAATTTCAACGATCCGACCCTGCCGGAACTCACCCCGGCCGAGCGCGGCGCGGTCGTGGATGAGATGAACGGCGTGTTGGCCGCCTTGCATGAGGTCGATATCGACGCGGTTGGCCTGTCGGACTATGGCCCGCCGGGGAACTATTTTGAGCGGCAGGTGGGGCGCTGGTCAAAGCAGTACCGCGCGTCTGAGACAGAGCAACAGCCCGATATGGATGCGCTGATGCAGCGCTTGAGTGCCGAGTTGCCCGAAGATGACGGGCAGCGCACGTTGGTGCACGGGGACTACCGCATCGACAACATGATCTTTGATACCAATGGCACGGCCTGCCGCGCGGTTTTGGATTGGGAGCTTTCCACAATCGGTCACCCCTTTGCCGATCTCGCCGCCGTCATCATGCAATGGCAGATGCCCGTGGGGGCCGAGGGGCGCGGCTTGGCCGGGGTGGACCGCAAGGCGCTTGGCCTGCCGACCGATGCGGAGTTTATCGCCGCCTATTGCCGCAGGCGCGGGCTAAAGGGGATCGACAACTTCGGCTATTACCTCGCCTTTTGCTTTTTCCGCATGGCCGCCATCATCCAAGGCGTGCTGAAACGCGCGTTGGAGGGCAATGCCTCAAACCCCGAATATGGGCTGAAATTAGGGCAATATGTCCCGGTTTTTGCGCGCCACGGGCTAGAGGCGCTGGATCGCGACCGCTGACCGGGCGGCGGGCATTTTGGTGCTTGAGCTTTGGGGCGAAAACCTGTTGCTAGGGCCGGAACACCCCGGCCTGAAAGGATGACCCATGACCAATGCTGCGCGGCAATTGCTTGATCTGTTGGATATCGAACAGCTTGAGGTCGATCTGTTTCGGGGCACCGGTGCGGGGGCGAGACATCGATGCGGATCTTTGGCGGCCATGTCATCGCGCAGGCATTGATGGCCGCATATCGCACCGTGCCCGAGCGCGCATGCCATTCGCTTCATGCCTATTTCATCCGGCCCGGGGATCCGAAGATTCCGGTGATCTATCAGGTCGACCGCGCTCGGGATGGGGGCAGTTTCACGACCCGGCGCGTGGTGGCGATCCAGCATGGCAAGCAGATCCTGAACTTGTCGGCGTCTTTTCAGGTGGAGGAAGAGGGGTTTGACTGGCAGCATGAGATGCCGCAGGTCTCTGCCCCCGAAAACTGGCCGGACCGACCTGAGTTGCGCGAGGCTTTTGCCGAGAAATTGCCCGAAAAATATCGCGGGGACTTCCTGCGCGAGCGACCCATCGAGATCCGGGAGGTCGAGCCGCGCGATTTCATGACGCCCGAAAAGGTCGACGACCGCAACTATCTGTGGTTCCGCATGGCCGCCGCCGAAGGCCAGAACCCGGTCATGCAGCACGCGCTTTTGGCCTATGCCTCTGATATGAATCTGCTGGGCTCGTCGCTGCGGCCCCATGGGCTCACGTGGTTTCAGGGCAAGGTGATGACGGCAAGTCTGGATCACGCCATGTGGTTCCACGCGCCGATCCGCTTTGACGAATGGCACCTCTACGCGCTGGATGCGCCGTTTACTGGTGGTGCGCGGGGGTTCAATCGCGGGATGATCTACAATCAGAACGGTCAGTTGGTGGCGAGCGTGGCGCAAGAGGGGCTGCTGCGGCCGATACGTCCGAAAGGCGAAAGTTAAGGGCAGCCCCCTCCCCTGAGGTTGGGGCGCTGTGCCACCGGACAGGCGTTTTCTAGCTGTCGTTTGGCGCCCCGAACCGCCGGTTCAGCTTGCGCATTCCACCAATCCAGCGGTCATAATCCTGCGCCTTGCTTCGGATATAATCGCGCACCTGTGGATGCGGGAGCACCAGAAACACCTCATCGCGGATCGCCTGCACGCAGGCGTCGGCCACGGGTTCCGGCTCAAGCATGCCGTCAATCGCGGCGACATGATCCTCCAGCCCGCGTATCATTTCGGTCCGCACCGCCTGCGGGCAAAGCACGGAAACCTTGATCCCATCATCGCCATAGGTCATCGCCAACCATTCAGCGAGGCCAACGGCGGCGTGTTTCGTCACCCCGTAAGGCGCGGCCCCGACCTGATTAAGCAGGCCCGCCGCCGAAGCGGTGTTGAGCAAGTAACCTCCGCCCCGCGCGCGCATCAGCGGCACCAGATGCCGCGCGGCGCGCACATGGCTCATCACGTTGATCTCCCAAATGCGCTGCCAATCGGCATCCGGCACCTCGACCCCGCCCTCGACCGAGATGCCAGCGTTGGAGCAGAATAGATCAATCGGCCCAATGTCACGCTCGACGGTTTCGATCAGTTGGGCGATCTCGGCCTCGTGTGCAACATCGACGCGAAAGCCCGTGCCGCCAACCTCGGCCGCCGTCGCCTCGGCCCCCGGGCCGTCGATATCCACACAGACCAGATGCGCTGGCGCTTCCTTGGCAAAGCGCAGGGCCATGGCCCGCCCGATGCCGCTGGCCGCCCCGGTGATGACGATGACGCGCCCCGCGAGTTCCATATCAGCTGTCGCCGTCAGAGCCGCGCGTGTTCGACGCCTGAAACGCCTTCACCTCGGCCCGCGCGATAACCTGATGATGCACCTCATCCGGCCCATCGGCAAAGCGCAGGGCGCGCTGCCAAGTGTACATGCCCGACAGCGGGCTCCACTGGCTCATCCCCGTGGCGCCATGCACCTGCATCGAGGCGTCGATGATCTCACAGGCTTTTTCCGGCACCAGCGCCTTGATCATGCTGACCCAGATGCGGGCCTCTTTGTTGCCCAAGACATCCATCGCTTTGGCCGCTTTCAGCACCATCAGCCGCATCGCTTCGATGTCGATCCGCGCGCGGCTGATGGTTTCCATGTTCTTGCCCAGATCAATGATCTTTTTCCCGAATGCCTCACGCCCCAACCCGCGCTCAATCATCAGGTCCAGCGCTTTTTCCGCCGACCCGATGGAGCGCATGCAGTGATGAATCCGCCCCGGCCCAAGCCGCACCTGACTGATCTCGAACCCGCGCCCTTCGCCCCAAAGCACGTTTTCACGGGGCACGCGCACATCGGTGAACCGGATATGCATATGCCCATGCGGCGCGTCGTCATGGCCAAAGACATGCATCGGGCCAAGGATCTCCACCCCCGGCGTGTCCATCGGCACGAGGATCTGGCTCTGCTGGCGGAAGGTTTCAGCCTCGGGCGAGGTTTTCACCATGACGATCATGATCTTACAGCGTGGATCGCCTGCCCCGGAGATATAGAATTTTTCGCCGTTGATTACCCAATCGTCGCCATCGAGAACCGCGCTGGTAGAGATATTGCGCGCGTCCGAAGAGGCGACATCAGGCTCCGTCATCGCAAAGGCCGAGCGGATTTCGCCCGCGAGCAGGGGCTTCAGCCATTGCTCCTTTTGCTCAGGCGTGCCGACACGCTCCAGCACCTCCATATTGCCGGTATCGGGCGCCGAGCAGTTCAGCGTTTCCGGGGCTAGGGGCTTTTGCCCAGTTCGGCGGCGATATAGGCATAATCAAGGTTTGCCAGCCCTTCGCCGGTTTCTGCATTGGGCAGGAAGAAGTTCCACAACCCCGCCTCTCGCGCCTTCTGCTTGGCCCCATCAAGCAATTCCAATTGACCCGGCGCATAGGACCAACGGTCGGCGCGGCCTTCGCCAAGGCGAAAAAACTCCTCGGTGATCGGATCGACATTCTCGCGGATGTGCTTGGTAACAGCTGCCAAAAGCGGTTTGGCCTTTTCCGAAATATCGAGATTGTTCATGTCCAAGGTCTGATCGATCATCCTATGCTCCCGGTGATGATGGTTCGCGGTGCCGCCCGGCTCCTCCGCTGGGCGTTCCTTTGGGGCAAGCCTATGCAATCGCTGCAGGCTTGCCAATCACGGGCAGGGGGCACCACGCTTTACGCCGCGTCATTATGGCGTTGAAACCCGCGCGCAGGCGCTTAAGTTCAGCATATGACAGATGCATTGATCAAAGACGTTCTCACCCGCACCCGCCGCATCGCGGTGGTTGGCGTCTCTCCCAACCCGGCGCGACCCAGCCACTATGTCTCTGAATACCTTGCACAAAAGGGGTATGACGTCGTGCCGGTGAACCCCGTGCACGCGGGCAAAGAAGTCTTCGGCAAGACCATCGTCGCGACATTGGCCGAGATTGATCCGCCGGTCCAGATGGTCGATATTTTCCGCCGGTCCGAGGATGTGCCCCCCGTCGTGGATGAGGCGCTCGCGGCGTTTCCCGATCTGGAAACGATCTGGATGCAAGTGGGGATCACCAATGCCGAAGCCGCGGCCAAGGCCGAAGCACGCGGCGTGGATGTGATCCAAGACCGCTGCCCCAAGGTTGAAATCCCGCGCCTGCTGGGCTGAGCCTAGTTTCGTGCGGCCTTTTCTGCGATGCCCGATGTCGACTGGCGCCGCGCCAGTTCGTCCAACACATCGCTAAGCGGCACATCCCGCGACGCCAGCATGACGAGCAGGTGATAGAGCACATCCGCCGCTTCCGAGGTAAGCCCCTTCGGATCGTTCTTCACCGCCTCAATGATCGCCTCAACCGCTTCTTCGCCAAACTTCTCAGCGCATTTTTCGGGTCCTTTGGCCAGCAATTGCGCCGTCCAACTGCTTGAGGGATCAGCGCTTTTGCGGCTCAGGATGGTGGCGTAAAGGTCATCAAGCGTCATGAAAGCCTCATTGGAATGCCTGCTGCTGCCATATGCTGCTTGGCCTCATGCACGGTATATTCACCGAAGTGAAAGATCGACGCCGCCAGCACTGCCGACGCACCGCCTTCGATCACCCCGTCAACGAGGTGATCCAGATTGCCGACCCCGCCCGAAGCAATCACCGGCACTGAAACCGCGTCCGAAATTGCACGGGTCAGCGGCAGGTTAAAGCCCTGTTTGGTGCCATCGCGGTCCATGGATGTCAGCAGAATTTCCCCCGCGCCCTTGGCCGCCACGGTGCGCGCGAATTCGACCGCGTCGATGCCCGTGGGCTTGCGCCCGCCATGGGTGAAGATCTCCCATTTACCGGGGCTGACTGTCTTGGCATCAATCGCGCAAACGATGCACTGGCTGCCGAAATGATCCGCCGCTTCGGCAATCACTTCCGGGTTCGCCACGGCGGCGGAGTTGAAACTGACCTTGTCGGCCCCCGCCAAGAGCAGCGCCCGCACATCTGCCACGGTCCGCACACCCCCGCCCACGGTCAGCGGGATGTAGCAATGCTCGGCCGTGCGGGTGACCAGATCAAACATCGTGCCGCGGTTTTCATGCGTGGCATGGATGTCGAGAAAGCAAAGTTCATCCGCCCCCGCCGCGTCATAGGCAATGGCGGCATCCACCGGATCGCCCGCATCGCGCAGGCCGACAAAGTTCACGCCCTTGACAACGCGCCCATCGGCCACGTCGAGACAGGGGATGATGCGGGTCTTCAGCATGGCTCAGCCCTTCAACATCTTCATGGCTTCGGTCAAATCAATCGCGCCGTCATAAAGCGCCCGGCCCGAGATCGCGCCCTCGATCACCCCGGTGTCGCGCAGCGCCGCCAGATCTTCGAGCGACGAAACCCCACCCGAGGCGATCACAGGGATCGAAACCGCCCGCGCCAGATCGGCCGTCGCCTCGACATTCGGCCCGCCCATCGCGCCATCGCGCATGATATCGGTATAGATAATCGCGGCCACGCCCGCGTCCTCAAAGGATTTCGCGAGATCGGTGGCCATGACATCGGTCTCCGTTGCCCAGCCCTTGGTCGCAACCCGGCCGCCCCGCGCATCGATTCCCACGGCAACATGACCGGGGAAGGCGGCGGCTGCCTCGCGGACCAGTTCAGGGTTCTCTACAGCAACGGTGCCCAGAATGACCCGCGCCAAGCCCTTATCCAGCCAGCTTTCGATCGTCGCCATATCGCGAATGCCACCGCCCAATTGCGCGGGCACCTTGCAGGCTTTCAAAATTGCCTCGACCGGGGCGGCGTTCACCGGTGTTCCGGCAAAGGCGCCATTAAGATCAACCAGATGCAGCCATTCGCAGCCCGCCTCGACGAAACTCAACGCCTGCGCGGCAGGGTCGTCGTTGAAAACGGTGGCGCGGTCCATATCGCCATGCACGAGGCGCACGGCCTGACCGTCTTTGAGATCAATAGCGGGGTAGAGGATCATGGCCGGGCCCTTGTTCTGAACGTTGGTTTCCTTTTGCACGTCGCCAAGGATTTTGCAACGCGACCCTAGGTCAGTCTTGCCCGAAAGAAAGTTGTGTCTAACACTAAACCGAGATCGGGAGGAGAGATCATGAAACAGTTTTTTGCAGCGGCCCTTCTGGGCCTTGGCCTGACCGGTGCCGCCCATGCGGCGGATCCGGCAGTCGGTACATGGCAAACTCAGGTGGATGACGGCGCATACGCCCATGTGAAAATGGCCCCCTGCGGCGGGGCGATCTGCGGCACTATCGCGCGCACGTTCAACGACAGCGGTGAGTATAAATCACCCAATATCGGCAAAACGCTCGTCATCGATATGAAGCCTCAGGGCGGCGGCAAATACGCCGGTAAAGTATGGCGCCCGTCGAACGGCAAAATCTATATCGGCAAGATGGACGTCTCGGGCAAATCGCTCAAACTTTCGGGCTGCGTCGCGGGCGGGCTGATTTGTTCGAAACAGACCTGGGCGCGCCTTAAGTAACGCCGTTGCCTCGATACGAAAGTCAGAAGGCGCGAGGAACGATCTCCGCGCCTTCTTGACGTTTTGCGTAAGGCAAGCGCAGCGCAGAGGTATTTGTAAAAGGATGAAGTTGAAGAGGGTCTTTCTTCAACTTCATCCTTTCTTAAATACCGTCCGACGCTTCGACAGACGCGGCGCGGGTTAAGGCGTCCAGTTCAAAAAGTTCGAAATCAGCCGCAGGCCGGTGGTTTGGCTTTTCTCCGGGTGAAACTGCATGCCCAGCATCGTATCGCGGCCGATGATCGCCGTGACTTCGCCGCCGTAGTCAACATGGGCCAGACGTTCGGCAGGGTCTGCTACGGCCATGTGGTAGCTGTGCACGAAATAGGTATGATCACCGGTGTGCAACCCGTCGAAGACCGCATGGTCATGATCAATCACCAAGTCGTTCCAGCCCATGTGGGGGACTTTAAGTTTCGGGTCCGCGGGGGTGATCTGGGTCACCTCTCCGCCGATCCAGCCCAATCCCGGGGTGTCTTTGTATTCGCGGCCCATGCTGGCCATCAGTTGCATGCCGACACAGATGCCAAGGAAAGGGCGCCCCTTTTCCTCAACCGCTTCGACCATGGCGTCATAGAGGCCACCGGCGCCTTTCAGCGCTGCCATACAAGCCGGGAAGGCGCCATCGCCGGGCAGCACCAGACGGTCGGCGCGGGCGACGACCTCGGCGTCTGAGGTCACCGTGACTTCGCCTGCGTCGTTTTCGCGGGCCATACGCTCGAAGGCTTTGTGGGCCGAGTGTAGATTTCCGGATTCGTAGTCGATGATTGCTGTCAGCATTGGCTTACAAGGCGCCCTTGGTCGAGGGGATGGCATCCGCTTTGCGCGGGTCGGTTTCGACCGCCTCGCGCAGGGCGCGGGCGACCGATTTAAAGACCGCTTCGGCGATATGGTGGCTGTTGAACCCGTGCAGCGCGTCGACATGCAGGGTGATGCCGCCGTGGGTGCTGAGTGCTTGGAAGAACTCACGCACCAGTTCGGTGTCGAATGTGCCGATGCTGCTGGTGGGGAAATCCACGTTCCAGATCAGAAAGGGCCGGGCAGAGAGGTCGAGCGCGCAACGGATTTGCGCGTCGTCCATCGCCAATAGGCAGGACCCATAGCGGCGGATGCCGCGTTTGTCGCCGAGCGCTTGGGTCAGTGCTTGGCCCAGCGTGATGCCTACGTCTTCGACCGTGTGGTGATCATCGATGTGCAGATCGCCTTTGGCGCGCACCGTGATATCGATCAGCGAGTGGCGCGACAATTGGTCGAGCATATGGTCAAAGAAACCCACGCCGGTCTCATTGTCATAGCGGCCACTGCCGTCGAGATTGATCTCGACCGTGATGTCGGTTTCGGCAGTGGTGCGGGTCAGGGTGCTGCGACGCATGGGGCATCTCCGAAGGCAATTGCTGCGCCCTTATAGCAGGGCATGCCGCCACGCCAAGCCCAAGCGGTGAAGCACCTTTAGCCCGGGCTGACGCGATCGGGGATTGCGGGGGCAGGGCCCATATGTCAGCTTGAACCAAATCCCAGAAAGAGGCGCGACATGACCACCTGCGTATTCATCCAGATCCGCTGCCGACCGGGCACGACCTATCGTGTGGCCGAGGAAATCGCCCTGCGCGAAATCCATTCTGAGCTTTATTCCACCTCTGGTGAATATGACCTGTTAATGAAGCTTTATATCCCCAAGGGGGAGGATGTGGGCGTCTACATCAACGACAACCTATTGGACATCGAAGGCATTGAGCGGTCCTTGACCACGATGACCTTCAAGGTCTTTTGAGGTGCCGCGCAGGTTCTCTCTAACGGCGGTTGCGGTTTTTGCTTTGTCCTTTGGCGCGCTGGCCCATCCCGGCATGGCGACAGCGGGCACACGTATCTATGAGGGGCGCGAGGCCGCCGCTTTGCGCTGCGCCAACACGCTGGCCCTGACGGCTGTGGCGCTTTCTTCGGCGGAGCTGATCGGCGAGGGGAGAAAAACGTGATGCTGGGCGTCACCGTGCGCATCCTTGACCGACATGTTGAGGGCAGTTGGGCCCAGAAACGTGCGGCGATGGAGGTGATGCGCGACCGACGCAGCGTGCCGGACACATTGGAGGATTACCGCCGCATCGCCGAGCGTTGTCTGGTGCAATTCCCCATCAACTGAATGCAAAAACCCGCCAGTGAGGCGGGTTTTTCATGAGGTCTCTTTTGGCTCAATGCGCGGCAGAGACGGAGGGTTTCTCGGTCGGGGCGGTGTCGAGTTTCACCTTCTGGCGCATCGCCACACGGCGAATGGCGCGATCAAATGTCTTTCTGACCCGCTGGGTGCGGCTGGCATTGGGCTGGATCGGGCCGCCCACGGAAAGCATTACCGACAGTGGGCTGTTGTCGTCGTAGCGCAGGTCCATCCCGTCAAGCTCGCCTTGAATGAGCACTTCGATCTCGGGCCATGCGGGCAGGCTGTCGCCGGTCACGATGCACAGCAGCGTGCCAGACCCATTGTGGGTCATCAGCAGTTGCGGGCAATCGACCACCCGCGCGATCGCTTGGGCGGCAGAGGTAACGGCGCGGGCGAATTCGCGGGTGTTGCAGGTCGCGTAAAGCTCATCAATATGTTCGATCTTCACGGCGAAAACCTGACAGATATCAAGGTGCTGGCGCGACAATTGCGACAGGTAATTGCCCAAAGAGAAGGGCAGCACCAACTGCTCGACCCCGTTGATATGCACAGGATCGGCCAGCGCGAAATCATGGGCGCCGGGCTCTCCTGCTTCTTTCAGATGATGCGGGTCAAGGCGCGGGGCACGCTGGGTGTTTTCCAACATCCGCTCGGCGATATGCACGCGGGTTGCGATGTCTTTCACATCGAAAGGTTTGGTCACATAGTCGTTGGCCCCAGCGGCAAAAGCGCTTTCGATCGCGGTCGCGTCGGCGCGCGAGGTCACCATCAAGATCGGCGTGTCTTGATAAGCCTCCAGCGTGCGGATGCGGCGGCATAGGGTGATGCCGTCCATTTCGGGCATTTCAATATCCAAGAGCAGGCAATCAAAATGGTCTTTGGTGGTTTCGAGCAGTTCCAAAGCGGCAGCGCCGGAATCGGCCAGTGTCAGATAGGGATAATCAGCTTCGCGGAAAACGACGGGCAGCAATTCGCGGATAAAAGGGTCATCGTCGACGGCAAGAATTTTCATTTTTGGCACCTCTTTCGTGGGGCAGACGGGCAGTCCGGGTGTCTTTATAATCTGTTCACATTTAGTCGTATAAACCCGGCGAAATTGTGACGTTGCTGCACCAATAGTTTGTGCCGTTCCGTTAATTATTAACCATATTTTGAAGTTCCGGGAAACCATTGAATTCGCAGCCTGTGGCAGCCTCGCGCCCTTGTTTTCCCGCGTCGCGGGAGGTGATTTGGCGGATATCGTGCGGAATTCTGGGCGCAGAGAAGCGGAATAAAGAGCCAAAACAGGGCGAGAATATGCGGTTCTTGTGAACCTGAGGGGTTTCGCGTTGCGACTCGTCTTCACGCTTAGGTGATTGAGGGAAACTTTATCGGATGTCGTACGTTGCGCGCAGTAAAAGCCTGCCGCGCCTGTGCGCTCAACTACTGTAAGAGCCGTGAGGGGGACCATGTAGAAGCGCTTGCTGGACGATCTTGGCGGAACCTGTGCAAGCACTGCGCAGGCGGGAGGCGGGCGACGCTTTCGTCATCCCCCCGGGGATGGTGGCGCACTTTGCCCATTGTTCGCCCGACCTCGAATTGTATGAGGCCGGGCTGCGCGGTGATTTCTCGACGACGCTCTTAGACTAAGCGCGCAGCGACTTCGGCCTGCACCTTTTCGGCCGCGGCCTCTTTCACGGGGCCGTAGCCGCGGATCTCCATCGGTGCGGAAAGCACCGCGAGCGCCTCGTCATGGGGCAGGGCCGGGGCCTTGGCCATGACCGCCTCGTACCAGTCGATCAGCCCGACCTCCAGCTTGCGATCAGCGCCATAGCTGAACGGGTCGGCCCATGTGCCGCGCAGGGGTTTCATCGCGGCCAATAGGTCAAAGGCACGCCCCATCCATGGGCCAAACTTGCGCTTGTTGGGGCGTCCGCGGCCATCGCGGCCGGTGGGCCATGCGGGCGGGGCGAGGTGGTAGTGCACCTTGTAGTCGCCCTCGAAACTATCGGCGATGCGATCCTCAAAACCGCTTTGGCGGTGCAGGCGGGCGACCTCGTATTCGTCCTTGTAGGCCATGAGTTTGAACAGCGATTTCGCCGCGGCGCGCAGCAGGTCTTCGGAGCCGTCTGGCAGCGCGTTTGTCAAAGCATCAAGGCGGGATTTATAGCGCTCGGCGTAGGCTCGGTTCTGGTAGCCGGTAAGGAACTCCATCCTCCGCGCGATTAGGCTGTCGACACTGTCATCGGGGGCGGGCGCCGGGGCAAAATGCGCCGCAATCGCCTCGGGGTTTGCGGCCATGACCCGGCCAAAACCAAAGGCGGCGCGGTTCTTATCGGGCACCACGCCATTCAACTCGATCGCCTGCTCCAGCGCGGTGAGCGAGACCGGCACAAGGCCCTTCTGCCAAGCATAACCCAGCATCATCACATTGGCGAAGACCGCGTCGCCCATCAGTTTTTCGGCCATGGCGTTGGCGTCAAAGGCACTGAGGTTCTCAGCACCCACAGCCTGCGCGATTACCGCCTCGCGGTCGTTGATGCGCAACTCGGCGTCGCGGTTCAGCACCAGATCGCCGGTCGGCATCTCGGCGCGGTTAAGCACGATCCGCGTGCCACGCCGGTAGTGGGCCGAGGCTTTGGGCGCGGAGCTGACCACCATGTCGCAGCCGATCACTGCGTCCGCGCCGCCCTGATCGATGCGTACCTGATGCACTTCCTCGGGGGTTTGGGCGAGCCGCACATAGCCCAGCACGGTGCCGAACTTCTGTGCAAAGCCGGTGAAGTCCAGCACGCTGGAGCCCAGCCCTTCGAGATGCGCCGCCATAGTGATAAGCGCGCCCACGGTGACAACGCCGGTGCCGCCTACGCCAGTCACCAGCAGGTTGAAGGGCTGGTCGAGCCTGGGCAGTTCGGGCATCGGCAGCTGCGCCGAAAGGCCCGCCACGTCCAGCCCGGCCCCTGAGCGTTTGCGGCGGCTGCCCCCTCGACGGTGACGAAAGAGGGGCAGAACCCGTTGAGACAGGAGTAATCCTTGTTACAGGTCGATTGGTTGATCTGCCGTTTGGTGCCGAACTCAGTCTTCTTCGGCTCGACGCTTAGGCAATTGGATTCCAACGAACAATCGCCGCAACCCTCGCAGACCAGTTCGTTGATCATGACGAATTTCTTAGGGTCGTCCATCAGCCCGCGCTTGCGCTTGCGGCGTTTCTCGGTGGCGCAGGTCTGCTCATAGATCAGCACCGTGGCGCCCGGAATATCGCGCAGCTCGCGCTGCACGCGGTCAAGCGCGCTGCGGTGATCAAATGTGGTGCCGTCGGGGAAATCACCCTTCTCCAGCAGTTCGGGCCGGTCCGAGACCAGCGCGATCCGCGCCACGCCTTCCGCGCGGCAGGCCTGCGCGATGGCGGCTACTGAGACAGGGCCATCGACAGGCTGCCCGCCAGTCATGGCAACCGCGTCGTTGTAGAGGATCTTGTAGGTGATGTTCGTCTTTGCCGCGACCGCTTGGCGGATGGCGAGCGAGCCGGAGTGGTACCATGTGCCCTCGCCAAGGTTCTGGAACACATGTTTGCCCCCGTTGAACATCGAGGTGGCGATCCACGGCACGCCTTCGCCGCCCATCTGGGCAAAACCGGCGGTTTCACGGTCCATCCACGAGGCCATGACATGGCAGCCAATGCCGGAGTTGGCCTTTGATCCTTCGGGCAGTTTGGTCGAGGAGTTATGTGGGCAACCCGAACAGAAGTAAGGCGTGCGGGTGGCGCCGGGGACGTTCAGCAGCACGGGCGGCTGGTCAGTCAGGGCGCGGGCCTTTTCCAGCAGGTTCTCTTCGGGAAAGAAGGCACTGAGCCGCGCGGCAATGATCGGGAGCAGCTTGAGCGGCGACAGCTCGCCGGTCCAAGGCACCAACTCCTCAAGGTTTTCGTCATGTTTGCCCACCATCCGCGCAGGTTTGGAGCCGGGCCAGTCATAGAATGCCTCTTTAAACTGGCTTTCGATGATGCCGCGTTTCTCTTCGATCACAAGCACTTCGCGCTTGCCCTTGACGAAGTCGAGCGCGTCGTCCAGCGCCAGCGGCCAGACCATGCCGATCTTGTAGATGTCGATGCCGAGGCGGCGGCAGGCGGTCTCATCAAGGCCCAGAAGCCGCAGCGCTTCCATCGTGTCGAGGTGGCCTTTGCCGGTGGTCACGATGCCGAAAGAGGCGTCCTGCGTGTCGTAGATATGCCGGTCAATGGGATTGGCGCGCATGAAAGCCTGCACCGCGTCGAGCTTGTGATGCAGCCGCGTCTCAATCTCGGGCGAGGGGAGATCGCCAAGCCGCACGTGCAGCCCGCCCGGAGGCGCGGTGTAGTCGGGCTGGTTGAACACGCGGTCGGGTGTCAGTGTCACCGATGCGCCGCTTTCCACGGTTTCCGAGATCGCCTTGAAACCCACCCAAGTGCCCGAGAAGCGTGAAAGCGCGATGCCGTATTCGCCAAACGCCTGATATTCGGCCACGCTCGCCGGGTTCAGCGTCGGCATGAACCACGACATGAAGCCCACATCGGATTGATGCGGCATGGAGGACGAGACGCAGCCGTGATCGTCGCCCGCGACCACCAAAACGCCGCCCCTGGGGGCCGAGCCGTAAGCGTTGCCATGTTTCAGCGCGTCGCCCGAACGGTCCACCCCTGGCCCCTTGCCGTACCACATAGAAAAGACGCCCTCGACCTCCGCCTGCGGGTCGAGGTGGGCCTGTTGCGCGCCCAAGACCGCGGTGGCACCGAGGTCTTCGTTCACGGCGGGCAGGAATTTCACCCCCGCCTTGGCCACGCGGTCTTTGATGCGCCAGTATTCCAGATCGAGCCCGCCCAAGGGGGAGCCGCGGTAGCCCGAAACGAAACCGGCGGTGTTCAGCCCCGCCTCGCGATCGCGGCGGGCCTGATCCAGCATGATGCGCACCAGTGCCTGCGTCCCGGTCAGGAAAACGCGGCCTTCGGTCTGATCATAGCGGTCGTCGAGTTTATAAGTGGTAAATTCGCGCGGTTGTTCTGTCATGGGGGTCTCCTCACTTGGGAGTATACCGCAGGGGGTCCGAATTTTCGCTCCGGTTTTGCTGGCGATATGGGTGAAATCCGGGTAATTTATCCATTGTAGTTCCGTGAAGTGAAAGATTTACCCGATGAGTGAGATGGATGCGACAGACCGACAGCTTGTGTTTTTGCTCCAGCAGGATTCGCGTCTGCCCAATGCGCAACTTGCCGAAAAGCTGAATATCTCGGCCTCTGCCTGCTGGCGGCGGGTCAAGGCGTTGGAGCAGGCGGGGGTGATCAAACGCTATGCCGCGGTGGTCGATCCCAAGGCGATGGGGCTGGGGTTTGAGGCGATGGTGCATGTGCATCTGACCCGGCATGACGCCTCGGCCCTTGCCAGTTTCATCCGTGCGATCCAAAGCCGGACGGAGGTGACGGAGTGTTTCGCCACCACCGGCCAAGCGGATTATCACCTGCGCGTTCTTTGCCGCGATATCGACGCCTATAACGCCTTTCTAGAAAGCTTTTTGTTCCTACATCCGGCGGTCAATTCGGCCACCACCAATGTGATCTTGCGGCAGATCAAATCCGACGCGCCGATCACCGGCTAAGGTGAACGCCGCGTGCCCCACTGGCGAAACGCGCGCGAAGTTGCGGTGTCGTTCTGAAATGGACATTTGACGCCCGCGTGCGCCATATAGCACCAAGTGATTAACCTCGAAGGAGAGACCCATGATGAGAACCCGTGCCGCCGTTGCCGTGGAAGCTGGCAAACCGCTTGAAATCATGGAGGTGAACCTTGAAGGGCCGAAACGCGGTGAGGTCTTGGTTGAGATCAAGGCAACCGGCCTGTGCCATACCGACGAATTCACCCGCTCGGGCGACGACCCCGAAGGGATCTTCCCCGCGATCCTTGGCCACGAAGGCGCGGGCGTGGTGCTGGAAGTGGGCAAAGGCGTGACCACGCTGGAGCCGGGCGACCATGTGATCCCCCTCTACACGCCAGAATGCCGCGAATGCGAATACTGCCTGTCGGGCAAAACCAACCTCTGCCAAAAAATCCGCGTGACCCAAGGCCAAGGCTTGCTGCCCGATGGCACAACGCGGTTTTCGATGCTCGATGGCACGCCGATTCACCACTATATGGGCTGCTCAACCTTTGCCAACCACACCGTGGTGCCGGAAATCGCGCTGGCCAAGGTCCGCAAAGACGCGCCCTTTGATAAAATTTGCTACATCGGTTGCGGCGTGACCACGGGCATCGGTGCGGTGATCAACACGGCCAAGGTCGAACTGGGCGCGCGCTGCGTGGTCTTTGGGCTGGGCGGCATCGGGTTGAACGTGATCCAAGGTCTGCGGATGGCAGGCGCGGATCAGATCGTCGGTGTCGATCTTAACGACGACAAAGCAGAGGTCGGACGTTATTTCGGGATGACCGATTTCGTGAACCCTAAGAACGTCGAGGGCGATCTGGTGGCGCATCTGGTCGAAGTGACCAAAGGCGGCGCGGACTATTCCTTTGACGCGACTGGCAACACCAAGGTCATGCGCGACGCGCTGGAATGCGCCCACAAGGGCTGGGGCGAAAGCATCATCATCGGCGTGGCACCTGCGGGAGCCGAGATTTCCACGCGGCCATTCCAATTGGTCACCGGCCGGGTTTGGCGCGGGACCGCTTTTGGCGGGGCCAAGGGGCGGACGGACGTGCCCAAGATCGTTGATTGGTACATGAACGGCAAAATCGAGATCGACCCGATGATCACCCATAAGCTGACGCTGGATCAGATCAACGAAGGCTTTGAATTGATGCACAAAGGTGAATCGATCCGCGCGGTCGTCGAATTCTAAATATTGGGCTGGAGGGCTGCGCGCTCTCCAGCCTAGACCTCTGCCGCGAGGGAGAGGAACAGGTCGACATCGATATAGGTCTCGACATGATCGGCCAGCGCGTCGAGCGCATCATCCACGCCGCTTTCGAAATCCAGCGATGAGGTCACGCCAAAACCGCCAAGGTAGGCGCGGCGGAAGGCGTCTGAGCTGAAAATTCCATGCATATAGCAGCCCTGCACCCGGCCCGAGGGGAGGCCGCGCCCTCGGGCGTGCCGTCAAAGGTGAGCCAAGCGCGGACGCAATCGGGGCCTGTGGTTTCCCCGATGTGAATTTCATATCCCGTGAGATCGGTGCCGCTGGCAGGATGCTGGCCGGATTTTTCCGCCAGATGTTTCAGCGGGGCCATCGTGGTTTCCACGTCCAGATGCCCCAGCCCCGCCACCCGCGCCGCCGGGCCTTCGATCCCCTCGGGATCGGTGATCGTCTTGCCCAGCATCTGATAGCCCCCGCAAAGCCCCAACACATGGCCGCCTCGCCGGATATGTGCGGCAAGGTCGATGTCCCATCCCTCGGCCCGGAAGGCTTCGAGGTCGGAGATCGTCGATTTGCTGCCGACCATCAGCACCAGATCGGCGTCGCCGGGCAGGGGGCTGCCGGGCATAATCATCGTCAGGTCGACGCCCGGCTCGGCGGCCAATGGGTCGAGGTCATCGAAATTGGCGATACGCGGCAGGCGCGGGACGGCGATCACACAGCCTGAGCCACCGGAACGGGCGCGGGCGGGCAGATCCATCACATCTTCGGCGGGCAGGCGGTGCGCGGCGTCGAACCACGGGATCACGCCAAGGCTCGGCCAGCCGGTGCGCGCGGCGATGTCGTCGCGACCTGCATCAAAGAGGCTGCGGTCGCCACGGAATTTATTGACGGCAAAGCCGCGGATCAGCGCGTTGTCTTCGGCATCTAGCACCGCCTGCGTCCCGACGATCTGCGCGATCACCCCGCCACGGTCGATGTCGCCCATCAGCACCACAGACACCCCGGCGGCGCGGGCGAAACCCATATTGGCGATATCGCCTGCCCGCAGGTTGGTCTCTGCCGGGGAGCCCGCGCCTTCGATCACGATTAGGTCGCAGTTTTCGGCCAAGCGGTGAAAGGACTGTAGCACGGCGGGCATCAGGCTCGCTTTGTTGCGCCCAAACTCCCACGCCTCTTGCTGGCCCGCGATCTTGCCCTGCACCACGACCTGCGCGCCGGTGGCGCTTTGAGGCTTCAGCAGCACCGGGTTCATGTCCGTATGCGGTGCCACGCCTGCGGCACGGGCCTGCAAGGCCTGCGCGCGGCCAATCTCGCCCCCGTCCTCGGTGACGGCGGCGTTGTTGGACATGTTCTGCGGTTTGAACGGGCGCACGCGCAGCCCGCGCCGGGTGCAGGCGCGGATTAATCCGGCAACGATCATCGACTTGCCGACATTACTGCCGGTGCCCTGTATCATGATGGCTTTGGTCATGTCATTCTGCCCCTGTTTCGCGCAAACTGGCGCAAAATGATCCAAGGGGAAAGAGCCGCGATGAACACGCCTGCACATTTGCTTTTGGGCGCTGCCGTGATGGGGCGGGAAGGGGCCAAGCCGTTAATCTGGGCAGCACTTGCCGGGGCGCTGCTGCCGGACTTGTCGCTCTATCTGATGGCGGGTTTTGCGCTCTATGTCCAAGGGCTGCCGGGGAGTGTGGTCTTTGGGGAGCTTTACTATTCCGACCTCTGGCAGACGGTTTTTTCCATCGATAACTCTTTCATCGTCTGGGGCGCGCTTTTGGGACTTGCGGTCTGGCGGCAAACGGGCTGGGCCGTGGCGCTTACCGGCGCGGCGCTGCTGCATCTGATGTTCGACCTGCCGCTGCATCACGATGACGGGCGTGCGCATTTCTGGCCACTAACGGGTTGGATTTTTGAAAGCCCCATCAGCTATTGGGATGTGCGTCACGGCGCGGGGTGGGTCGCACCCGTTGAGGCACTGGTGGGCGCGCTCGCCGCTATTACGCTTTGGTGGCGTAGGCCGGGCTGGGTGCTATCCTGCGTGACATTGGCGCTGCTGCTGGCCGAAGGTTTAGCCTTGCGCAACTGGATCTTCTTTTTCGGGGCAGATTGACCGCGCGAGAAACAGCAGACACAAAAAAACGCAGCCCGAAGGCTGCGTCAATTGCTCCGCTTGGCGGATATTCTCAGGCGGCTTCGGCCTGAAGCGCGGCATTGCGGCGCTCGGACTCTTCGCGCGACAGGGCGACGGAGGTCCGCACGCCTTTGCCGACAAATTCCATCAGGCCTTCGACGACCCGCTCATTGGGGTCGATCCCGGCACAGCTCAGCACTTCGCGGCCATCGCGCGAACGGGCCCAGCGGGCAATCTGTTCTGGGCCGTTGCCATATTTCTTGTCGTCGGCAATTGCGTCATCCAAAGCAGCAAGCACCACAGCAGCAAAGAGCTTGCGTGCGCGGTTGCCTTGCTCGTTGTTGAAAGCGGTGCCATCAACGAAATCTTTCATCTCGTCGTCCTTTCGATTATTCTTGCTCTTGTCATTCGGGCGTGGAGGCCCTTATGACGGATATCATTTGATTCGGATACCTCTATTTAGCATACCTCCCATGCAACTTGCGCATATCTAGTTGCCGCAGCGACGCCCGGATATCGCCCGCTTGCAGGGGACCATCCCTCCCGATATAGACCCGGTCATCTTATCATCAACCTTATGTCGTGGTTTTGTCACATGCCCAAGATTAACGGAAACGAGATCCGCCCCGGAAACGTCCTTGAACATAACGGTGGCCTTTGGGCGGCCGTGAAGGTCGATCACGTGAAGCCCGGCAAGGGCGGTGCCTTTGCCCAAGTCGAGATGCGCAACCTGCGCAACGGCTCCAAATTGAACGAACGCTTCCGCTCTGCCGATAAGGTCGAGCGCGTGCGACTGGAGCAAAAAGACCAGCAATTTCTGTATGAAGACGACGGTATGCTGGTGGTAATGGACACCGAAACCTATGAGCAGGTGCAGCTTGATGCCGAGCTTTTGGGTGACACACGCCCCTTCCTGCAAGACGGCATGATGATCGTGGTCGAGTACCATGACGCCGAGGCGCTGAACGCCCGTCTGCCGCAAAAAGTGGTCTGCAACATTGCCGAGACCGAGCCGGTCGTCAAAGGCCAGACAGCGGCGAATTCCTTCAAACCAGCCATTCTGGAAAACGGTGTGAAGATCTCTGTTCCGCCCTTCGTGGGGCAGGACGAAGCGATCGTGGTGAACACCGAAACCATGGAATATGTCGAACGCGCTTGACGCAACGTCATCCAACGTAAGCTAGATCAGCCCCGGTTTTGCCGGGGCTTTTTCTTGTTTTGGGGCGCTCAGGCGGCAGGGCCGGGCCAAGTGACCTGCGCCTTATCCGCCTGCATCGGCCCTTTGGCGCGGTCAAAGCGCAGATGCGCCAGCGCTTGGTCCCCCGCTTGAGTGAACAGCGTGCCCGCCGGTTTGCCATCTGCCGTGATTGCCGTGCCCGGCGCGGCGGTGCCGCTAACCTCGACCCGCGTCAGCCCCTTGCGCAATTCGGTCTTGTGTTTCATCCGCGCCGTGACCTCCTGGCCGACATAGCAGCCCTTGCGGAAGTCGAGCCCGTTGATCCGATCAAGCCCGGCTTCGAGGATGAAAGTATCAGGCGTCAGTTCCACACCGGTTTCGGGGATCAGATGCGCCACGCGCAGGGCGTTCCAATCGGTTGTGTCATCGGTCTGCGGCGTGTCGCGATAGGCGCGCCAGCCCATTTCTGGATGACGCGGGTCGGCCACGGCATCTTCGGGTGCGGGGCCGGTGCCACGGTGCAGGTGCAGCTCGGTCGGCTCAATCGTCACCTTGGCGCGCAGCTTATACATCGACAGCCGTTGGCTCAGCATGTCGCCAAGGCTTTCGTCCACATCAAGCAGAACGCTATCGCCGTCAGCGATCAGAAAGAAATCGGCCATATATTTGCCCTGCGGCGTCAGCAGGGCGGCATAGACCGGGCCTTGGTCCAGTTTGCCAACGTCATTGGTCACGATGCCTTGCAGGAAATCGCGGGTGTCGGGGCCGGAGAGGCGCAGAATGCGGCGCTTGGTCATGCGGTTGTCCTTTGATTGCTGGCCATGACATATAACCTGTCAAACCCATCCAAAAGGGGCAACCATGCGCGCGCCGATCTCTGTCGTCATTCCCAGTCTCAATGCAGCCGCCGCGCTGCCTGCCTGCCTTGCCGCGCTTGTCGAAGGGTTGCAGGCCGGGCTGATCCGCGAGGTGATCCTGAGCGATGGGGGATCGGCAGATGGCACGCCTCAGCTGGCCGAAAGCTGGGGGGCGAGGTGATCTCGGGCGCGCCCTCGCGGGGGGCAGTTGCGCCGCGGATGCGAAGCGGCACGGGGGAGTGGCTCTTGGTGATCCATGCCGACACGGTGCTGGCGCCGGGGTGGACCGATGCGGTGCAGGATCACATGGCGCGCGGGGCAGGGGCTGCGGGGTGGTTTCGCCTCAGGTTCGATCAGCGCGGGCCGGCACCACGATTGGTCGCAGGTTGGGCGAACCTGCGCAGCGCTTGTGGCTTGCCCTATGGTGATCAGGGGCTGCTGCTGCCCCGCGCGCTTTATGACGCGGTCGGCGGTTACCCCGATCAGCCGCTGATGGAGGATGTCGCACTGGCCCGCGCCCTGCGGGGCCGTTTGGCGCGGCTTGAGGGCATCGCGGTGACCAGTGCCGAGAAATACCGCCGTCAGGGCTGGCTGCGCCGCGGTGGGCGCAACCTGTGGACGCTGATGCGCTATGCAATGGGCACCAGCCCCGACGCCCTTGCGGTAAGCTATCGGCGGTCGTGAAAACGGGCGCGGGTCGCCCTCACGCCCCTGCACTCAGTTAAAGAAGACCGCCCCGATCCGTTGGAACAGATTGGGCTGGCGCGCCCTTTCGCGGCGCTTTTTTGCAGAGAGGGCGCTGAGGCCGCGTGCATCCGACACCGTCTTTCCGTCGCGGAATTGCAGGCGGTAAAGGTCGGCATAGATGCCGCCGCGCTCCATCAATTCGTCGTGGGTGCCTTCATCGGTGACTTGGCCGCGGTCCATCACCACGATCTTATCCGCGCTGCGGATGGTCGAGAGCCGATGCGCGATCACGATGGTGGTGCGCCCCTTGGCGAGCCGATCAAGGGCATCCTGCACAACCTGTTCAGATTGCGCATCCAAGGCGCTGGTGGCCTCATCAAGCAGCAGAATTGGCGTGTCGCGCAGCAGGGCGCGGGCGATCACCACACGCTGACGCTGCCCGCCCGACAGGGCCGAGCCGCGCGGGCCGACGCGGGTCTCTAGCCCCTGTTCCAACTGCGGCAGGAAATCGGCCACATGGGCGGCTTTCAACACCCGGTCGAGTTCTTCGTCGCTGACGTTCTCGCGGCCCAGCACGATATTCTCGCGCAGGGTCTCATCAAACAGCAGCGCCTCTTGCGTCACGACAGAAAACAGGCCCCGCAGGTCTGGGATGGTCATCGACGTGGTGTCGACCCCGCCGATTTGAACCGTGCCGCTTTGTGGATCCACCAGCCGCGTGAGCAGGTTGAAAATGGTCGATTTCCCCGCGCCCGAGGCGCCGACAAGGGCGGTCGTCTGGCCCGCTTGCGCGGTCAGGTTCAATGCATTCAGCACCTTCGTATCGCCGTAGGAGAGCGAAACATCCGCCAAGGTAACGTCAGGCGGGCCATCGGGCGCGGCCACGGGCTTGGCCGGGCTGCGCAGGTGCAGGGGCGCGTCGAGCAGCTCCTTGATCCGCTCCAGCGCGGCGGCGGCCATCTGCCACAGGCCGCTGATCGCGCCGAGGCGACGCAGGGGGAGAACATGAACCCGAGCGAGGTAAAGAAGGTCATGAACTCGCCAATGGTCTTGTTGCCCGCGATGATCTCGGACCCGCCGTATACGATCACGGCCATGAAACCGATGCCTGACATGATGTCGATCATCGCCGGGATCGCGGAATTGCCAAAGGCGGCGCGAACTTCGGTGCGAATAAAGGTGCGCGTCAACTCGCGGTATTGTCGGGCCTGATAGTCTTCCAGCGCGTTCAGTTTGATCTGCACGATGCCGTGAAAGACCTCGTCCAGACGTGTCGAGAGGCTGGCGCCGATGTCGCGCGCCTCACGCGAGCGGGCGCGGACGAAACGCTGGGCGATGGCGGCAGGCAGCACCATCAGCGGCACGCCGACCATCGCCAAAAGCGCCCAGATCGGATCAATCGCGATGGCGACGCCCATCAGGATCACAAGCCCCACCAGATCGCGCCCCGCGCCGGTGATCACCGCGCGCCAGACATCGCTGACCGCGTTCACATCCGATTGCACGCGCTGCACAAGAAAACCGGGCGGGTGGTTTTGGTGAAAGGCACCATCCTGCTGCATCATCCGGTCCAACAGGTCGATGCGCAGGTCCGCCGCCGTGCGTTGCGCCACGCGGGTCAGCAGCACCTTTTGCACCACCGTGGCCAGCGCGCGCAGCGCAAAGATCGCCACCAGCACCAGCCCCACCCAAACCAGCGCACCTTGGTCGCCGCCGACAAAGACGCGGTCGAACATCGGCTCCATCAGCTTGGCTAGCACGCCCAAGGTCGAGCCTTCGATGATCATGAAGATCACCGCGATGGCCATCAGGCCGGTGTGTTTCTTTAGATAGTCATGCCAAAGCCAACGCATCAACTGCGCGGAGGTGTAACTGTCATCATTCATGCCGGTGCCTGATCCTTTTGGGCAGTCGGATCCCGTGTACGAAAGCCGCGCAGGCAGGGCAAGCCGTCGCAGGGTGCGCGTGGGACGCGCATCCGGGCCGGAGCGGGCCGGGGTAGGGACGTCCGGGGCGCGGCTTACCTTACGTCCGATCGCGTGTTGACCCCGGCCCGGCGGGCAGTAAGCTGCGCCCGACCGCAGCCCGGTCACGCATTTTCAAAACGGCAGCCAATATCATGACAAAGCAGAATAAACTCGTCCAAGGTCGTTCGTACCTTGCCATTCCCGGCCCCTCGGTCATGCCCGACGCGGTGCTGAGCGCGATGCACCGCGCCGCGCCCAATATCTATGAGGGTGAGTTGGTTGAGATGATGCCGGCACTGGCGGCCGATTTGAAGCGTGTGGCGCGTACAGATCGTCATGTGGCGATGTATATCAGCAACGGCCACGGCGCCTGGGAGGCCGCGCTGAGCAATGTCATAGCACCGGGCGACCGCGTGCTGGTCTTGGCGACGGGGCGTTTCGGCCATGGTTGGGCCGAGATGGCAACGGGGCTGGGGGCGGAGGTGGATATCCTCGACTTTGGCCGCAATGCGCCGGTTGATCTGGCGCAGGTGGCCGAGCGTTTGAAGGCCGACACGGGCCACCAGATCAAGGCGCTGATGGCGGTGCATGTCGACACCTCAAGCTCGGTGCGCAACGATGTCCCCGGCCTGCGCCGCCTGTTGGATGAGGCAGGCCACCCCGCGCTTTTGATGGCCGATTGCATCGCCTCGCTTGGGTGCGAGCGGTTCGAGATGGACGCTTGGGGCGTCGATGTCATGGTCACCGCTTCGCAAAAGGGGCTGATGGTGCCGCCGGGCATGGCCTTCGTGTTCTTCAACGACCGGGCCGAGGAAGCCCGCGCGCGTCTGCCGCGGGTGAGCCGCTATTGGGATTGGTCGCCGCGCGCCCATGCGCAGGAATTCTATCAATACCACGGCGGCACCGCGCCGACGCATCACCTTTATGGCCTTCGGGCCGCCCTTGATATGATCCATGAAGAGGGGATCGAGCAGGTCTGGCAGCGCCATGCCACCTTGGCCCGCGCGGTTTGGGCAGCGTGCGAGGCATGGTCGGCAGAGGGCAGCCTGCGGTTCAACATCGAAGACCGCGCCCTGCGCAGCCATGCCGTCACCGCTCTGCGGCTGCAAGCGCCCCATGCGACAGAGTTGCGCGATTGGGTACAGAGCAATCTGGGCCTGACACTGGGCGTGGGGCTGGGCATGGCCCTGCCCGGAGAGCCTGCGTGGCATGGTTTTTCCGCCTTGGCCACATGGGCCATGTGAACGGCCATATGGTCATGGGGCTGCTCGGCGGGATCGAAGCTGGGCTTTGCGCGCTAAAAATCGACCACGGGCCCGGCGCACTGCAAGCGGCGGCGGAGGTGATCGGCGGGGCCTAGGCCCCGCGCGCTTCGGGCTTGCGGGCTTCGGCCAAGGCCTCGGGCAATGCGGTGGCGAAGTGATCCAGTTCCTCAGCCGTACTGCAACTGATGCGGATGCAGCGGTTTTGCGGCGCGGCAAAGGGCATCCGCACAAAGATGCCCCGCGCCACTAGGGCATCCAGCACCGCCTTGGCGAAGGCGCCATCGCCGCCACAGTCGATCGCGACGAAATTGGCTGCGGAGGGCAGGGTGCTCAGCCCGTTCTTTTCAGCGATTTGAGCGATCCTGTCGCGGGCCTCGGCGATCTGGGTCTGAACTTTCTTGAGGTAGTCTTGATCCTGTACCGCCGCCAAGGCACCTGCCTGTGCTGCGCGGTTGAGACCAAAGTGATTGCGAACCTTGTGAAAGGCCGTGATCAAGTCGGGCGCTGCAATCGCATAGCCGATCCGCGCTCCGGCGAGGCCATAGGCTTTGGAAAAGGTCCGCATCCGGATCACCCGCGGGTCATCGGCGGAAAGCTGGGGTGCTGTGCCCTCGGGGGCGCATTCGATATAGGCCTCATCCAGCAAAAGCAGGCTGCCTTGGGGCAGATCGTCAAGCGCGCGCGCCAGTGCCGTGCCCTCATGCCAAGTGCCCATCGGATTGTCGGGATTGGCGAGGTAGACGAGCTTGGCGTCAACCTCTGCCGCTTTGGCGAAAAGCGCTGCCGGGTCTTCGTGATCGTCGCGGTAGGACACTTTGTGCAGCACGCCGCCAAAGCCCGCGACATGGTAGTTGAAGGTTGGGTACGCGCCTTCCGAGGTTACCACCGCATCGCCTTCGTCCACCAGCAGACGGACGAGATAGCCCAGCAGCCCGTCGATGCCTTCGCCGACGATGATATTGTCGGGCGTCACGCCATGCAATTCGGCCAATGCCGCGCGCAGCTCCACGCTTTCTGAATCGCCATATTTCCACATCTCCGTCTCAGCCATTGCCGCGATGGCACGGGGCGAGGGGCCAAAGACGTTTTCATTGGCGCCAAGCCGCGCTTTGAAGGGGCGGCCAAGCGTGCGCTCCTGCGCTTCGGGGCCCACAAAGGGGACGTTGGCGGGCAGGCTTTGGGCGAGGGGGTAAGGCGTGCATATGTCATGCGCCAAGGTGTAGGGTTGCGCCGTTGAGAGGGCAAGGGTCGCAGCACCTGCCGCCACGTTTTGCTGGTGCCGCGCGTTGATCTGCGCTGAACTGCGCCAAACATTTAGGAGAACAGCCATGCCCCGCGTCACCACCCGGATCGAAGACCATATTGCCCATGTGACCCTCACCCGCGCCGACAAGATGAACGCCGTGGATGATGAGATGATCGAAGCGATCATCGCGGCAGGGCAGGAGGTTGCGGCCTCGGATGCCCGCGTTGTGGTGTTGTCGGGCGAGGGCAAAGGTTTTTGCGCGGGCATCGATATCGGCGGGCTTTCGGGGATGCTGGGGCAGGATGTTGAGGCGCTGATCATGCCGCGCACCCATGGCGAGGGCACAACGAACAAATGGCAGGAGGTGTCGATGGTCTGGCACCGTTTGGAAATCCCGGTGATCGCGGCGCTGCACGGGGTGGTCTATGGCGCCGGGATGCAATTGGCGCTTGGGGGGATATTCGGATTGCGGCACCAGAGACCAAGCTCGCGGTGATGGAGATGAAATGGGGCATTGTGCCGGATATGGGCGGCATGGTGTTGCTGCCGCGTTTGGTGCGCTCGGATGTGCTGCGGCGGTTGACCTATACGGCGGCACCCGTGGGGGCCGCGCAGGCCGAGCGCTGGGGGCTGGTGACCGAGGTCGCCGATGATCCGCAGGCGGCGGCTTTGGAACTGGCGCAGGTGATTGCGGGGAAGGGGCCGAATGCCGTGCGGGCGGCCAAGCGGTTGATTGGCTATGCGGAAACGGGGGCGTCTGATGTGGATGTACTGGAGGCCGAGTCACGTGAACAGGCAGCGCTCTTGGGCAAGCCAGAGCAGATGGAGGTGATCGCGGCGGAGTTCGGCAAGCGGCCTGCGGTGTTTAAGTAGGCTGGTGGCGTTCTCCGGAACAGCCCGGAATCAAGGCCGTAAGGCCGCCGGGCAGCGCCAGACCGCCCGGACGGGCTGGCGCTTTAGCTATTGGAGTGCCGTCCTGAAATAAATGTGTATGCGCGGCAGGGATAAACTGCCCAACTGCCCCGTATGCAGCGCCACCCCGCGGTCTGGCGCTGCCCGGCTCGCGTGGCGTTTTTGGCGTGGCAGCTAAACCGCCACGCCCTCAATCTCAGCCCAGTTCGGCCAGACGGTCCAGTGCGGCCTGCAACTGGTCCGCCTCTTCCTGACGCGCGGCCAGATTGGCCTGCGCTTCGGCCACGACTTCCTCGGGCGCGGAGGCCGCGAATTTGGGGTTGTTCAAACGCCCCTTCAGCCCACCGATCTCCTTGCCCAGCTTGTCGAGCGACTTTTGCAACCGTGCCTTCTCGGCGTCGATGTCGATCAACCCGGCCAAGGGCAGGCCGAAGCTGGCCCCCGGTGCCGCAATCGACACGGTGCCTTTGGGGAAGCTCTCGGCACGCTCAAGGCTCTCGACCCGCGCGAGGCGTTTGATCATCACCTCGTTGCGATCCCATGCGCCCTGTGCAGCCTCGTCCATCTCTGTCACCAGCATCGGCACCTTCAGCCCGGCGGGCACATGCATCTGCTGACGCGCAGAGCGGATGCTTTCGATCAGGCCGATCACCCAGTTCAGTTCCCGGTCAGCCTCTGCATCCAGCAGATCGGCGGTGGTGTAGGTCGGCCAATCGGTCAGGGCGAGCAGTTGGTCGCGCTTGGTGGTGGTCTGCCACAGTTCTTCGGTGATGAAAGGCATGATCGGGTGCAGCAGCACCAGACATTGCTCTAGCACCCAAGCCATCGTCGCGCGGGTCTCTTCGGCCTCGGGCGCGTCGTCTTGCAACAGCGGTTTGGAGAGTTCCACATACCAGTCGCAGACCTTGCCCCAGACAAAGGCATAAAGCGCATTGGCCGCGTCGTTGAAGCGGAAGTTGCCAAGCGCCGCGTCGACCTCTTCGCGGATGCGCGCGGTCTCGCCCACGATCCATTTGTTCAGCGTGGCCTGCGGCTGCGGCATCGCGGCGGGCATGCTGTCGAAGACGTTGTTCATCTCCGCAAAGCGGTGCGCGTTCCAGAGCTTGGTGCCGAAATTGCGATAGCCCGCGATGCGTTGCGTGCTGAGTTTCAGGTCACGCCCCATGGCGGCCATCGAGGTCAACGTAAAGCGCACCGCATCCGCGCCAAAATCGTCGATCAACTCCAGCGGGTCGAGCACGTTGCCCAAGGATTTCGACATCTTTTTGCCCTTCTCATCGCGCACCAGCGCGTGGACATAGACGGTGTCGAAGGGCTTTTGATCGACCACGGCGTATTGCATCATCATCATCCGAGCGACCCAGAAGAAGATGATGTCGAAACCAGTGACCAGCACGGAGGTGGGGAAGTATTTCTCAAGCTCGGCGGTCTGCTCGGGCCAGCCCAGCGTGCCGATGGGCCAGAGGCCAGAGGAGAACCAGGTGTCGAGTACGTCGGGGTCGCGGCGCAGGGTTTTGCCGGGGGCCATGGCCTGTGCTTCGGCCTCGGTCGGCGCGCAATACTCATTGCCCTCATCGTCGAACCACACCGGAATCTGATGCCCCCACCACAGCTGGCGCGAGATGCACCATGGCTCGATGTTCTCCAACCAGTGGAAGTACACTTTGCGGTCCTGTTCGGGCAGGATCGTGACTTCGCCAGAGCGCACCGCATCAATGGCGGGCTGCACGATCTTGTCGGTGGCGACGAACCACTGGTCGGTCAGCATCGGCTCGATCACCACTTTGGAGCGGTCGCCGAAGGGCTGCATGATCTTCTTGGCCTCGACGAGCGGCACGAGGTTCTCTTCCTCGGTGCGCATCTCGCCGCCTTCGCCGGGCTCGACGGGGGCCTTCTTGGCGGCGCGGCCGAGGCGCGGGTCGGTCGCCTCGGTCATCACGGCGAGGCCCTCGGCGGTCACGTCCTCGACCACGCGCTTGCGGGCCTCGAACCGGTCGAGGCTGCGGTAGGCGTCGGGGACGAGGTTGATCTCGGTCGCGTCCTCGGGGGCGGGCTCCGATCCATCGGCGATGGCCTGCGCGCGGGCGGCGGCCTGATCGTAGGGCAACCCGTCGGCGCGCATCTGGCCTTGGGTGTCCATCAGGGCATAGAGCGGGATGCCGTTGCGCTTGGCGACGCCGTAGTCGTTGAAGTCATGCGCGCCGGTGATCTTGACCGCACCAGAGCCGAAGTTCTTGTCTGGGTATTCGTCAGTGATGATCGGGATCAGGCGGCGCTGCTCTTTCGGGCCAACGGGAATTTCGCAGAGTTTCCCGACAATTGAGGCGTAACGCTCATCCGATGGATGAACCGCAACAGCGCCGTCGCCGAGCATGGTTTCGGGCCGTGTGGTGGCGATGGAGATATAGTCGCGGGTCTCTTCGAAGAGCGTGTTCCCGTCTTCGTCTTTCTCGACGTAGGTATAGGTCTCGCCCCCGGCCAGCGGATACTTGAAGTGCCACATGTGGCCGTCGACTTCGGTGCTCTCGACCTCCAAATCCGAGATCGCCGTCTCGAAATGCGGGTCCCAGTTGACCAGCCGCTTGCCGCGGTAGATCAGCCCTTTGTTGTACATGTCCACGAAGACCTTGATGACGGCATCGTGGAAATTGCCCTCTTCACCCTCGGGCGCACCCGGCGCGCCGGACATGGTGAAAGCATTGCGCGACCAGTCGCAGGAGGCACCCAGACGGCGCAGCTGGTCGATGATCGTGCCGCCCGATTTCTGCTTTTGCTCCCAGACCTTAGCGGTAAACGCCTCGCGGCCCAGTTCGCGGCGGCCCGGCTGGCCGGTGGCGGCCAATTCGCGCTCCACCACCATCTGCGTGGCGATGCCCGCGTGGTCTTGGCCCGGCTGCCAGAGGGTGTCGAAGCCCTGCATGCGGTGCCAGCGCACGAGGATATCCTGCAGTGTGTTGTTAAAGGCATGGCCCATGTGCAGCGAGCCAGTGACATTGGGCGGCGGGATCATCACCGAGAAATGCTCATCACGCTGCGCATTCGCGCCCGCTTTGAACGCGCCTTTGGTTTCCCAATCGGCGTAGATGCGGCTTTCGGCCTCAGCGGCGTTGAAGGTCTTTTCGAGTGCCATGGTCATGATCCCTTTTGTTGCGCCCCGTTTAGCGGTCTGGCGCGGCGAGGGAAAGACCTATGGCAAAGCGGATTTGGGGCGGGAAGCGGCCTAGCCGCGCCGGTCGATCTTGGTGCTGAGGTGAATGAGGCTCTCACTGCCCTTCACGCCGCGCGTCTCGCCAATACGGTCGAGGGTTTCGTCCAACTCTTGCGTGGTCTGCGCGGCGATTTGCACTAGCAGGTCAAAGCGACCCGAGGTGGTGTGAACGACCTGCACGCCGGGCAGGCTGCGCAACCGGGCCAGCACGGCGGGGCCAGCGCGCAGTTCGATGTTGACCAGGGCCGTGGCGTGCAGCGGGGCACGGGTGGCTTCGCCCAAGCGCAGGGTGTAGCCGACGATGGCACCGCTGCGCTCCAATCGTTCCAGCCGCGCCTGAACGGTGGTGCGGGCAAGACCCAAACTGCGTGCCAAATCTGCGACGGGCAAACGCGCGTTGGATTGCAGCGCCGCAATCAACGCGCGGTCGGTATCGTCAAGATGTATTGTCATATCGTCAATCCGCCGAAAGTTCGCGTCACTTTAGGCGGTTTGACACGATGAATCGACTGAAATCGCGGGTTTACTGGAGAAAAGCAAACAAGAGGCCCCCATGCAGCATATCGCCCCCTTTCCGACAGGCCCGCCGCCTATCTGGCCAAACATAGCCCAGATGCGCCGGTGTTGTTCCTGGCCCCCTCGGTGCTGCAGGCCACAGCGCGGCGGTTTCAGGCGGATTTCGACGGGTTGGTGACCTATGCGGTCAAGGCCAATGACCGGCCCGAGGTGCTCTCGAACCTTGTCGCGGCGGGGATCACCACCTTCGACGTGGCCTCTCCGGCAGAAATGGCGGCGGTCCGGGCGGTCTGCCCGCAGGCGGTGCTGCATTACAACAACCCTGTCCGCTCGGCGGCAGAGGTGCGGGCCGGGATCGCGGCGGGCGTCTATAGCTGGTCGATCGACGATATGTCGGAACTGGCCAAGCTGCGCGACGTGCCGCGCGACAATGAAGTTGCGGTGCGCTTTGCCTTGCCAGTGAAGGGTGCGGCCTATGATTTCGGGTCGAAATTCGGCGCGGCCCCTGAGCAGGCGGCGGAGCTGTTGCGCGCGGTGGCTGAGATGGGATTCACTCCGTCAATGTGTTTCCACCCCGGCACGCAGTGCAATGATCCGCAGGCTTGGGTGCAATATGTCCACGCGGCGGCGGATATCCTGCGTGCGGCGGGTGTCTCTATAAAACGGATGAATATCGGCGGGGGTTTTGCCGTGGATCGTGGATTTGACGCGCCGGATCACCGGGCGGTCTTTGCCGCGGTGAAGGCGGCGCTTGCCGAGAGTTTTGGCACGGATGCGCCCTCGCTTCTTTGCGAGCCGGGGCGCGCGATGGTTGCCGATGCCGCCGTGCTGGCGACCCGTATCAAGGGGATGCGCAACGCCGGGCGGACGGTCTTCCTGAACGACGGTATCTATGGGGGTCTGCCCGATCTGCGGGATATGGGCCTGTCGGGTCTGGTAGATGTGGTCGGCCCGGAGGGGCGCTGCGCCAAGGGGCGCTGACACCGCGCGTGGTCTTTGGCCCTACTTGCGATTCGCTCGACCGTTTGCCCGACGGCCTGCCGCTGCCCGAAGATGCACAGACGGGGGATTATCTGTTGTTTGGCGGGATGGGGGCTTATTCCATCGCCATGTCCACCGCCTTTAATGGCTATGGGCTGGCAGGGATCACGCTTGTTTCGGACCTTGGAGCCGTGCCCAAACGCAAGGCGGCCTGAGCCTCTGGACACTGGCGGTTCGCCCGCTACTGTTGCGCTGGAATAGGCAGGGCAGCAGGGGCAGCGTCAGATGGAAAAGTTCGGGAAAAGCCAGCCGGTCAAACGGGTGGAAGACCACCGTTTCTTGACCGGCGATGGCCGCTATGTCGATGACATCGCCCCCAGGGGGCACTGCACGGCGTGTTCTTCCGCGCGCCGGTGGCCCATGGAGTGATCACTGAATTGGACGTGAGCGATGCCCGCGACGCGGAGGGCGTGCATCTGGTGCTGACCTGTGCCGATCTGGAAGCGGCGGGTATGAATATCGCCCTGCCGCATACGGTGGTCGACAACCGTGACGGCAGCAAGGGGCGGCACCGCTGCGCCCGATGTTGGCGAAAGACCGGGTGCGCTATGTGGGAGAGCCGGTCGCTCTGATTGTGGCCGAAACCTTGCAAAAGGCGCGCGATGCGGCTGAACTGATCCTTTTCGACGCTGATGACCTGCCCGCCAAGATGGACCTCACCCCCGGAGGCGAGACCCTGCATCCTGAGGCCCCCGACAACCGCGCCTTTGATTGGGGCATGGGGGATGAGGCCAAGGTTGAAGCGGCATTTGCCAAGGCTGCGCGCCGCGTCAGGCTGGAGGTCGGCGACAACCGCATCATCGTCAACTCCATGGAGCCGCGCGGCTGCTATGCCGAATGGGCCGATGGCCGGTTGCATGTGGCGCTGGGCGGGCAGGGCGTCTGGGCGCATAAGGGCTTCTTTGTCAAAGCTTTTGGTCTCAGCGAAGATGCCGTGCGCGTGACAAACCCCGATGTCGGCGGTGGTTTCGGTATGAAGGCGATGACCTACCCAGAGTATTTTTGCATCGCTCAAGCCGCGCGGGCGCTGGGCCGCCCGGTGCGCTGGATGTCAGAGCGGACCGAAGCCATGCTCACCGACAATGGCGGGCGCGATCTGGTGTCTTGGGCCGAATTCGCCTTTGACGATAACCACAAGATCACCGCCTACCGTGTCGACACGCGCTGCAACCTCGGGGCCTATAACAGCCAGTTCGGCCAGCCGATTCAGTCGACGCTGTTCTCTAAGGTTTTGATGGGCGTCTATGACGTGCAAGACACCTATCTGCATGTCGAGGGCTATTACACCAACACCGTGCAGGTCGATGCCTATCGCGGCGCCGGGCGGCCCGAGGCAATCTATGTGCTGGAGCGGTTGATGGACCGCGCCGCGCGTGAGTTGGGCGTCGATCCGTGGGAATTGCGGCGGATCAACTTTATCAAGCCGGATCAGTTTCCCTATACCACCGCCACGGGAGAGCTTTACGACGTGGGCGATTTCGCGCGCCTCCTGACCCGGGCGGCAGAGGAGGCCGACCGTGAGGGGTTCGCGGCCCGCCGTACCGCCGACGCCAAGCGCGGCCTGCTGCGGGGGCAGGGCTTGTGTTACTATATCGAAAGCATTCTCGGCGATCCTTCCGAAGGGGCCAAAGTGGTCTTTGAGGAGAATGGCCACGTGACGATCTATGTCGGCACCCAAAGCAACGGTCAGGGGCATGAGACGGTCTATGCGCAGTTCCTGTCGGATCAGACCGGCATCCCGGCGGAGCGGATCAGCGTTGTGCAGGGGGATAGCGACCTGATTGAAAAGGGCGGCGGCACCGGCGGCTCGCGTTCGGTCACCACGCAGAACACGGCGACCTTGGCGACCGTGGCGAAGATAACCGAAGTCTTCACCGCGTTTCTGGCTGATGAACTGGGCGTTGCGGCGAGCGATATCACCTTTGACGACGAACGCTTCCGCGCCGAAGGGTCAAACGCCACGCCCACCATGCTAGAGGTGGCCGAAATGGTGCGCGCCAAGGGCCGCGACGATCTGCTGTCCCACCACGAACGCGCCAGCCTGCCGGGGCGCAGCTATCCCAACGGGGCGCATGTGGCCGAGGTGGTGATCGACCCTGAAACCGGGGTGGTGACCCTCGACCGCTATACGGTGGTCGATGATTTCGGCAACCTGATCAACCCGATGCTGGCCGAGGGGCAGGTGCATGGCGGGGTAGCCCAAGGCATCGGCCAAGCGGTGCAAGAACGGGTCGTCTATGACGAAGACGGGCAACTGCTGACCGCCACCTTCATGGACTACGCCATGCCCCGCGCCGCCGACCTGCCGATGATCTCTTTCACGTCTGAGCCTGTGCCCTCGACCGCCAATGCCATGGGCATGAAGGGCTGTGGTGAGGCTGGGACTGTGGGCGCGCTGGCGGCGGTGTCGAACGCGGTGCAGGATGCGCTTTGGGAACGCGGTGTGCGGCAGGCGGATATGCCTTTCACCCCGCATAGGGTCTGGGAGATGCTGCAAGGTGCCGCAATCGCAGCCGAGTAAAAGCCTGTTCCAACGGCTCTTTGGGCGGTTATGGCGACGGCCTGAAAGTGACTTCGGCCCGCGCCGGGGGCGGTGACCCACGTCATTATCCTTGATGGGACCATGTCTTCGCTCGAACTGGGGCGAGAGACCAACGCCGGCATCGCCTATAGCCTGTGCCGCGAGATGGGCAGTGCTCTGTCGATCTATTATGAACCGGGTCTGCAATGGCGTGATTGGCGCAGCGCGCGCGATGTGATCATGGGGCGCGGGATCAACCGACAGATCCGCCGCGCCTATGGCTATCTCGCATCGCGCTACCGACCCGGGGACCGGATTTTCCTGATGGGTTATTCGCGTGGCGGCTATGCCGTGCGTTCGCTCGCCGGGGTGATCGACCGTGTGGGCCTTCTGCGCGCCGAGGTCGCGACAGAGCGTAACATCCGCGATGTCTACCGCCATTACGAGGCGCATCATCTGAGCAAGGCGGGCGAATTGTTTGCGCGGGCCAACTGCCACCCCGAGGTGGAGATCGAGGCGATCGGCGTTTGGGATACGGTCAAGTCGCTGGGTCTGAACGCGCCACTGTTCTGGCGGTTCTCGCAGCCGCTGCACATGTTCCACAACCACGATCTAAGCCGCAATGTGAAGAACGGCTTTCAGGCGCTGGCGCTGAACGAAACCCGTGTCGCCTATGCCCCGGTGATGTGGACCACGCCCGAGGGCTATGCCGGGCGGCTTGAGCAGGTCTGGTTTCCGGGCACCCACGGCGATGTCGGCGGGCAGTTGGGCGGTGATGAGGCCGCGCGCCCCTTGGCAAATATCCCGCTTGTCTGGCTGTTGTCGCGGATGGAAGAAAGCGGTCT
This sequence comes from Sulfitobacter profundi, assembly GCF_042661425.1. NCBI lineage: Bacteria > Pseudomonadati > Pseudomonadota > Alphaproteobacteria > Rhodobacterales > Roseobacteraceae > Sulfitobacter > Sulfitobacter profundi. Next base: position 309,031 of record NZ_JBHSWA010000001.1, on the reverse strand, counting down.
GCCGCTCCCCGACGGCTGGACCACACGCTTTGATCAAGACCCCGCTGCACCCTCCATCGGGCGCTGGCGCGGCTATGGCAAAATGCTTGTGACCCGCCGCCGCCGTCTGGTGGGCGCGGACCCGTCAGAGCGGCTGCACGAAAGCGTGGATCAACGCCGTGCGCACGCCGAGCCGCAGCCGGGGCTTCTGGCGCGGATGCAGGGGGTGATCTCCAGCCTTTAGCTGCCCTTGCGGTCCGAGGGGTGATTGACCCCGTCGCTATAGGGCAGCGGCTCCATCTCCCAAGGCAGGACCCCTTCGATCGCGCCAAGGTTCACGCCGCATTCATCGGGGTTCGAGCGGCGGCGGTGGTGGGTATAGATGCCACAGGTCTTGCAGAAGTAATGCTGCGCCGTATGGGTGCCCCATGTATAAAGCGTGAGGTTCTCGGCGCCTTTCAACACGGTCACAGTCTCGGCCAGTGCGGTCACCGTGGCCGCCGCGCGACGGCGACAGAACGTACAGGTGCATCGCGAGGCCGAGGCCAGACCGCGCGGGAACAGGGCTTCGATCAGTACCGCCCCACAATGGCAGGAGGCGCGGCGGGTTTCTGAGGTTTCGGTCATTTGCGTCTCACTTTCGGAATGCGACTTTCGCTGAGGTCATAGTCGGCAGCGGCATGGGGCGGATGGCCGTCGGTCTGTCGCCAAAAGGCAAAACCGCCCCGGCGCAGCCACAGCGGCAGGGTCAGAACCAGCCCCGCGATAAACCCGCCCGCATGGGCCCAATAGGCCACGCCGCCGGTGCCCGGTGTGGCGCCGATCCCCCGATGAACTGCATGCCGAACCACAGGCCCAGCATGATCCAAGCCGGGATCGCGAAGATGCGGAAAAACACGATAAGGATCACCAGAATATCCACTTTGGCGCGGGGGAACAGCAGCAAATAGCCCCCCATGACCCCCGCAATCGCGCCCGAGGCGCCGACCATGGGCACCCATGAGAGCGGCTCTGTTACGACTTGGCCCAGCCCCGCCGCGATACCGCAGGCAAGGTAGAACAGCAGGTAGCGCCCGTGACCCATCTCATCCTCGACATTATCGCCGAAGATCCACAGAAACAGCATGTTACCGGCCAAATGCATCCAGCCGCCATGCAGAAATTGCGAGGTGATGAGGCCGAAATACCCCTCTCCATGGCTCAGCCGCGCGGGCAGCAGAGCGTAGGTGTAGTAAAACTCTGCCAAGGCACGCTCATCCGCCATCAGCGACAGGGAAGACAGGAACACCCCGATGTTCACCGCCATCAGCGCATAGGTGACATAGGGCGTGCGGCCCGAGGGGTTATGATCGCGGATCGGGAACATGCGGGCCAGCCTTTGCCAAGTCGCGCGCAGCGTCAAGCGGCACGGGGGAACTTGCATGTTTAGCTGCGCCCGCCGGGGCGTCTGTCAAGCAGAACCGAGCAAATCCCGTGCGATCCGCTCAAAAATACCCGCGCCGATGGGGATCAGATCATCGGGGAAATCGTAATCGGGATTGTGCAGCGCGGCGTAATCTTCTCCCGGCCCGAGGCAGAGCATCGCCGCCTTGGCGTCGCGTCCAAACAGGCCGAAATCCTCAGAGGCGCGCATCGGCAGATTTCTCTGCCCGTGCGACACGCCAAGCGCGTTCATCGCCGCGGCGGCGATGTCGTAGGCTTCGGGATGATTGATTGAGGCGGCGAAATGGTCGGACTCTGCGAATTCCGCCCTCAGCCCATGGGCCTTTGCGCTGCGGGTGACCTCGGCGCGCAGGGCGGCTTCGATCTCGGCCAGTGCATCGTCGCGGGTGCTGCGCAGCGTGGCGTAGAGCACCGCTGCGCCGGGGGCAATGCCAAAGGTCGGCTCGCCCATGCGCAGGTGGGTCAAGGTGACAAGGCGGAAGTCATCGTCGAGCGGCCCGCCGGGGCCGAGGGCTTGCAGTGCCGGGATCAACTCGGCCAGCGCAGACGCGGGCGATCTGCCGTCTTCGGGGCTGGCGGCATGGGCGGTCTTGCCGCTGAGGGTCAGGGCGATGCCCTTGGAGGCGCAATTGATCAGGGCGGGGGCTGTATCCACATGGCCGAAGGGGCGGCCCGGCTCGACGTGGATGGCAAAGGCATAATCGGCGGCGATCTCGGCGTAGGCCGGGTCGTCCACCACGGCGCGTGCGCCGCTGCCGTCTTCTTCGGCGGGTTGAAACATCAGCACGACGCGGCCCTTTGCAACCGGCTGTCGTGCGACCAATCGCCCAAGCGCCAGCAGCATGGTCATATGTCCATCGTGCCCGCAGACATGGCTTTTCCCCGGCACTTTCGAGACCCACGGAATGTCGTGCTCTTCGGGGATCGGCAGAGCGTCCAACTCGGCGCGGAACAGCACCGTTGGGCCGGGGCTGCCGCTGTCAAAGACCGCCGCGACACCGTGCCCGCCGAGGCCGGAGAGAATGCGGGTGGGGCCGAGTTTTGCCAGTTCCGCCGCGATGGTCCGGGCGGTCTCAATCTCTTCGCCCGAGATTTCGGGATATTGGTGGAGCGCCCTGCGAAACCGCGTCAGGTCTTCGATGTCGCTGTTCGTCAGCATGGCGCTCCTCCGATTGTCTGCTTTAGGCCATCATGCCCAAGAGCTGTGCATTGCCGCCCGAGGCCGTGGTGTCAACACAGACATGCCGTTCGGCGCGGACGCGGGCGGTGTCGGGTTTGCCGCGCAAAAGCGGGATGATCGCGCCCTCGCGGGCCGCCAGTGCCTTCTCGATCTGCCGCGCCGTCGCATCCTCGCCCCACCAAAGCACGCCGCCATAGGCCGGGCCGGTGGTCAGCGCCTCAGGGTCGATCCGGCCAGAGGCCGTGACCGCAACACCGCCGAGCGCCCGCACGGCCTTGGCCTGCGCCTCTGCCGTTTCGGCGCCCGGTCCCATGCACAACAGTGCGGGGCGCGGCAGAGTCGACAGGCGGTTGCTCTCACCGGTCGGGCCGGGCATCGACTGGGTTTCCAGAACGGTCGGATGCTGGGCGGGCAGGGTGGGAAGCTTGGCCTCTGCGCTGTCCCAAGTGCCAGCGGCCTCCTGATGGTCAGGTGCCGAGAAACGTGGCAGATAGTTCGGCCCGCCCGCCTTTGGCCCCGTGCCCGAAAGCCCCTCGCCGCCGAAGGGCTGGCTGCCGACGATGGCGCCGATCTGGTTGCGGTTGACGTAGATGTTGCCCGCCTCGATCCGTTCCGAGACATGCTGCACCCGGTCGTCGATGCGGGTGTGCAGACCAAAGGTGAGCCCGTAGCCCGTGGCATTGATCGCGTCGATCACGGTGTCAAGTTCGTGGCTCTTGAAGGTCGCGACATGCAGCACGGGGCCGAAAATCTCGCGTTTCATCTCGCTGATGCTGCCCACCCGCAGGATCGCCGGGCCGACGAAAGTGCCGCCCTCGGGGGCCGTCATCTCGGCGATCAGCCGCCCCTCGGCGCGGGCCGCTTCGATATGATCCACGATTGTCTTGCGCGCCTGCGCGTCGATCACCGGGCCGACATCGGTCGACAGGTGCCACGGATCGCCCATGTTGAGCGCCTGCATGGCCCCCGTCAGCATGCGGATCAGGTCTTCGGCGATGTCCTCTTGCACATAGAGGCAGCGCACGGCGGAACAGCGTTGGCCGGCCGATTGGAAGGCGCTTTCGACGATGGCCTGCACGGCCTGCTCGGGCAGGGCGGTGCTGTCGACGATCATCGCGTTGAGGCCACCGGTCTCGGCAATCAATGGGGTGCCGGGGGCGCAGTGTTCGGCCATACTGGCGCGGATGCGCAGGGCAGTGGCCGTGGAGCCGGTGAAGGCCACGCCGTTCACACGGGCATCGCCGGTCAATGCCGCGCCGACCTTGCCGCCACCGGGCAGCAGTTGCAGGGCGGAACGCGGCACGCCGGCTTCGTGCAGCACTTCGACGGCGAGTTTGGCGATTAACGGCGTTTGTTCAGCCGGTTTGGCCAGTACGGCATTGCCAGCGGCCAGCGCCGCCGTGACCTGCCCGCAGAAGATCGCCAGCGGGAAGTTCCACGGGGAGATGCAGGTGAAGATGCCCGCGGGCGGCTCATTGGTGGCTTGGCCCGCGTAGTAGCGCAGGAAGTCCACCGCCTCGCGCAGTTCGGCCACGCAGTCGGGCATGCCTTTCCCGGCCTCACGGGCGAGGATGGCGAAGATCTCGCCGTAGCGGTCCTCCAACATGTCAGCGGCCCGCAAAAGCGTTGCGCGGCGTGAGTCGAGCGGGGCGTCCCAAAGCGCGGCAGTGTCCAGGGCCGTGGCGACATCGGCCTCAGATGCCGGTTGCACCGTGCCGGGGGAGGTTCCGCCAGTCGGGTTGGAAACCTCCTCTGCGGCTTCGGGCGCGGGGGTGCCTGCAAGGATTGGCGCAGTGTTCCATGTGGCATCGGCGAAGGGGGCGCGGGCCTCTTCGATGGCGGCAAGCGTCGGGGTGTGGGCCAGATCGAAACCCCGCGCATTGGCGCGTTGCGGCTGGAACACGTCCGGGCCTTTCGGGATCGTCGGCGCGCTGTCCTGCAACTGGTCAAACGGGTCGGCGGCCACCACTTCGGGCGGCACGTTTTCGTCAACGATCTGATTCACGAAGCTGGAGTTCGCGCCGTTCTCAAGCAAACGCCGCACCAGATAGGCCAGCAGGTCGCGGTGCGCGCCGACGGGGGCGTAGATGCGGCAGCGGGTGCCGTGTTTTTCCATCACGATGTCATGCAGGGTCTCGCCCATGCCGTGCAGGCGTTGGAACTCATAGGCCTCGGGGTCGTCGGCCATATGCAGCACGGCGGCAACGGTATGCGCGTTGTGGGTGGCGAACTGCGGATAGATGCGATCCGTCATGTTCAGCAGTTTGCGGGCGTTGGCGATATAGCTCACATCGGTCGCGGCCTTGCGGGTGAAGACCGGGAAGCCGTCGATGCCTTCGACCTGCGCCTGCTTGATCTCGGTGTCCCAATAGGCGCCCTTGACCAGACGGACCATGATGCGCCGATCGTGACGTTTGGCCATGTCATAAAGCGTGTCGAGCACCACGCCCGCGCGCGGGCCATAGGCCTGCACCACCACGCCGAAACCGTCCCAGCCTGCCAGCGCAGGCTCGGCCATCACCGTGTCGATCACTTCGAGCGAGAGCGCGAGGCGGTCGGCTTCTTCGGCGTCGATGTTCAGGCCCATGCCCGCGGATTTCGCCAAGAGCGCCAGCGCCCGCAGACGCGGCACTAGATCGCGCATCACCGCCTTTTCCTGCGCCAATTCATAGCGCGGGTGCAGGGCCGATAGCTTGACCGAGATGCCGGGGTTCTTGCGGATATCGTCATGGGTGCAGGCATCGGCAATGGCCGAGATCGCACGGGAATAGCTGAGGTGGTAGCGTTTGGCATCGGCCTCAGTCCGCGCCGCTTCGCCCAGCATGTCGTAGCTATAGGTGAAACCCTTTTTCTCCATCCCCTTCGCGCGTTTCATCGCGGCGTGGATGTCTTCGCCCAGAACGAACTGACGGCCCATCTCGCGCATGGCGCGGCTGACGGCGGTACGGATCACCGGCTCGCCCAGACGTTTGATCGCGGCGCGTAGGTGGCGCACCGGGCCGGGCTGGTCATCGTCGAGCACGCGGCCCGTCAGCATCAGCGCCCAAGTGGAGGCGTTCACCAAGCTGGAGGTCGAATGCCCCATGTGGCGCCCCCAGTCCGAGGGGGCGATCTTGTCTTCGATCAGCGCGTCGATGGTCTCGGCATCTGGGACCCGCAGCAGCGCCTCGGCGAGACACATCAGCGCCACGCCTTCGTCGGTGCTGAGACCGTATTCAGCGAGGAAGACTTCCATCATCCCCGGCGCGGAGGTGCCGCGAATGTCACGGACAAGACCCGCCGCATCGGCGGTGATCTGGGCGCGATCTTCGGCAGAAAGATTGGCCTGCGCCTTGAGCTCGGTCAGCAGCGCATCCGGGTCGGCATAGGTGCGCGCGTCAATGGTTTGGCGGAGGGCGGGGGCGTGATCGAGGGGCATGGCAAGCTCCAGTTGATGTTTGACCCAGAATACCTGATGATCGGCGGGATATTCGACTGAAGATAATACATACTTCAGTCGATCAAACTGAAGTATGGGGTAATCACATGGCAAATGAACTTTTCGATCTGGACCGGTTCGACAGCGCGATTCTATCGGTGCTGGCCGAGGATGGCCGCATCAGCATCACCGACCTTGCCCGCCGCATCGGCCTGTCGAAATCACCCACCCAAGCGCGCCTGCGCCGGTTGGAGGAAAGCGGCGTGATCCTCGGCTACCGCGCGCTTTTGGATCCGATCCGGCTGGGGCTCGACCATGTGGCCTTTGTCGAGGTCCGGTTGAACGACACGCGCGAGGCGGCGCTGAGGGCCTTCAACGTCGCCGTCGCCAAGGTGCCAGAGATCGAACAGGCCCATATGATCGCCAGCCATTTCGATTATCTGATCAAGATTCGCACGCGGAACATGTCGGAATATCGGCGCTTTCTGGGGGAGGTTATTTCGACCCTGCCGCATGTGGCCAGCACATCGACCTATGTGGCGATGGAGGCGGTGAAAGAAACCATGCTGGCCGATACGGCCTAAACCGTGGGCCGGGGCATTCCCCCATTTACACCGCCCACGTGATGCTTATTGTGCGCCCCGATGCGGGCGTGATGGAATGGTAGACATACCAGACTTAAAATCTGTTGGGGCGTAGCCCCGTGTGGGTTCGAGTCCCACCGCCCGCACCACCTTTTTCAAAGACTTAGCTTGCTTGGGCCAGCGTCGCAGGTTCCGCCATCTGCGTGGCGCCGGGGATGAAGACGGTAAAGATCGTGCCCTGGCCAAGGGTGCTTTTGACCGTGATGTCGCCGCCGTGCGCGAGCGCCAGTTTCTTGCAGATCGCCAACCCCAGACCTGTGCCGCCTTCGGCGCGGTCGTCGGCGTCTTCAATCTGGGTGAAGGCTTCGAAGATGCGGTCGAAGTCCTGCGCGGCGATGCCGACGCCGTTGTCTTCGACCTCAAAAACGAACCCGCCTGCATGCGGGCGGGCGCGTAGGTGGATGTCGCGCGCCTTGGAGAATTTCAGCGCATTGCCGACGATATGGCCGAGCAGCTGCAGGCTGCGGCGGCGGTCGGCGGTAACGGTGAGCGGGGGTGTCGATATGCAGCCTGGCCGTCTTGTCATGCGCCGCCCCATGGTGCTGCTCGACCACTTCCTCCAATAACATGCGCGTATCAAAGGGGTTTTGTCCAGCGCGAGGTCGTTCAACTCCATATTCGTGTAATCAAGGATGTCGTTGATAATGGTCAGCAATTGCCCGCCCGCAAATTTGATGCGCTGACCGTAGAGTTCCGCCTGATCGCCCATCTTGGTGAAATGCTCTGATGCCGGTTTCTCCTCCGGTTCGAGCTTGGCAAGGTTGTGACGCTTGAGTTCCGACAGGAAGCTGGCGTAGCCGATGACGATGGTCAGCGGGGTGCGCAATTCGTGGCTGAGCACGCTCATGAATTCCGATTTCGCGCGGCTGGCGCTTTCGGCGGCATCGCGGGCCTGACGCAGTTCCTCGACGCTTTCGTTGCGTGTCCGGTTTTCGACCACATAGCTGAAAAGCGCGGCCAGCGCGATGATGGCGGCGGTTCCGGCGATGATCAGCGCGATGAGCCGGTATTCGACAGGATTGGCATAGAGAGGCTGCGCGGCGAGCGGCGTCACCTGAAAGGCGGCCATCCCAGTGAAATGCAATAGGATAATGGCCAAGGCCAAAAGCCCGGTCATCCACAGCACGCTGCCCTTTCCCCCACGGCCGGCGGCGCCGAGCGCAAGGGTGGCGAGGGTCACCGCGATGATCACAGAGGCGGCCAGATAGCCCATGTCCCATTGGATGGTGCCCTGCACACGGTAGGCGATCATGCCGGTGTAATGCATGGCCGAGATTGCCAAGCCGAAGATCGTCCCCCCAAAACCGTGGCGCGGCGCGATTTTAACAGACCCGCGATGACGACACCCAAGATCGATCCAACGATGGCGATGATCAGGGACAGGAAAGTCAGGGAGAAATGGAAGGTTGCTGGCGCGTCGAGCTGATAGGCAAGGATCGCGATGAAATGGGTGCACCAGATCGTGACCCCGGCGGTCATCGCGGTCAAATAGCACCAGATCATTGCCTGTGCGCGCGGCTGCTCAAGCACATGCTGATAAAGCCGCGACACCACCCAGCTGCCAAAGATACAAAGCAGCGCCGCCAGCAGCACGAGCCCGAGGTCGTGATCATGATGAATACTGTGGGCGACCCGGAACATCTTAATCCTATCAAATACTAAGATTTAGTTAATTGCTGGCCGAATAAGGCCAAAATAAGGCCCCCGCAAGTTCACACTATGCTGCAGTTTTAACTCGCTCTTAAGGGCAGGGCGCTAAACCTCAGCCATGATCGGTATTGCGGCGAGATGAGGAAAAGGCGGGGGTATGGTAGAATTAAACGAGCGGGTGAAACCGTCTAAACCATTGCGGCGATTTGTTTTTCGCTTGTTTCGCCATGTCGGGCAGCTGATGGGGCGGGCGCGGCAGCGTCGTGCGTTTGGGCGAGGAAGGCAGTGCGAAAACAGGCTGGTTTTCCGCAAGGACTTAACTGGTTCAGAGGGACCGCTTACCTTAGGGCAATTCCCGCTTATCTCCATCGTTTTCGCGGCAGAGCGGCGCATGTTTAGGCACAATCACGATGGCGTCGCAGGCGGGGCGGCGCCCAAGGCGCGGCGCTGCGGCGGGCTTTTCCCCACTTTCTGTCACGCGGCGCTGACGGGGGCTGAAGGGGCGCGCATCCTTTCCAACGTCAACGTCGATATGGCTGAGATCGAAGTGGACTTTGCGCCGGACGGGCGCGTCCGCCACGCGAATGAGGCGGCCTGCGGCGTCACCTACGGGCTGGGGGATTGTCTGAACGGACAGCATATCTACGATCTTTTTGGCCCAAGGCTTTGCGATGGGGCTGAGATCGGCAAACTTTGGACGCAGGTCCTGCGGGGGCAGTGTCCGCAGGGGCGTTTTCAGATGCACCCGGGAGAGGACACAGCCCGGATCGTCGACGGACAGTTCAGCGCGGCGCGCGGCCCTGATGGGCGGGTTCAAACCATCCGGTTTCGGGGCGTGGAAGCCGCGGCGAACGATGTGGGACCGGTGCGCGCGTTGGGGAAGGGGCTTCGCGGCGCGCCATGGGCAGCTAGCCGCGAATGCCCATCAGCGCATAAAGAAACAGCGGCGACTTACGCGGCGCCGCTGATCCGTCGGTTTCTATCAATCCCGCTTGCCGGCGAAGCGTTCGGCCCAGCTTTCGCGGTCCTCATCGCTGATCTTGGCAAAAAGCACCTCGGGCACGTCAAAGCCATGACCGGGGGCTAGTTTGCCCAAGGCCGCTGGCACATTATCGGGCCAAGGCATGTCTTCGACCTTCATCGCCTCGAGCATCGAGGCCGAAGCCGCAGGGATGAATGGGGCCGATAGCACCGCATAGAGCGGGATCAGGTTCAGCGCCAGCCGCACCTGTGCCGCCGCTTTGTCGGGGTCGGTCTTGAAGGTGGTCCAGGGCGCTTGGGCCTGCAGGTATTCGTTGCCAGCCGCCCAGATGCCGCGCAGTTCGGCGGCGGATTTACGGACTTCCATCGCCTCCATCAGCGCCTCGTAACGCGCGACGCGGGCGGTGATGTCTTCGATCAAGGCGTGCTCCGCCGCACCGTATTCCCCGGCCTCCGGCACGGCTTCGCCGAATTTGGAGCGGCAGAATTTGGTGATGCGGCTGACGAAGTTGCCCAGCACGTCTGCCAAATCTTTGTTCACCGACGCTTGGAAGTTTTCCCATGTGAATTCGGCATCCGAAGTCTCGGGTGCGTGGCTGAGCAGCCACCAGCGCCAATAATCCGCGGGCAGGATCTCCAACGCCTGATCCATAAAGACCCCGCGCCCGCGCGAGGTGGAGAACTGGCCGCCGTCGTAATTCAAGTAGTTGAAGGATTTGATGTAATCCACCAGCTTCCACGGCTCGCCCGAGCCCTTGATCGTGGCCGGAAAGCTGAGCGTGTGGAAGGGCACGTTGTCCTTGCCCATGAACTGGGTATAGCGCACGTCGTCTGCGCCCTTGTCGGTGCGCCACCAGCTTTCCCAGTCAGAGCCTTTGCCCGTATCGACCCATTCCTGCGCGCAGGCGATATATTCGATCGGCGCGTCGAACCAGACGTAAAAGACCTTGCCCTCCATGCCCGGCCAATCCTGATCGCCGCGCTTCACCGGAACGCCCCAGCTAAGGTCGCGGGTGATGCCACGGTCTTGCAGACCATCGCCGTCATGAAGCCATTTCTTGGCGATGGAGGTGGTCAGCACGGGCCAATCGGTCTTGGAATTGATCCAGTCGTCCAGCTCGTCCTTCAGCTTGCTCTGCCGCAGGAACAGATGCTTGGTCTCGCGCATTTCCAGATCGGTCGCGCCTGAAATGGTGGAGCGCGGATTGATCAGGTCTTCGGGGTCGAGCTGCTTGGTGCAGTTGTCGCATTGATCGCCGCGCGCGTCCTCGAACCCGCAGTTGGGGCAGGTGCCTTCGACATAGCGATCCGGCAGGAAGCGGCCATCAGTGGGGAGTAAATCTGGCGCTGCGAAACTTCTTCGATCAGCCCCTGATCCGCCAGCGCGCCCGCGAAATGCTGGGTCAGCTTGCGGTTTTGCGGGCTGGAAGAACGGCCAAAGTGGTCGAACGACAGGCCAAAGCCTTCGGCGATGCGGGCCTGTGTTTCATACATCTCGGCGCAGTATTCCTCGACCGGTTTGCCCGCTTTGGCGGCGGCGAGTTCGGCAGGGGTGCCGTGTTCGTCGGTGGCGCAGAGGAACAGAACATCCTGCCCCCGGCCACGCTGGTAGCGCGCATAGAGGTCCGCAGGCAGTTGGCTGCCCACAAGGTTACCCAGATGTTTGATCCCGTTAATATAGGGGATGGCGGAGGTGATGAGGTGGCGTGTCATATCAATATTCCCGGTGCTTGGCGCAGCCTTATCGCAAGGGCTGCGCTGTTGCCAGCAAAAGACGGGATCGGCTAGTCGCGGTCTCGGGTGCGGCCCAGCAAGCGCCCGATAAGAAAGGTGGTCCGGGGGCATAGACATAGGGCGTACGCTCTGCGCGCGTGGGCCGGGCGCGCATCCGGGCAAGGCCAAAGACCACCAGCACCCCATGGGCCGCCGCGATCATCGCGAACAACGCCGATGCACCGAAACCGTCGATCAGCACAGAGGCAAGGTAGGGCGCGCCGATGGCGCCCACGGCGAAAAAGAACATCAAGGCGGCAGACAGTTCGACACGCTCGTCAGAGCTTGCGAAATCATGGGCATGGGCGGCAGAGACGGAATAGATCGGGAATGTCGTGGCCCCAAAGAGCCCTGCCGAAAGCATGATCCCCGCCGTGCCATAGCCCGCGCCCATCATCGTGACAGCGCAGCCACCCATCGCCGCGACCGACAGCCAGATCAACACCCAGCGGCGGTCGTATTTGTCGGCGAGAATCCCCATCGGATATTGCGCCAGCGCCCCGCCGAGCACGAAAGCGGCAAGGAACCAAGCGATCTGTGGGGCGCTAAGACCCACTTCTTGCCCGTAGATCGGCCCGACCATCCGGAACGACGCGCTTGAGACCGCCGCCACCACGACACCCGCCGCCGCCAAAGGCGAACGGTCAAAGGCAAGGCGCGGGCGCAGCCTTGGTTGGTTGGGCGTCTCTGGCGGGCGGACTTTGGTCAGCGTCAGGGGCAAAAGTGCGGCACAGCAGCCGATGGCGAGCAGATTATACGAGACATATGACGCCGGGGCGAGCACGCCGACGATCAACTGCGCGGCGAGCGAACCGCTCATGTCGACCACCCGGTAAACCCCCATGGTGCGCCCGCGCGTCTCATTGGTGACCTTGGCCTGCATCCACGCCTCGATCACCGTATAGCACCCGGCGACGCACATGCCCGACGCCACCCGCATCAGGCCCCATGCGTAAGGATCCACCACCATCATATGCGCCATCAACCCGATTGACCCGGCGGCGGTGAAGGCGGCAAAGGCGCGGCTGTGGCCGACGCTGCCCATCAGCCGCGGGGCCCACCAGCAGCCGATGAAAAACCCCAGAAAATGCGCCGAGCCGAGCATACCGATTTCCTGACGGCTAAACCCAAGCTGCACGCCAGAAAGCACATCAATTGGCCCCACACCCCCGGTGGAGAGTTGCAAAAGGATGACCGAGAAAAACAGGGCGGCGAAGGAAATGAGCAGGCGCATGAGGGCACATTGCGTCCATTGCTGCCCGAACGGAAGCGCGAATGCGCCGGGTCCGCATTTTTGCCGGGGCCGTGAGATTGGCGCTTGGCAATTGCCCTTGCGAAGGCCGGGCAGGCGGCTAGGTTGCGGGCAAATCACAAGCGAGGACCACAAGATGAAGATGAACAAGCTCGGCTCAAGCGATATCGAGGTCTCGCATTTCTGTCTGGGCTCCATGACATGGGGCACCCAGAACACCGCCGAAGAGGGCCACGCGCAAATCGACCGCGCGCTCGACGCCGGGATCAACTTCATCGACACGGCCGAGATGTACCCCGTAAACCCGATCAGCGCCGAGACTATTGGCCGGACGGAAGAGATCACCGGCCAGTGGTTTGCCCGCGACAAGCGCCGCGATGAGGTGGTCTTGGCCAGCAAACATTCCGGCGAGGGGATGCAACACGCCCGCGATGGTGCGCCGATTTCATCCGACACGATCCCCGGTGCCATCGAAGGGTCGCTGAAGCGGTTGCAGACGGATTACATCGACCTTTACCAATTTCACTGGCCGAACCGGGGCAGCTATATGTTCCGCAAGAACTGGACCTTTGACCCCTCAAGTCAGAACCGGGCCGAGACCATCACCCATATGGAAGACGCCCTCGGCGCGCTGCAGCGCGAGGTTGAGCGGGGCACGATCCGCGCCTTTGGTCTGAGCAACGAAAGCGCATGGGGGCTGACCCAATGGGCCGCCGTGGCCGAGCGCACGGGCGGGCCGCGCCCGATCTCGGTGCAGAACGAATATTCGCTGATGTGCCGTTTGGCCGATACCGATGTGTCGGAAACATGTGTGAACGAACAGATCGACATGCTGTCTTTCTCACCCCTCGCCGCAGGGCTGCTGACCGGGAAATATCAGGATGGCAAAGTGCCCGCTGGATCGCGTCTGTCGCTGAACGAAGACCTGGGCGGCCGCGTCACACCCCGCGCCTTTGAGGCCGTTGCCGCCTACCTTGATGTGGCGCAGAAACACGGGATCGACCCGGTGCAGATGGCGCTGGCATGGTGCGCGACGCGGCCCTTCATGGGCTCGGTGATCTTTGGCGCGACCAGCCTTGAGCAGCTTGATGTGGCGCTCGGCGGGTCCGACCTGACCCTGAGCGATGAGGTGATGGCCGACCTTGATGCGGCGCATAAATCCCATCCGATGCCCTATTGATGGGCCGTTTCGCATCTTCTGGGGCGCGCCGTGTCGTTGTGCTAGTGTTGCTCGGCGCACTGGCCGCCTGCAACCGCAGCGCACCGCCGCCCGCGCAGACCGGCTTTCGCAATGCCGAGGCGCTGATCGGGGCCACCAGCCGCTATGACGCGGCGCGGTTTGGCGGTGATTGGCAGGTCCGGGCGGCCTTTGCCAATGATGCCAATCTGCGCGCGGTGACCTTCGCACCGCAGGGGCCAACGCTGATCGAGCACCGCCAAGTCTGTCATGCTGCTGGAGCTTGCACCGACCGCCGTGATCTCTGGGCGCTGAGCGAAGAGGGCCCGGCGCGCTATACCATGCGCGCCGCCGTGGGTGGGGCCGAGCGCGCCTTCTGGGTGCTTTGGGTCGATGAAGGCTTCCGCACCGCCGTCATCGGCAGCCCCGAGGGGGTACGGCTGGATCCTTGACCGTCAGGCGACAGGCGGCGAAGACCGGATCACCGCGGCGCAAGAGATTTTGGATTTCAACGGCTACAACCTCAGCGCGCTGCAAATGAGGCGCTGACCACGACGGCGCTGGCACTGCCGCCCGGCTTCGGCCTATAGGCTGTTATGGACAGTATTTTCGCGCCCGATCTGTGGGTCCTCGTCACCCTTGCCGCCGCCACGTTTCAAACCGGGCGCTTCATGCTGCAAAAGCATTTGGCGACCGATACGCTGTCGGCGGGCGGGGCGACGTTTTCGCGGTTTCTCTACTCCGCGCCCTTCATCGCGCTGCTGTTGCCGCTCTATCTGGGCCTTAGCGGGCAGGCGCTGCCCGCGCTAGGGCCGGGGTTCTGGCTGTACGGTGCGATGGGCGGCACGGCGCAGATCATGGCGACGGTCTGTGTGGTGCTGCTGTTCAAGCAACGCAATTTTGCCGTCGGCATCACCTTTAAGAAGACCGAAGTGATCCAGACCGTGCTGATGGGCTGGATCGTGCTGGGCGAAGGTGTGTCGGGCGCGGGGTTTTCCGCCATTGCGCTTGGCGTGGTGGGGCTGCTGCTTCTGTCCGGCGGGGCCGAGGCCAAGGGGCTGCGGTTGGCCGATCTGCGCAACCGCGCGGCGGGGCTGGGGATCGCTTCGGGGTTTTTGTTCGCCATTTCGGCGGTCTGCTATCGCGGCGCGTCGCTGGCCGTGGTCTCTGACGATCCGCTGCTACGCGCGGGCGTGACGCTGGCGGCGGTGGTGCTGATGCAGACGCTGATCATGGCCGTTTGGCTGCGCCTGCGCGAGCCGGGGCAGATGCGCCGGGTTTGGGCGGCGCGGCGGGTGGCGGTCTGGATTGGACTGACCTCGATGGGTGGCTCGCTGTGCTGGTTCATCGCCTTCACCCTGCAAAACGCGGCCTATGTGAAGGCTTTGGGGCAGGTGGAGTTGATGCTGAGCATCGCCGCCTCAACTCTGTTTTTCCGCGAAAGGATCTCGCGCCGGGAATGGGCGGGGATGGCCGTGCTGGCGCTGTCGATCCTGGCGCTGGTGCTGGCGACTTAGCCCGTCATCGGGCGGCCATGCAGACGCAGGAACAGGCTCTCTTCGTCGTTGTTTTTGAAAAACGGGACCGAGGCGGGCGGATTGGTATCGCGCGCGCGGGCGGCGACTTCGGCGAGCACGACCTCGGTGATGAAGGGCATGTCAAACGACCGCGCCCGGCTGAGCGGCACCCATTGCAGATGCGAAAGCTCATCACAGGCGGCGTCGAAATCATCGGGGTCACTGGCGATGTCTTCGGCGTCGACCAAAAAGAACCGCGCATCAAAGCGGCGCGGACGGCCCGGAGGTGTCAGCGCGCGAAACACGAATTGCAGGGCAGAGGCGTCGGGCAAGTGCCCCGTAGCGGCAAAGGTCTGCCAATCGGCGGGCACGTCGCCCTCCCACGCGCCCTTGCGGCCCAGCACCAGACCGGTCTCCTCCCACAACTCACGAATGGCGGCGACGGCGATGGCATGGGCCAAGGACGGTTCGGCGTCATCGCAAAGCCTGCCGTGACAGAGCGCGTTCACCGGCGCGGCCAGCGGCACCTGCGCATCGGTCGCATCGACTGCACCGCCGGGAAAAACGAATTTATTGGGCATGAATGCCGCCTTGGCCCCGCGCTGCCCCATCAGGATATGCGGGGTCACATGGCGGTCGCGCAGCACGATCACCGTGGCGGCGTTGCGGATTTTGGTCTTGTCGATGGTCATGCGGCGATGCTCCGGCGGTCAGGGGCCGAAGGGCGGGCCGCGCTAGGTGGTGCCGCCGAAGCCGCCCATCCTTTTGGCCCATTGAAAGCCGATCATGGCCCCCTTCAGTCTGGGCAGAAGGTAGAGGGACAGCGCCGTGCAGCCAACCGCAAAAATGGTGAACAGGGTCAAAGGCTCGGGCCGCCAGACCACAAAGGCGATGTGCAGCCCCGGGGCCAGCAGGTGGCCGACCAGAAGAATGGTCAGATAGGCTGGGCCATCATCGGCGCGGTGGTGGTGAAACTCTTGGCGGCAGACGGCGCAGTCGTCATTCACCTTAAGATAGCCGTGCAACAACTGACCGCCCCCACAAGAGGGGCATTTGCCGCGCCAGCCGCGCAGCATGGCGGGCAGGCGAGGCCGCTCTTCGCTGTCTTGCGTCTCGGCAGTGTCGGGGGCCAATTGCTGTGTCTGTGACATAGGGGCGATCCTTTGGTTGAGGGGTAGATGCAGGCTGGGGCGTGAAAAGAAAAGACTTGAGGACGCCGTTGCGGCGCCATGTCGCGCAGGGGGCGGGGCTTTGCCGACTTTTTGAAAAAACTTCGGGTTCGAGCGACGGAAGTTCTGGCGCCAGCCGTTTGACCCTGTGATCGCGGCGCAAAAGCGTGAGACGATCTTTAAAAAACGAGGAGTATCAAGATGACCATTCGTACCAATATGAAGATCGCAGCCCTCAGCGGATTGTTGGCCATCGGTGCCGTCGCCGCCACCGCGCAGCCAAGTGGGCAGGACCGGTTCCAGCAGCTTGACGCTGACGGCAACGGCGAGATCACACAGGCAGAGTTTCAAGCCCACGCCGAGGCGCGTTTCGCCAAGGTTGATGCCGATGGCGACGGTTTCGTGACTGGCGAAGAGTTGAAAGCCGCAGGCGAGGCACGCAAGGCCGAGCGTTCGGCCAAGATGCTGGAGCGGTTCGACACCGACGGCAACGGCAGCCTTGATGCCTCTGAACTGGAAGCCATGGGTGACAAACGCGGTGACAAGCGCGACGGCAAAAAGGACGGCAAGCGCGGTCACAAAGGCGGCGAGCGCATGATCGAGCGTATGGACGCCAATGACGACGGCAAGCTGTCGATGGAAGAGATGACGCAGCGCCACGACCCCGCCAAGATGTTCGAGCGTCTGGACAAGGACGAAAACGGCAGCATCAGCGCCGAAGAGTTCGAAGCGGCGAAGAAAATGCATGGCAAGCGCCACGGCAAGGGTCACAAGATGGACCACGACAAGCCGCAGCGCGACTAAATGATGTTTCGGGCGCGCTTGATCAAAGCGCGCCCGGATCTTAGCCATGGACGGGATGCAGAATTTGTCCGACGATCAGCGCGATGCGGATGCCGAGTTGTTGCAGCGCTACGCCAGTGGCGATGCGGCGGCGGCGCGGCTGTTGACCGCGCGACTGGTGCCGCGCATTCACGGCCATGCGCTGCGGGTCTTGGGCGACCGCGCCGAAGCAGAGGACGTGGCCCAAGAAGCAATGTTGCGGCTGTGGCGTCAGGCACCCCAATGGCGCGCGGGAGAGGCCAAGGTCACCACTTGGGTTTACCGGGTCGTGGCGAACCTGTGCACCGACCGTTTGCGGCGTCGCGGTGCGGGTGCGGCAGGGCTGGACGATGTGGCCGAGCCGGCCGATCCGACGCCGGGTGTCACGCAAAAGATGCAGCAGGCGGCCCGTGTGGATGCCTTGCAACAGGCGTTGGCGAGCTTGCCCGACAGGCAGCGCCAAGCGGTGGTGCTGCGCCATATCGACGGTATGGCAAACCCCGAAATTGCCGAAGTCTTGGGCATTGGGGTCGAAGCGGTGGAGAGCCTGACCGCACGGGGCAAACGGGCGTTGGCCGCGCAGCTATCTGCGCAACGGGACGCATTGGGGTTTGAAAATGAATGACTTTGACGACGCATTAAGTGATGGGGCATTGAGTGACGCCGCACTGGAAAATTTCTTTGCCGCAGCCCGGGCCAATCCGCCACAGGTCTCTGCCGATCTGCAAGCGCGGGTTCTGGCCGATGCCCAAGCGCATATGCCCAAAGCAGCGCGCCAGCCGTGGCACCAAGCACTTTGGCATCTTTTGGGCGGTGCGGCGGGGCTAAGCGGTCTTGCCACTGCCGCGGCGGTTGGGGTTTGGGTCGGCGTCGCCCCGCCCGAGGGCATGCCGGATCTCGCCGGGCAATTCGTCTCCGGCACATGGACGGCCGAGACATTGGACACGGGCGAAGCCGATACAGGCACCGAACTGGGTGGTTTTGGCTGGGACATGGAGGAAAGTTGAGATGACACAGGTTCCCACACCACGGCGCAGGCGACTGATGCGCTTGGCGCTTGGTCTGTCGCTGGCGCTGAACGTGATGATCCTCGGCGCGCTTGGCGGTGCGATGTGGCGTCATGGCGGGCCGGGGCCGCGCGGCGATGGCGATCTGCCGGGGCTGCGCAGCTATGCTTCGCCCTATGTGCAGGCGCTGCCGCCCGAAGCGCGGCGCGATCTGCACGGCAAGATGCGCAGCAGCGGCAAGGCGCATCATCTCGACCGGGCGGCACGGCGCGCGCTTTATGACGAGATGCTTGCCGCGCTGCGGGCAGAGCCGTTTCAGGCGGATGTGGCCGCGGCGGTGCTCGCCGCGCAAGGAGAGGCGGCGGCCAGTGTTCAAACCGTGGCCCATAACGCATGGCTGGCCGAGGTCAGCGCGATGGATACCGCCGCCCGCAAAGCCTATGCCGACAAGCTGCAAGAGCGGTTGCAAGCCGGGCACGCCCGCAAAAAAGACAAGCGCGAGAGCAAGGCTGAGCGTTAATCGGGCAGGGCGCCCCCGGGCGCGCGGTCTTGCCCTTTGCGGGGCGGCGGGCTAGGCCGAGGGCGAATGAAATCGGCAGGCGGCGGCAGGCGTGCGGCCCCATTGCCCCTCAGAAAGCCCGGCCGATGACCGATACCCCCCAGACGATGCACAGCGGCGCGGAAACCGTGCTGGCCAGGGCCAAAGCCTCTCCCGCGCGGCGCGGGGTGGGGCTTTTGTCGCTGGCGGGGCTGGGGCTGTTGCTGATCTATTCCGCGCTCACCCGTTCGCCCGATCCGGGGTGGCAGATCGCGCTGGCGCTGGTGGGGCTGGGCTTCATCGGCATTGCCGAATTGATGCGCCGCTCAACCGCCAGCGGCGTGGAACTCACCAATGAGGCGCTGCGCGATGCCGATGGCCGGGTGATCGTCCGCATCGACGAAATCGCCCGCATTGATCAGGGGCTTTCGCGGTCAAACCCTCAAACGGTTTCCTGCTCAAGACCAACCGCCGCGTGGCGCGGGGCTGGCGCTTGGGCCTGTGGTGGAGCCTTGGCCGCCGTATTGGTGTTGGTGGCATGACCCCGGCCAACGAGACCAAGCTGATCGCCGAGATCATCCGCGCCAAACTGGCCGAGCGTGACGCGGCTTAACCGTCTGACCAGACCGTGCGCGGCGCATAGCGCGGACGGGTGAAGACGAAGTTATAGATATCGCGGCGCTCGAGCCCGGTTTTGAACAGTGGCTCGAAATCGCGCCATGTCTCGACCAAGGTGACACGTTCGTTGTTGGGCATCACCGGCAGCTTGTCGTGCCAATTGCGCACGTCATCGCTGGTCAGAGGGGTGGGGGTGCCGCGCACCTGCGACCAATCCGTATGGTAGCGGTTGTTGGCCTCATCATACCAAATCGAGCTGACCCGCATGTCGGTTTGCCCTGTGCCACGGGTGAGATATTCGAAAAGTTGCTGCATTCCTTGCAGGTAGTCTGGGTCAATCGCCTGCGTCTCCCGCGAGATGGCATCGCCCACGGTATAGGCCGCCGTCTGGTTGAGGTTATACATGCGGAAGGTGTCAAAGGTCGAATACATGGCCAGATAGGCCCAGAACATCAACGGCAGCATGATCACCGTTTCAACGGCGATCGAGCCGTCTTCGCGCCTTTTGAACCGGGCCAGCAGAGAGATGAGCGCACGCATCAGTTCGGCTCCTGTACGAAGGCCGCGCTTGAGACCATGGAAACACGGCCCGCGCCGTCTTTCTCAAGGGCATAGCCAAGGCCGGTGGTCGGAAAGAAGGGTTTAAACCGGGCACAGGCGCGCAGCAGCATCAACTGATGCTCCACCCCGAGGGTCCAGCCGCGCACCGGTTTGGGGTCTTCGGAGGTGTCGACGCAATCGGGTGACTGATCGAAACTTGCAAAATTGCGCGGATCCACTTGGATCATCTCAAGACGCAGGACTTCGCTGCAGTCTTCCAAGTAGATCGCGGATTCACAGATTTTGTCCTTGATGGTCTGATGCGTCATCGGTGTGTTGGTGTTTAGCCGGACATAGCGCACCGTCATGTCCAAGCCCCGATCAAGGAGCATGTGGCGGATGGCGTAAAAGCTCATTTCGACCGACATAAGCAGACAGCCAAACAGCAGCGGCGACAGGATGGCGAATTCTATCAGCATCGCCGATCCATCCTCATCGCCGCGAAACCGGCGCCATGCTTTGATGCTGCGTTGTATCATTGCGTCAGCCTCAACTGGTTGATTTGCCGGGCGATGGCCTCAAAGGCGCTGACGATCTCGACCCCTTCGACGCGGAAGAAATGGCTGTCGGAAGAGGCGCAGTTTTTCATGACCGACGCGCCATGGTCGGTCACCTCAAAGCCGATCGACCAGATCACGATGCCCTTGGCCTTGGCCGCGTCGCAGATGTTGTCCAACAGGGCGTCGGCCCGCGAGGCGGTGTATTTGGTGTAATACCAGCGGTATTGCTCGCTTGAGCGGACATTGCGGTTGAGCCACCAATAAAAGGGGTAATCGCTCCAGTGGCGGTAGTGGTCCATGTTGGCATAGACCTGCGGGTTGATCCGGCGGGTGGTCACGTTCACGCCGTCAGTCATCAGGATCACTGTCTTAAGCGTCTCGATATCATCATAGGCCGCAGGGCGATCTTGAAATGCAGCCTCGCCACCCGTGGCCTGGTTGATCGCCCGGAAGGACGGGTCGAGCAGGGCCACGCCCCATTTCATCCCCAGATGGATGGCAGTATTCGCGCGGGGCTGGAAATTTGAGATACGGGCCTTCAGCGCGGCGGCGTTCTGCGAGAAGGCGGCCACCTCTTCATAGCTTTGTTTCGGGCAGCCGGGATTATAGATGTTGTCATAGCGCCCGGTGTTCTCGCGGTCATAGCCGTTCCAGCTATATCCCGCCTCGAAATGCTGCATATGCTCATAGCTGCGGGTCTGGCTGATGGCGGTGAGATCAAATTCGCTGTCGTCAAAATCAACGCAGTGCGAAAAGGAGTGCAGTTGGGTGACGTTCAGCTCATTCATGATGTCCTGCCCGACGTTCACCTGCGCGGTATAGGGCACCACCGAGATTGAGATCAGGTCGGCGTTCTCGGGTTTGATCACCGTGTCGATGAAGGCATCGCTTGCATCGTGTAGGTTGGCCATTTTGCCGTTCTCCCGCATGGAGCCGGAGATATCGAGCACCATGGAAATCTCGACCTTGTTCACCTTTTCCTCGGCTTGGGATTTGGCGGGGACCCGCAGGTTGTCTTGGCCGAATTTGCTCATGAACATGGTGTTCAGGGTATGGGAGGCATCGACCGTGACGCGGCGGTAGTTCAGCCCTTCTTCGACCGTGACGCTTGAGACATATTCGGCCAGCCCTGCCTTGTCGAAATAGTCGCGGGCCACAGCTTCGGGGCTGAGCGTCTGATCTAGGTCAGCTGCCGCCAGCACGGCGCGGTCGGCCACGGCCTGCACCAGAGAGCGTTCACGCTCATGGCGCATCAGGTCCACCCCGACACCGCCCAAAAGGATCATCAACAGGATCATCAGAATGGCGAAAAACGTGACCAACCCGTCTTCTTCCCGCGCAAAACGCCGAAGCAGCGCGGGCAGGGGCCGCGGGGAATGTTCCGAACTGTGAGATGTCTTGCGCATCGTCATCAACCTTTCTTCCTGTGGCGTCCTGCGGGCACCAAAGGGAATGGGCGGCATTTGCCTTGCCCTTGTTGTGCTGTGGGAAAGTGTCCAGAGTTTGGCGCATCTGGGGCAATAGGCAGCGTTCCGGGCAGGTTTTCATGGAAATGACCCACCTAGCACTGGCTGATTTCCACCGAACGGGGAGGGCGTGTTTCCCGGCCCTACCCAGGGTTGATAAAGTTTTGCAAATCGCGCTGAATTAGGTCGCACCCCGTCATGAGGCGTCCTACGGTGCGGCAGCATGCCCCTAGGGCAGCCAGATGAGTCGCGCCCCGCAACAGAGGTAACGCGGCCAGACAAGAAGAGGAGAGACCGATGAATCCAGCCAATGAGCCGAGTTTCCGCGACAGTGTGGACCTGATGTTCAACCGCGCGGTCGCGCTGATGGATTTGCCACCCGGTCTTGAAGAGAAAATCCGCGTCTGTAACGCCACCTACACGGTGCGTTTCGGCGTCCGCCTGCGGGGCCGTATGCATACTTTCACCGGCTACCGCTCGGTGCATTCGGAACATATGGAGCCTGTGAAGGGCGGCATCCGCTACTCCATGGCCGTGAACCAGAACGAGGTAGAAGCGCTGGCGGCGCTGATGACCTATAAATGCGCCTTGGTCGAAGCGCCCTTTGGCGGGTCCAAGGGCGGGCTTTGCATTGATCCGCGCGACTACGACGAGCATGAGCTAGAGTTGATCACCCGGCGTTTTGCCTATGAGCTGATCAAACGCGATATGATCAACCCCGCGCAGAACGTGCCCGCCCCCGACATGGGCACTGGCGAGCGCGAGATGGCGTGGATCGCGGATCAATACAAACGCATGAACACCACCGACATCAACGGTGTCGCCTGTGTCACCGGCAAGCCGATCAACGCAGGCGGCATCCAAGGCCGGACCGAGGCGACGGGCCGGGGCGTGCAATATGCGTTGCAAGCCTTCTTCCGTGATCCCGAGGGGCTAAAGAAAGCCGGTCTGAGCGGTAAGCTTGAGGGCAAGCGGGTCATCATTCAGGGTCTCGGCAATGTGGGCTATCACGCCGCCAAGTTCCTGAGCGAAGAGGATGGCGCAAAGATCACCGCAATCATCGAACGCGATGGCGCGCTGCACAGCGAAGACGGGCTGAACGTCGAAGCCGTGCACAAGTGGATCGAAAAGCACGGCAGCATCAAAGGCTACGCTGATGCGAAGTTTGAGGAAGATGGCGCCAAGTTTTTGGAAGCAGAATGCGATATCTTGATCCCTGCCGCGCTTGAAGGTGTCATCAACCTCAGCAATGCCGAGCGTATCCAAGCGCCGCTGATCATCGAGGCCGCCAACGGCCCTGTGACCGCCGGGGCGGATGAGGTGCTGCGCAAGAAGGGCACGGTCATCGTGCCGGATATGTATGCCAACGCGGGCGGTGTAACGGTCTCGTACTTCGAGTGGGTCAAGAACCTTAGCCACATCCGCTTTGGCCGTATGCAGCGCCGCGCCGAGGAATCGCGTCACCAACTGGTGGTGGACGAGCTTGAGCGGCTGAGCGCGGACAAGCAACTGGGTTGGACGCTGAGCCCGAACTTCAAAGAGAAGTACCTGCGCGGCGCGGGCGAGTTGGAGCTGGTTCGCTCTGGCTTGGACGACACGATGCGCACGGCCTATGAGGCGATGGCGCATGTCTGGCACAGCCGCGACGACGTCGATGACCTGCGCACGGCCGCCTATCTGGTCTCGATTGAAAAGGTGGCGGCGAGCTATCACGCCAAAGGGCTTTGAGGGGGCGTATTTCCCCTTAAGTGAACGAAAAGGGGCGCAGTGCGCCCCTTTTTGCTGACCGGGCCCACGATGGGGGCAGAGGGCGTTTTCGGTCATTGATACTTGCGCTTCAAGTTGCTTGACTGCGGCAAGACCGGGGAGGCGAATGATGCGATTTTCAGGACTGCGGGTGTTGCGCGAAGGTTTGACCGGCAATCGCGGTTGGACAGCGCAATGGCGCGATCCAGAGCCGCAGGCGGAATATGACGCGGTGATTATCGGGGGCGGCCATGGGCTGAGCACGGCCTATTACCTCGCCAAAAACCACGGGATGACCAATATCGCGGTGCTTGAGAAAGGCTATCTGGGCGGTGGCAACGTGGGGCGCAACACCACGATTGTGCGGGGCAATTACTTTTTGCCGGGCAATTCCGAGTTCTACAGCCATTCGCTGAAGCTCTGGGAAGGGCTGTCGGAGGAATTGAACTACAACGTCATGTTCAGCCAACGCGGGGTGATCACGCTGTTTCACTCCGACGCACAGCGCGACGCCTCGGCCCGGCGCGGCAATGCGATGATCAACCAAGGCGACGACGCGGAACTCTTGGGCCGCGACGACTTGCGAAAATTGCTGCCTTATCTGGACTACGACAACGGCCGTTTTCCCATCCATGGCGGGTTGCTGCACCGGCGCGGCGGCACCGCGCGGCATGATGCGGTGGCATGGGGCTATGCGCGCGGCGCGGACCAGCGCGGCGTCGATCTGATCCAGCAATGCGAGGTCACCGGCATCGACATCGAGAATGGCAAGGTGCGCGGCGTAGAGACCACGCGCGGGCCGATCCGGGCCAAGAAGGTGGCGATTGTGACAGCGGGGCGCTCGGGCCAAGTGGCCGCGATGGCCGGGATGCGCCTGCCGATTGAGAGCCATGTATTGCAAGCCTTCGTGACCGAGGGGCTGAAGCCGGTGATCGACCATGTGGTGAGCTTCGGCATGGGGCATTTCTATATCAGCCAGTCCGACAAGGGCGGATTGGTCTTTGGCGGCGATCTGGATTTCTATGCCTCCTACGCACAGCGCGGCAATATGCCGATGATGGAACATGTGATGGAGGCGGGGATGACCCTGATGCCGATGCTCGGCAAGGCCCGTGTGCTGCGTTCTTGGGGTGGGATCATGGACATGACCCCCGATGGCAGCCCGATCATCGACAAGACTGATACGCAAGGTTTGTTCATCGATTGCGGCTGGTGTTACGGCGGCTTCAAAGCGGTGCCGGCCTCGGGCTATGCGCTGGCGCATCTGATGGCCACCGGGCAACACCATGAGACGGCGGCGGGCCTTAGGCTCGACCGTTTCCGCTCGGGCGAAGGTCTGATGGATGAAGAGGCCACCGGGTCTCAGCACAACTTGCATTGAGGGAGGGCGACCATGCGGATTGAATGCCCCATCTGCGGCAGCCGGGACCGGCGAGAGTTCTATTATCGCGGCGACGCCATCGCCTTGGCGCGGCCAGCACCTGATGCTGGCGACGATGTCTGGGACGGCTACCTCCACCTGCGCGACAACCCGGCAGGGCAGACGCGCGATCTGTGGCAGCATGAGAGCGGTTGCGGCGCGTGGCTGGTCGTCACCCGCGATACGGTGACCCATGCGGTGCAGGCCGTGGAACTGGCATCTGATGTGAAAAGGGCCATGGCATGAGGATCGCAGGGCGCGGATTGATTGACCGGGACAAGCCGGTCAGATTCACCTTCGACGGGCGGCGCTATGACGGCTTTGCGGGCGATACGGTCGCCTCGGCCATGCTGGCGAACGGGCAGCGGCTGATGGGGCGGTCGTTCAAATACCACCGCCCGCGCGGGGTGCTCAGCGCGGGCAGCGAAGAGCCGAACGCGCTGGTGACCACAGGTGTCGGTCCCGCGTCAGAGCCTAACGTTCGCGCCACGATGCAAGAGATTTACGAGGGGCTGGCGGTGCGCAGCCAGAACGCTTGGCCGAGCCTCGATTTTGATCTGATGGCGGTAAACGACCTTGGCGCGCCCTTTCTGGGGGCGGGGTTCTATTACAAGACATTCATGTGGCCGCGCCGGTTCTGGCGACATGTCTACGAGCCGGTGATCCGCCGTGCTGCGGGGCTTGGTCGGCTGAGCGGTCAACCCAATGCCGATGCCTATGAGAAAGCCTATGCCTTTTGCGACCTATTGGTCATCGGCGCGGGGCCGGCGGGGTTGATGGCGGCGCTGACGGCTGCGCGGGCTGGGGCCGATGTGATCCTCGCCGACGAAGACGCGCTGATGGGCGGGCGGCTCAATGCCGAGAACGAGAGTATCGGTGGCCAACCGGGTCACACATGGGCAGCGGGAATGGTGGCGGAACTGGCCGCGATGGAGAACGTCCGCCTGATGCCGCGCACGACGGTCACCGGGGCCTATGACGGCGGCATGTTCGGCGCGCTCGAACGGGTCAACCAACACCGCGCGCGGCGCGGCGAGGGTGCGCCGCTGGAATGTTTCTGGCGCATCGCGGCCAAGCAATCGATCCTTGCGGCAGGCGCGTTAGAGCGCCCCGTGGCCTTCGCCAACAACGACCGCCCCGGCATCATGACGGCAGGCGCGGTGCGGGCCTATCTCAACCGTTGGGGCGTGGCACCGGGCAAGCAAGTGGCGGTCTTTGGCAACAACGACGACGCCCACCGCACAGCGCGCGATCTGGCAGCGGCGGGGGTGCATGTGGCTGCATTGATCGACAGCCGCGAGGGGGTCAGCATTGAAGGCGCGGATTTTCCGGTGCTGCGCGGTGCCGTGGTCTGCAACGCTTCGGGCCGCAAGGAATTGGAGGCCGTGACCATCCGCACAGCGGGCGGAGAGCACAAGATACAGGCTGACTGTCTGGCCATGTCGGGCGGCTGGAATCCTTCGCTGCATCTGACCTGTCATCTGGGCGGGCGACCGACGTGGGAGCCCGATATTCACGCCTTCGTCCCAACCCCCGGCGCTGTGCCGGGGATGCATGTGGCGGGGGCCTGCAACGGCACCTTCTCGACCCACGGCTGCCGTGCCGCGGGTGTAGCCGCGGCCGGGGACGCGCTGGAGGCGCTGGGCTGCAAAGCAGAGGCCGTGGACCTGCCGCAGGCCGATGATGCGCCATACACTCTCAAACCCCTCTGGGCGGTGCCGGGCAAGGGCCGGGCGTGGCTCGATTTTCAGAACGATGTCTGTGTGAAAGACGTGCAGCAGGCGGCGGCAGAAAACTTCCGCTCGGTCGAGCATATGAAACGCTACACGACCCAAGGCATGGCACCCGATCAGGGTAAAAACTCAAACGTTGCGGCGCTAGCGGTGCTGGCCGATGCCACGGGGCGCGGCATTGCCGAGACGGGCACGACCACCTTCCGCCCGCCCTATACCCCGGTTGCGATTGCAGCGATGGGCGCGGGCGGGCAGGGCAAGGGCTTTGCGCCCGAACGGCTGACGACCAGCCACGCGGCCAGCCTTGCCATGAACGCCCCGATGGTGGAGGCGGGGCTGTGGTATCGCCCCAGCTATTTCCCGCGCGGGCAGGAACGCAACTGGCGGCAGTCCTGTGACCGGGAGGTCGGTTTTGTGCGCAACACGGTTGGGGTCTGCGATGTCTCGACCTTGGGCAAGATCGACATTCAAGGGCCGGATTCGGCCAAGCTGCTCGATCTGGTTTATACGAATAAGTTCAGCACCTTGAAGGTCGGCAAAGTGCGCTACGGGTTGATGCTGCGCGAGGATGGTTTCGTCATGGACGACGGCACCTGCGCGCGGTTGGGGGAGACGCATTACCTGATGACCACCACCACCGGCGCTGCCGGTGAGGTGATGCGCCATCTGGAATTCGTGACGCAATGTCTGCATCCCGAATGGCAGGTGCATCTGTCTTCGGTCACCGAACAATGGGCCCAATTCGCCGTGGCGGGGCCGAAGTCTCGTGAATTGCTGAATGGGCTGCTGGAGCAGCCGATCGACAATGACAGCTTTCCCTTCATGGCCTGTGGTGACGTGTGGCTCGGCGGTGTCGCGGCGCGGCTGTTCCGCATCTCTTTCTCTGGCGAACATGCCTATGAAATCGCGGTGCCCGCGCGCTATGGCGCGGCGCTGTTCGATCTGCTGGTCGCGCGGGCCGAGGCGCTGGAGGGCGGCGCCTACGGGATGGAGGCGCTGAACGTGCTGCGGTTGGAAAAGGGCCATATCACCCATGCAGAGATTGATGGGCGCGCCACGGCGGGCGACATCGGCATGGAGCGCATGGTGTCGGACGGCAAGGACTGTATCGGCAAGACCATGTCGGAACGCCCCGGCCTGCGCGATCCAAG
The DNA here is from genome assembly GCF_042661425.1 of Sulfitobacter profundi. NCBI lineage: Bacteria > Pseudomonadati > Pseudomonadota > Alphaproteobacteria > Rhodobacterales > Roseobacteraceae > Sulfitobacter > Sulfitobacter profundi. The sequence continues at coordinate 281,247 of NZ_JBHSWA010000001.1, read as the reverse complement.
CCGCGCGCAACTGGTGGGGCTGCGGCCTGTGGGCGCGGTGAAGCAGTTGACCGCAGGGGCGTTTCTGTTCGAGGCCGGGGCCGTGGCCACGCGCGAGAATGTGCAGGGGCATACGACTTCGGTCGGTTTTGCGCCGGATGTCGGTACCTTTGTCGGACTGGGCTTTGTTACCCGGGGCCGCGCACGGTATGGGGAGGTGATGCGCATGGTCGACCATCTGCGCGAAATCGAGGCCGAGGTGGAGATCTGCGCCCCGGTCTTTGTGGACCCGGAAGGAGGGCGCGCCCGTGGTTGAATTGAAAGCGCAAACGCCGTTCGGCGAGCTGCTCCCGCTGCACATCGGTGACATGACGGTGGCGGCCCGTGATCTGGGCCAGTTGACCGTACTGGGCGTGTCTGATCGGGCGGGCCTCTCCAAAGCGCTTGAGGCGGCCCATGGGGTTGCACTGCCAGAGCCACTTCAGAGCACCGCTGAGGGCGATGCCCAATGCCTGTGGTTTGGCCGGGTAGAGGCGCTGCTTGTCGGGCCTACGCCTGATGAGGCGCTTGCGAAACATGCAGCCCTCGTCGATGTCTCAGACGGATGGGCGGTGGCGGAATTGCAGGGGCCGGGGGCCGAGGATGTGCTGGCGCGATTGGCCCCGGTGGACCTGCGCGATGCGGCGTTCAAATCCGGCCAGACCCTGCGCAGCGCGTTGCGCGACATGCCTGCCTCGATCACCCGCACTGAGACCGGCTTCCTGCTGATGGTCTATCGGTCGATGGCCGCCACTTTGGTGCAGGAGTTGCGCCGCGCTATGGAAGCGGTGGCATCGCGGCGCTAGGTTGTCCGGCGGGGGCCCGATCCCCGTTTGGCAAACAACGGAGCATAGACATGAACAAAACGATTTTCGCCGCTTTGGCCGCGATCAGCATGGCGGTCTCGGGCCCGGCGCTGGCAGCCTCGAAAAAGAAGACAGCTGTATGCATCAGGCCGCCGTGGTCGCCGCCGTGCAGCAGGCGCGGCTTGATCGCGTGAAGGAACGCGAAGTGCCTGCCGCCGTGAAGGCCAAGGCGACATGGCCCGAAAGCTTTAACACCGCGATCCCGCTGGTGACCCCTTGGGTTTATGAGATGAAAATGCACGACGTGAAAAAGAACGATCTCTCCGCCGCGTGGAAAGAAATGTGCCTCGCGCAGTAAGCTAACAAACACCATGCCGGGCAGGGGCGCTGCCCGGCATGGAAAGGCGCTTTGCCGCCCGTGGCTGACCTGCCTCCTCTGGACTCTGATCCGCCCCAGCCGGTATATGAAACCATGAGCCTGCCCCCTGGATTTTTGGAAGAACTGCGTGACCGCGCCAGCCTGTCTCAGGTGGTGGGGCGCAAGGTCATATGGGACAACCGAAAGTCCAATCAGGGCAAGGGCGACATGTGGGCGCCATGCCCTTTCCATCAGGAAAAATCCGCCAGCTTCCACGTCGATGACCGCAAGGGGTTCTACTACTGCTTTGGCTGCCACGCGAAGGGGATGCGATCTCTTTCGTGCGCGAGACCGAGAATGTGAGCTTTATGGAGGCGGTAGAGATCATCGCCCGTGAAGTCGGCATGCCGGTGCCCAAGCAAGACCCGCGCGCGCAGGCCAAGGCCGACAAGCGCACGCAACTGGCCGAGGTCATGGAGCAAGCGGCGCAGTGGTTCCGCCTGCAATTGCGCACCGGCGCGGCGGGGGCGGCGCGGGACTATTTGATCAAGCGCGGCCTCTCGGAACAGGCGCAGGCGCATTGGGAGATTGGCTTTGCGCCGAACAGTTGGCAGGGGCTTTGGGATGCCCTCAAATCTAAGGGCGTGGCGGATGAGTTGATCCTTGGTGCGGGGCTGGCGAAACCCTCGTCCAAGGGGGAAAACCCTATGATACTTTTCGCGGGCGCATTATGTTCCCGATCCGCGATGCGCGGGGGCGGGCGATTGCTTTTGGCGGTCGCGCGATGGACCCAGAGGACAAGGCGAAATACCTCAACTCGCCTGAGACAGAACTCTTCGACAAGGGCCGCAGCCTTTACAATGTGAAAGACGCCCGCGCCGCTGCAGGTCGGGGGCAGGCGTTGATCGTGGCCGAAGGCTATATGGATGTGATCGCCCTGCATGGGGCGGGGTTTGAAGGCGCCGTGGCCCCGCTTGGCACCGCGATTACCGAGAACCAGTTGCAGATGCTTTGGCGGATCGCGCCCGAGCCGATTATTACGCTGGATGGCGACGCGGCGGGCCAGCGTGCTGCGCTTCGGCTGATCGATCTGGCGCTTCCGCTGCTAGAGGCCGGGCAAAGCCTGCGTTTCGCGGTGATGCCCGAGGGGCAAGACCCCGACGATCTGCTGCGGGCCCAAGGGGCCGGGGCCTTGCAAAAGCTCTTAGACAGCGCCCTGCCCATGGTGCGCCTGCTGTGGCAGCGCGAGACCGAGGGCAAAGTCTTTGACAGCCCCGAACGAAAAGCGGCGCTGGATAAAAGTCTGCGTGAAAAGATCAAACTTATCCGCGATCCGTCGATCCGCAGCCACTATGGGCAAGAGATCAAAGACCTGCGGTGGGACCTCTTCCGCCCGCAAAAACAGCGCCCTGAATTCCGCCCCGTGGGCGGCAGGGGGCCGGGCAAGGGCGGGGGCAAAGGGGGCAAGGGTGCTCCATGGGGCGCGCCGCTGGCCCCTTTGGCGAGCACGAAAGCCTCGGCCCTCGTGGCGATGAGCGATGAACAGGTGGGCATGCATCTGCGCGAGGCGGTGATCCTCGTGGCCCTCGTGGACTGCCCGCAATTGGTCGAGACTTTCGAGACCGGGTTAGAGGCGATGCGCTGCGACGATCCCGACCACGCCCGGCTGCGCGATCTGCTGCTGCGCTTTGGCCATGCGGGTCAAGAGACGCTGCGCGATGAGATTTCCTATTCGCTGGGCTGGGAGACACTTGAAAACATGAAGGGGCAACGCCACGTTGCCATCACGCCCTGCATTCGCAATCCCGGCAACGTGGACATGACCCGCCTGACTGTGGCCGAGGAACTGGCCAAGCTGGATGCCGCCCGTGGGCTGAACGAAGAGATTGCCGAAGCCGTCGAAGACCTCAGTGGCCCGGCGGACGAGGGGGTAACCTGGCGTCTGAGCGAAGCGGCCCGCGCCGCCGACCTTGCCCGCCGCAGCGCGCAGGAAGAAAGCAACGGGGAATTCGACGTGGGCGACAACGGCATGACCATGGACCGCGATGAACGCAGCGCACTGGATGCGCTCTTGGGAACGATTAAATATGAGAAGTCGAAGGGTCGCGGATGAGGCATCAGCGTGGCCCATTTGCAGGACTTTTTGAAAATGCTGGGCAACGGGTTTAAGAATCACCAATAACCCCGCATGATTCGGAAAACCGAATCGTCTGCGGATGATTCGCGCTGACGCGCTGAAGGAGCATGAGATGGCTGCCAAAGATACGAATGACGACGCAAAGAGCAACGATTCAGAGGCTGGCCACTCGCTCGACATGAGCCAAGCCGCCGTGAAGAAGATGATCGGCGAGGCCCGCGAGAAGGGCTATATCACCTATGATCAGCTCAACACAGTGCTGCCGCCCGATCAGGTAAGCTCGGAACAAATCGAAGACGTGATGTCGATGCTGTCGGAAATGGGCATCAACATCATCGAAGACGAAGAGGCCGAAGAGGAAGAGAACAAAGGCTCGACCGAAGTCACGACCACCGAGTCCAACCGTGATGTGGCGTTGTCGTCTGGCACCTCTGAAAAACTCGACCGCACCGATGACCCGGTCCGCATGTACCTGCGCGAGATGGGCAGCGTTGAGTTGCTTAGCCGTGAGGGCGAGATCGCCATCGCCAAGCGGATCGAGGCCGGCCGCAACACGATGATCGCGGGGCTTTGCGAAAGCCCGCTGACGTTTCAGGCGATTACCATCTGGCGCGACGAACTTCTGTCCGAAGACATTTTGCTGCGCGACGTGATCGACCTTGAGGCGACTTTTGGCACGCAGATGGGCGATGAGGAAGAAACCACGCCGGTCGTGGCCCCTGCCGCCGGGACCGAGACCAAGAGCGAAGAAGCCAAGCCCGAGTACGACGCCGACGGCAACCCGATCTCATCCGACGACGACGACGATGAGGACGAACAGGCCAACATGAGCCTTGCGGCCATGGAAGCGGCGCTGAAGCCTCAGGTTCTCGAAGCGCTCGACATCATCGCCGACGACTACGAAAAGCTCAGCGCGATGCAGGACAGCCGTATCTCGGCCACGCTGAACGAAGACGGGTCTTTCACCAAAGATCAGGAAGCGATGTACCAAAAGCTGCGGTCCGAGATCGTGCTGTTGGTGAATGAACTGCACCTGCACAACAACCGTATCGAAGCCCTGATCGACCAGCTTTACGGCATCAACCGCCGCATCATGCAGATCGACAGCGCGATGGTAAAGCTCGCCGACCAAGCGCGCATCAACCGCAAGGAGTTCGTCGACAACTACCGTGGCTACGAGCTTGATCCCAACTGGATGGAGCGGATGGCCGAGAAGTCCGGTCGCGGTTGGCAGATGTTTATCGAACGCTCCAGCGACAAGGTCGAAGAACTGCGCGCTGACATGGCGCAGGTCGGTCAGTATGTCGGTCTTGATATCTCTGAATTCCGCCGTATCGTGCAGCAGGTCCAGAAGGGCGAAAAAGAAGCCCGTCAGGCCAAGAAGGAAATGGTCGAAGCGAACCTGCGCCTCGTCATCTCCATCGCCAAGAAGTACACGAACCGCGGCTTGCAATTCCTTGATCTTATTCAGGAAGGTAACATCGGCCTGATGAAGGCCGTGGATAAGTTCGAGTACCGCCGCGGCTACAAGTTCTCCACCTATGCGACGTGGTGGATCCGTCAGGCGATCACCCGTTCGATCGCCGATCAGGCGCGCACCATCCGTATTCCGGTGCATATGATCGAGACGATCAACAAGCTGGTTCGGACCGGTCGTCAGATGCTGCACGAAATCGGCCGCGAGCCGACGCCAGAGGAACTGGCCGAGAAGCTGCAGATGCCGCTCGAAAAGGTCCGCAAGGTGATGAAAATCGCCAAAGAGCCGATCAGCCTTGAGACGCCCATCGGCGATGAGGAAGACAGCCAACTGGGCGATTTCATTGAGGACAAGAATGCCGTGCTGCCGCTCGACAGCGCCATTCAGGAAAACCTCAAGGAGACCACGACCCGCGTGCTGTCCTCGCTCACCCCGCGGGAGGAGCGTGTCCTGCGGATGCGGTTTGGTATCGGCATGAACACCGACCACACGCTCGAAGAAGTCGGTCAGCAGTTCTCGGTCACCCGCGAACGTATTCGCCAGATCGAAGCCAAGGCACTGCGCAAGCTCAAACACCCGAGCCGTTCGCGCAAGCTGCGCAGCTTCCTTGATCAATAAAACGATGCGCGGCCCCGGTGGCCGCGTTTCCTTTGCGGGGTGGGCCTTTGACCTGCCGCGCGCGCCGCTTACATCAATGGGATATCCCAAGGAGGATCCCATGATGCGCAAAACTCTCCTTACCCTTCTGTGCTTGGTGCTGCCGCTGCAAGCCGCCGCGCAGGCCTATCGGGCCGAGAATTGGTTGGTCGTCGTGCCCCTCACCGCGCGTGATTTTGAAGTGATCGAAGACCACGGCGCAGGCGCGCGTCACGTCTGGTGCGCCGCTGCGGAGTTTGCGCAGGATGTTTTGGGCCTGCCGCGCAGTGAGCGGCTTTTCATCAAAACGCCCCGTGGGCCGTCGCTCAGCGGTGTGGGCCGAACCGGCGTTGTTTTCACCACCGATCTCGAGCGGGTGAACGGCGATATCCGGCAGTCCTATTCCGTCACCCTGCGCCGCGCGGGAGAGAACCTGCCTAGCCACCATGCGCGCCAGTTCTGTTTGGACCACCTGATCGAGTTGGAAGATTTCTAGAGCCACACTCTGACCCAGACCGTTGTTTGCGCGGCACCTCGGGCCTATCCTGCGTGGGATGTTGCGGTGGATCAATCTCATGCGTCTCGTTCTTGCCAGCCTGTTTCTGACCCTCGGCGTCAGCCAAGCCGCTGCCCTTTGCGACGCAGGCAGCACCACGGTTTTGAGCTGTACGACCGGCAGGGGCACCAAGCAGTTGGATGTCTGTATCACCGGGGATCGCGTGACCTACCGCTTTGGCCCTCACACCGCGCCTGACCTGAGGCTGAGCGCTCCGATCAAGGAGGTCGCGCATCAGCCTTGGCCGGGGATTGGTCGCGCCATTTGGGAGAGCACGACCTTTCGCAACGGGGCGTTTTCCTATGAGGTCTACGGCGCATACGACAAGATTGATCAAACCAGCAATGGCGGTGTGACAGTGACCGAGCAGGGCCGAGAGATCGCGGCGCTTACCTGCGACAGCGGCACGGCGGAACTGGGGCTCTTTGCGCTCAGCGATGCGAAACAGGCGGCGGGCCAATGCTGGGACGCTGACGCGCAAAATTGGGGAGCCTGCTAAGATGCAGACTGTATTTACCGTCGAAACGCGCGGGCAGGCGCTCTACGAATTCACCGATGATGTGGCCCGCTGGCTTGCCGGGCAGGGGGAGGGGCTGCTGACGCTCCTTGTGCGGCACACCTCTGCCTCGCTGTTGATCCAAGAGAACGCCGATTCAGACGTGCAGCGCGACCTCTTGGCCTATTTCGCGCGGCTGGTGCCGCCTGCGGATGCGCCGCAAATGGGCTATCTCACGCATCTGTTGGAAGGGCCGGATGACATGCCTGCGCATATCAAAGCCTCGGTTCTGCCCGTCAGCCTCAGCATCCCCGTGGGGCGGGGGCGGATGATGCTGGGGACATGGCAGGGCATCTATCTGTTCGAGCACCGCAACGCCCCCCATCACCGCCAAATCGCGGCGCATTTCCGGCCCGACTGACGCCGGACCGGACCGGGCTTAGCCCGTCGGCATCAGATGGATTTCACGCACCGCCGCCCGCGCAGGCGCGTCGAGCGCATGCATGACGGCATTTGCCACGTCCTCAGGTTGCAGCTTGTCGGGTTTGGCCTCATCGAAAAAGGCCGTATCGACCATGCCGGGGGACACCACCATGCAGCGGCCACCCCATTCGGCCATCTCATCCGCCAGATTGCCCGCGAAGCCGTGGATGAACCATTTGGTGGCGCTATAAATCGAGCCTTGGATATGGCGCCGTCCTGCGGCAGAGCCGGTGACGACATATTGCCCGGTCGTTTTGCGCAGATGCGGCATGGCGGCATGAGCGGTATAGAGCGCGCCCATGATATTGAGGTCTACCATCGCCTTCCAATCCTGCGGATCGCCCTTTTCGGTGCCCGCCGGGCTGGTGCCACGTCCGGCATTGGCGAATGCCGCATCGACCCCGCCAAAGTGATCGGCGAGCTTGTCGAGCGCCTGTTTCTGCGTGTCGTAATCGGTGGCGTCGCCCACGAGCACCAGCGCCTGATCACCGATCTCATCGGCGAGGGCATTCAGTTTCTCTTCGCTGCGGGCGAACAGGCCGATGTTCCAGCCCGCCTTGGCTGCGGCTCGCGCGGTGGCCGCGCCGATCCCGCTGGAGGCACCGGTGAGGAAAAGTGTCTTGGTCATAGCATACTCCGTTTATGTCCTTGGCTGACCAACGCAGGGGCATGGCGTTGGGTCCATGACACATTTTTGAACGCAACATCTAGCTGTGGAAATCTTCTCTACCCAAAACCTCGCGGCTCCCCTATAAGTTTTGACAAGAGGGCCGCGCGCCCCACAAGTGAGGCAGGATGAAGAGGGGGACGGCCCATGCGCTGCCCGTTTTGCGGAAATATCGACACCCAAGTGAAAGACAGCCGCCCGGCCGAGGATCACGTCTCGATCCGGCGCAGACGGTTTTGCCCGGCCTGCGGGGGTCGTTTTACCACTTATGAACGGGTGCAGCTGCGCGATCTTGTGGTGATCAAAACCTCTGGCAAACGCGAAGACTTTGACCGCGACAAGCTGGAACGCTCGATCCGCATCTCCATGCAAAAACGCCCCATCGATCCCGAGCGTATCGATCAGATGATCTCTGGCATCGTGCGGCGGTTGGAAAGCATGGGCGAGACCGACATCAGCTCGAAACACATCGGCGAGATCGTGATGGAGGCGCTGGCCCGGATCGACACCGTGGCCTATGTGCGTTTCGCCTCTGTTTACAAGAACTTCCAAGCCGCGGATGATTTCGATAAATTCGTCCAAGAACTGCGGCCCGACGCCCTGCCGGAAGAGTGACCGGCGATAGGGTGAGCGACGTGCGGTTCATGGCGCTGGCGCTGTCCTTGGGGCGGCGCGGGCAGGGCAATGTCTGGCCCAACCCGGCGGTCGGCTGTGTGATCACGCAAGGCGCCCGGATCGTTGGGCGCGGTTGGACCCAGCCCGGCGGGCGCCCCCATGCAGAGCCGCAGGCGCTGGCGCAGGCGGGCGCTGCGGCGCGCGGGGCGACGGTCTATGTCACGCTTGAGCCCTGTTCCCACCACGGTAAGACACCGCCTTGCGCGCAGGCGCTGATCGACGCAGGCGTGGCGCGGGTAGTGATCGCGACGCAAGATGACGACGCGCGGGTGAACGGACGCGGCATCGCGATGTTGCGCGCGGCGGGGATCGAGGTCTCAGTCGGGCTGCACGAAGACGCGGCCCGCGCGGATAACGCGGGTTTCTTCTGCCGTACCGATTTGGGCCGTCCGATGCTCACGCTGAAGCTGGCCAATTCCTTTGACGGGCGCATCGCCACCGGTACGGGCGAGAGCCAGTGGATCACCGACGCCCCGGCGCGGCGGTTGACCCATGCCATGCGCGCGCGGCACGACGCGGTGATGGTCGGGGCAGGCACCGCGCGCAAGGATGATCCAAGCCTCACGGTGCGCGGTCTTGGCGTCGCCCAGCAACCGGCCCGCGTCGTCGTCTCGCGCAGGCTTGACCTGCCGCTGATGGGGCAGTTGGCGCGGACGGCGGCAGAGGTGCCGTTGATCCTCTGCCATGGCACGGATGCCGATCCGGCCTTGGTCAAAGCGTGGTCCGATCTGGGGGCCACGATGCTGCCCTGCGCCGCGCGGGGGCGCAATTGAACCCCACTGATGTGTTGCGGCAACTGGCGGGCCATGGGCTCACCCGTATCTTCTGCGAGGGCGGCAGCGCCTTGGCCGCGTCCTTGATTGAGGCGGATTTGGTCGATCGGCTGGTGGGCTTTACCGCTGGGCTGGTGATCGGCGCCGAAGGTCTGCCGGGGATCGGAGCGCTCGGTCTTTCGCGGCTGGCCGAGGCGCCGCGCTTTGCCCTGCAATCGAGCCAGCAGATCGGGCCGGACTTGCTGCACGTTTGGCGTCGGAACGCGGCCGACTAAACGCTACCGCCGCCAGAGGTGGCTCTGGCTGGCAAAGACCCCTTGAAGTTTCGACAGCAGCCGGTTGCCCAGCCCGGCGCGGGGCAGGCTGCCGGAAGCCAGCCGTTCGACCACCACTTCGACGGGGCAGGGCAGGCCGCTTAGCGGATCGCGGTAGCGCGGGTAGTCGATGAGGGCAGCATGGACCAGCCCTTCCAACGTCGGTTGCGCCCGGCGGCGGGCGGCACATCGCTCCGGTCTTCGGTCAGCCCCCAGCCTGCGTAAAAAGGCGCGCCCAAGGTCACGACCGGCACGCGGCGCAGCAGGGCTTCGAACCCCAAGAGCGAGGTCATGGTCCAAACCGCATCGACCTGATCCAAAAGCGCCATCGGGTCGCCGTGGTGCAGGATCAGATCGGCGTCGCCCGCCTCGGTCGCGCCTTTGCGCAGGCCCGCTTCGACATCGGGGTGGGGTTTGTAGAGGATCACGGCATCCGGGTTGGCGGTGCGGGCGGCGGCCAGCAGGGCCGCGTTGCTGCGCACGGTGTCTGTGCCAGTGAGGATCGAAGCGTCATCTTCCACCTGACCGGGCACAAGGATGCGGCGGCCCGGGGGCAGATCGGGCGCGGCGCCGCCAAGGTTGTATTTACTCAGCCCCGCGCCGGTGAGCCTGTCGATCAGCGCGCGGGCGCGGGCCAGTTGATCGGGGCGCAATTCGGCGCGTATTTCGATCCATTTTTCCAGACGGCTTGGCCCTTGGGGGTCGTAGTAGATGCCCAGATCATCGCAGACCAGCGACAGGGGCGGGACCAGTTCGGCCCCCAGCCCGCGTGAGCGAAGAAACCCGTCTTCGACCCGCAACGCACCTTGAGGCGCGGTCTCTGCCTTGCTGGCCCAGACCATGGCGCGACGGGGCGGCTGCGGCGTCTCTGCCGCGCCTTTGCGAAAGCGAAGCGGCGTTGACGCGCCAAAGAATTGCTGCAGCGGACGGCGCTTCCACAGGCGCATGCCCCATGCGTCCCAACCGGGGTGATCTTCCCGCCACGCGCGGGCATGTGCTGTGAGCGCGGTGAGAGCGGTCTCGAAACTGCCGAGCCCGTCGCGGTAGGGGTCGTACCACGTGGGATAGAGGATCATCGCCGCCGCAAAGAGCTGCGCGCGGCTAAGGCGGCGCTGGCGGCGTTGGACGGGGAATTCATCCTCCGTCAGCCCCCAGCCCGCGTAGAAAGGCTGGCCAAAGACGCGCGGCCTGTGCCCGGCAAAGATCGCCTCGAACCCCATTTGCGAGGAGACGGTATAGACGCCGACAGCGCCTTCGAACAACGCCCAAGGGCTGATGGGATCGGTCAGCAGGGTGATCCGGTCATTGGTATCCTCGGGGCCGAAATGGCCGGGACGATATCCCTGCGCGGTCTCTGGGTGAGTCTTGATGATGACCCGCGCGCCGGGGTGTTCTTCTTGCGCGAAGACGAGCATTTCCAGAAACCGTGCGCGATCCGCCCCCGAAGCGGTGACCGAAGCGTCGCCGCGGGTCTGGTCGATCACCAGCACATAGCCCGGTTCAGGGGCAGGGGTGCCGAGGTCAAAGCCCGCGTATTTGGTCAGATGCGCCTCTGCCATCTGCGCCATGCCGCCCCGCGCGCGGTCCAGTAGGGCGGTGTTGTCCAGCGGATGATGGGCAAGAAGTTCTTCAAGGTCAGAAGGTTGGGCGGGGTCGAAATGGGCGCCCCGGCTGTCGATCAGCAGCCCCAAGGGCGGCTCTCCGGCGCGGCCGGGGTGGAGGGAGCGCAGCCATGCGTCCTCCACACGGATCACCGGCACGCCGCGCTTTGCCGCCACCGCCAGCCCGCGATGCGCGGTGGGGGAGTTGCCCCAGACCGCCACGGCATCATCGGGGCCGGGCAGGCCAAGACGCAAGGAATGGCCCGACAGCTGCAAAATGCGCCGCACCCGCCGCTGCGTCAGAAACCCGCCGTTATATACGAAAAGCCGCCGGCTCCTTTCGGGACCGGCGGCAGAGTATTGGTATGGGTCAGCTTCAAAGGCCACCGGCGTGGATCAGCCGCTGGTGAGCGATGAGATGCTGTCGGCCGAACTTGCCGTGCCTGTGATGGCCGAAATCACCTTGCTCCACTGGGTGAAGGGGGCTTCGGTCACATAGATCGTGTCACCGTCGCGGATAACGAAGTCACGGGCCATGAACATGCCGTTGGGCTTGGTCAGATCGGTCACATAGACCATACGCTGCGCGCCGGTCAGATCACTGCGGCCCAACACCTGTTCGGCAACTGCTTCCGGCTCGTTGCGGAAGACGAAGACGCCGGTTGGGTCAGCCGAGATCGGGCTCAGCCCGCCGACCTGTGCGATGCCTTCGAGCAGTGACAGGTTTTGCGATTCAAACGGCACGCGGGCCTGACCGCCTGTGGCGCCAAGTGCGGTGAATGAACGTGTATCCTCTTCGACCAAGATACGGTCGCCGGGGCGTAGCGCGATATCGAGTTCGGGGTGATCATAGAGGTCTTGGAACCAGATTTTGCCCCGCTGCCCGCCACGGATCACGGTGACCTGAGCGATTTCGGGAATGATGGTCACACCGCCTGCGCGGGCCAGCATGGCGGCCAGCGTGCGGGTGGGGCGTTCGATGGGATAGACGCCCTGCGCGCCGATGGAGCCAATCAGCGACACGGTTGAGCCATCGCCTGCCGCGCGGCGCACTTCGACCTGCGGGTCGGGGGTCTGTTCGCCCAATTTTTGGGTGATGATGCGGCGGATGGCCTCGGGCGTGTTGCCCGCGGCGCGGATGCGGCCCGCGTAGGGAATAAAGATAAAACCCGCGCCATCGACCTGCACTTCTTCCAGCAGGGTGGCAGGGGCACCTTCGACACCCAGTAGCGGATCGTCGACGTTTTCGTAAACGGTGATGCCAAGGATGTCGCCCGGTTGGATCGTGTCAGAGCCGACCCGGCCTGCGTTTTTAAAGCTTTCGGAAAAGCCAAGCGCGGGGGCCACGGCGGTGGCACGGGTGACGCGGTCGTTCACGCTGACGACAAAGGCATCGCCCTCGCGCTGAACGGAGCCTGCATAGATTTGGCGCTTGTTCGGCCCGACCTGCGGCAAACCACAAGATGAGATGACGGCCACTGCCGCCAGTGCTGCGACGGGACGCGCCCACCGGAAAGATACGGATTTCACTGCCCGGTCTCCTCGACCTGAAATATCTGCCTCGAAATCGCCAATTGTTTTGGCGTATTACTTTGCAACTTAGCGCAGCCTAACGAAAAAATCTACAGGCCGGAATGGGTTAACTCAGGTGACGACCCGCAACTGTTGCCGAGGGGCCGCGGTGCCCTGTTCCAGCGCGTCATATGGATCGTCGGGCGCGAGCATCATATCGACCACTTGGCGCAGCAATTGCCGCCGCCCCCGCGCGGCATAGAACCCGCCCGGAACCTGAGAAGTTTCAAGCAGATAGCGGCGGTAATCCTTATAGGCGCGGTTGTCGGGGCGGCTGGCCGTGGCAAAGAAATCCGGCAAAGGCTGGTCCGACACGAATTCTGGCTGGGAATAGACCGCCCGGCCAAAGACCTTGAGGGGGATGCCGCGCCAAAGCACCTGTTGCCCGGCGGTAGAGTTCACCGTGACCGCGCTGCGGGTGTCGTTCAAAAGCTGTGCCAGCTTGCCGCCGCGGACAAAATGCACCCGGTCTGAAACGCCGAAGGCACGTGCCAGCCGTTTGACATCGCGCCGCACGGGGACGCGGCCATCCTCCAACGGATGCGCCTTGATGACGAGGTGGTGGTGCTGCGGCGCGCCCTTGGCAAAGCCTTCGATCACCAACTCTAGGAAATCGGCCATCGTGTCGAAGGGTGAATGCTTTTGGAAAGAGGAATCATGCTCAAGTTGCAGCAGCGCCAGATGATAGGGAAAGCCGCCCAGCCGGATTTTTAGCGTCGCCAGCAAACGGTCGGCGGCCAGCACCGGCATCAGCAGCAGGCGTTTCAGGTAGAGGCGGAATTCTTTGGTCACCGGCAGGCTGCGGTGCGGTTTGAAATTGCGGTAGTCGCCGTTTCGGAACATCACGAACCAATGGTAAAGCGCGCCGTAAAAGATGTGGTGCCGCATGTCGCCCCAGTGGCCGGGGGCAGGGGGCTTCCATGTCCGAGCGCGCCAGCGCGGCCTGCATCTGCGGAATGGTCATCTCCATCAGGCGCGAGTTGCCGTTTGAGCCGCCGCGCTCATAGGTGACCCAATAGGGCCGCATATAGCCTTCCTCGAAAACATGCACGGTGATGCCGCGGCGCTTGGCCTCGGCCACCGCTTCGGCGTGGATGGGCCGTGTGTCACCATAAAGCACGATGTCGGTGACCTGTTTTTGCTCTAACAGGGTGGCGAAAACGCTCGGCCACTCCTCGACCGTGCCGCGATAGGGAATGTAGGTCGACGGATGAAACCAAAAGGCCCGGTCGCCCGCGTTGAACCCTACGCGCCAGACCTCAGCGCCCGCCCGGCGCAGCATCTTGCCCAGACTGTTGAAGAAAGGCCCATGCGGGCCTTGCAGGAACAGGAAGGTGCGGGCGGGGGCAGCGGTCACGGTCATACGGGTCCTAAATCGGCGTGTTTTACCCTTAACCACCATATAATAGGGGCGACAATGTGGCGTCACCCGCTCTTGCCTGTGGCGGTGCGCGGGTTTACCACTGCGCCAAACAGCAAAGGAGCCTATCCATGTTCACCGGCATTATCACAGACGTTGGCAGCGTGACCAAGCTGGAACAGGAAGGCGACCTGCGCGCGCGCATTCAGACCGGCTATGACACCAGCAGCATCGACATGGGCGCGTCAATCGCCAGCGACGGGGTCTGCCTGACGGTCGTGGGGCTGGGCGATGATTGGTACGAGGTACAGATCAGCGCCGAGACGGTGGCCAAGACCAACCTAGGCCAGCATTGGGCCGAAGGGCGGCGCGTGAACCTTGAACGCGCGTTGAAGGTGGGCGATGAGCTGGGCGGGCATATCGTCTCGGGCCATGTCGATGGCGTGGCCAAGATCATCGAGATGAAAGATGAGGGCGACAGCACCCGCGTGACGCTGCGCGCGCCGAAGGATTTGGCGCGGTTCATCGCGCCCAAGGGTTCCGTGGCGCTGAACGGCACCTCGCTGACGGTGAATGACGTCGAAGGCTGCGATTTTGGCATCAACTTCATTCCGCATACCAAAGAGGTGACCACTTGGGGTGACGCCAGGGTTGGCGATCTGGTCAACCTCGAAATCGACACGCTGGCGCGGTATGTGGCACGTCTGAACGAGATGTAACGCAGCGCCCTTCGGGGCACGCTCTGGCCAAGCGGCGCAGGTCAGGCTAAGAGCCGGGCAACAGATAGATGGAAGCAGCCGATGCAATTTGACAAACCCGGACCGGTCGAGACAGGGCTGAGCGACGCGATTTCGCCGATCGAAGACATCATCGAAGACGCGCGCCAAGGTCGCATGTTCATTCTGGTGGACCATGAGGACCGCGAGAACGAAGGCGATCTGGTGATCCCGGCGCAGTTTGCCGATGCCGCGGCGATCAATTTCATGGCGACCCATGGGCGCGGGTTGATTTGCCTGCCGATGACCTCAGCGCGGGTTGATCATCTGGGCCTGCCGATGATGGCGGTGAACAATTCGTCTCGGCATGAAACGGCCTTTACCGTCAGCATCGAAGCACGCGAAGGCGTGAGCACGGGCATTTCTGCGGCAGACCGTGCGCTGACCGTGGCGGTGGCGATCTCTGAGCAAGCCGGCTCGGCGGATATCGCGACCCCCGGCCATGTCTTCCCACTGCGCGCCCGCGATGGTGGCGTGCTGGTGCGTGCCGGACATACCGAAGCGGCGGTCGATATTTCGCGGCTTGCTGGCCTGCATCCTTCGGGCGTGATCTGCGAGATCATGAAAGATGATGGCGAAATGGCGCGTCTGCCGGATTTGGTGGAATTCGCCGCCGAGCATAAGCTTAAGATCGGCACGATCAGCGATCTAATCACCTACCGCCACAAACACGACAACCTGCTGGTTGAGCGGGACAGCCGCACCGTGACCTCGGCTTATGGTGGAGACTGGCAGATGCGGGTCTTCTCTGACGAAATCACGGGCACTGACCATGTGGTGCTGACCAAGGGCGATATCTCAACCCCCGAGCCGGTGCTGATCCGGACCCATGCGATCAACGCGCTGGAAGACATTCTGGGCCTTGGCCCCAGCCCGGCGGATGAATTGCCCCGCGCGATGCAGATCATCGCCGATGAAGGGCGGGGGCCGTGGTGCTGTTCCGCGACCCTTACCCGCGTCTGCGGCTGGATGCAGAAGACGATGAGCGCCCGCGCACGATCAAACGCACCGGGCTGGGCGCGCAGATCCTGTCGTCGATGGGCCTGCATGAACTGGTCCTGCTGACCGACAATCCCGACACGCGCTATCTGGGCCTTGATGCCTATGCGCTGGAAATCGTGGGCACCCGGCCCATCACCACGGAGTAATCGCCATGGCTTCCGCCGAAGAACACACCATCCTGCCGCGCCCGGAATTTGATGAGCCGGTGAAGCTGCTGATCGTCGTTTCGCCCTATTACTCGGACATTGCGGGCGGCATGCTGGCCGGCGCCAAGGCCGAGCTTGAGGCTGCAGGTGCCGCCTATGAGGTCGTCGAGATGCCCGGCGCGCTGGAAATCCCCACCGCCATCGGCATTTCCGACCGAGGCAGCAATTTTGACGGCTATGTCGCGCTTGGCTGCGTGATCCGTGGCGAGACGACGCATTATGAAACCGTCTGCAACGACAGCAGCCGCGCCCTGCAACTGCTTGGTCTGCAAGGGCTTTGCATCGGCAACGGCATCCTGACAGTCGAGAACAAGAAACAGGCCGAAGTTCGCGCCGACCCTGAGGGGCAAAACAAAGGTGGCGGTGCGGCGGCTGCGGCCTTGCATCTTATCGCGCTCGCTCGTAAATGGGGCCGCCAGAGCAAGGGCATCGGGTTCAAGCCATTCGGGCAGGACACTTTGATGGCCGGCGACACGGATGGATCAAACCTCGCATGACCAGCAACGCGCTTTCGGGCAATCAGAAACGTAAGATGAAGTCGGCCTCGCGGCTCTATGCCGTGCAGGCGCTGTTCCAGATGGAACATTCCGCGCAGACGGTCGATGTCGTGCGTCACGAGTTCATCGACCACCGTTTCGGCGCCGTCTATGAGGGCGACGAAATGCAGGAGGGGATGTCGATCACTTCTCTCGCGTGCTTGAAGATGCGGTGAACTATCAGGCACCGATCGACCAGATGGCCAACCGTGCCATCGTCGCCAAATGGGCCATCGCCCGGATCGACCCGACCCTGCGTGCACTGTTCCGCGCCGCCGGTGCCGAGTTCCGCCATGATGAGACGCCGCCGCGCGTGGTGATCAAGGAATATGTCGACGTGGCGCATGCGTTCTTCCCCGAAGGGCGCGAGCCGAGCTTTGTGAACGCCGTGCTCGACCACATGGCACGCGAGGCCCGTCCCGAAGCGTTTTAAACGCAAGGGAAAGTGGCCCCGAGGGGCCATCAACCACATCATTATCTTGGGAAAAGTGACGGGAACCGCGCCTGCCGCTGCTGTTTTATATTCCCGAGGACCTGTATGTACAGGTGGGCGCCAGGTAACCGAACCAGGGCTCGGACAGAGCCAGCTCCCTCGGATTTGCTTAAGGCCACTGGAATGTAACGTTCACGAACAGGGCAGAACCCGTCGACCCCCGATGTAGGGTCCATGGGGGGCTGCGGCAAGGGGGCGAAGGTGGATTTGCAAAACTTCTGCGCTCCGCTCAGTCCTCAGAAGGGATAAAGCCATAGCGGCGTAACTCTTCCGGCAGCAGCACGTAGATTTCATCGGGCGGGGTGACCAGCGCATGCTGCATCACCAGCGGGTCTACCCCCATGTCATCCAGATAGCGCATCACCTCTCCTTGGCCGCGTTGGATATCCTCAACGGCGACAAAGGCGGGCAGGATCGTGCTTTCGCCAAAGTAGTGCTGATGCACCCCGACCGAGGCGCTGTCGGGGACAGTGCGTGCCTCGCCTGCGGCCAGCAGGTAGGGGCAGGCGGAATAGCAGATGTCGCCCTCACGCAGCGCGGTGTCAAACCCTTCGCGGCGCAGGTAGCGGCCCAGTTCCAGCGCATCGCGGACCGACCCGCCGGGGGAGTTGAGATAGATTTCCTCGGGCGCGGGGGTAAGCTCCGCCAATTGCTTGGCGATCCGCTCTGCATCGCCTGCTTCGATGGTGCCTTCTAACAATGCCGCGCGACCGCCAGAGACGGGCGTCAGGATCAGCCGGTCGGGCAGGGCGGTATCGGGCATCGGCTGGCCGGGATTTGGCGCGCGATCGGGGCGAAAGCGGCGGGTCTGGTCGCCGGGGCGGATGGGCTCGGTCAGTTCCGGTGCGCGCGGGCCAAAGCCGGGCAGGCGCAGTCCTTCGCCTAAATCGCCCCAGAACAGCAGCACCGCGAGGCCCAGTTGAAAGATCAGCACGCCGATCAGCACCCGCCCGACGATGGGCGGGCGGCGGGTGCCTTCCATTTCTTCCGAAGTCTCCTCGCTCATGTGCTTTTTATCGGCGTGACGTGGCCGGGAGCGTCTTCACGCACGCTCTCATTGGGCAAAGGGGCGGCTTCGGCGGTGGGGCGTTTGTGGGCGGGGCTTTCTTGCATCGCCACATCGACATCGCGCACGGCGGCCAGTGCTGCGCGCAGCTCGGCAAGGGTCAGCGTGTCTTCGACCGCGGCCCCCTCGCGGCCAGAGCGGATCGCGCCTTGGGTAATGGCGAGGATCATCACCAGCACGGCGGGCAACAGGTCAATCGCAATCGCACCGGCCCAAGAGGGTACGAAGTTGCGCGCATAGAGGATCACCGCATCGGCGCTGGAAATCGGGGTATAGGTCGTGTCGGCGGCGGGCGGCATGGCCTGCACATCCTGCGCCGCGCGTTCCAATGTCGCTGCGCGCTGCGCCAGCACTTCGAGCACCGAGGTGATCGTTGCGCCCTGCGCCCCGCGCTGTTCTTCGTTGCTGCCGTCCAGTTCCGGCAGCACGACGGAGGCCGCCAAATCCTGCGCCGCGCGTTCAACCAGTGGTGCGACCGAAAGTTGCCGCAAACGGGTGATCAGACCGGCAAGGCGCACGGCCTGTTCGGAAAACTCGACCGAGCGTGCTTGGACCGGGCCGGGCTCTACCGTCAGCGCGCGCATCCGGCTGAGGATTTGGTTGCCCTCTGCAAAGGCGTCATTCACCAGCGGGGTCTGCGTGGCGATCTGCGCCTCTAGCCCTGCCAATTCCGCCGATTTCTGCCGCAGGACACGGAACACCGCGCCGCGCCCGGCAAGGCCCGAAAGGCTGCCCGCGGCCTCTTGTTCGCTCAGGTCCTCGAAACTCTGTCTAACCCGCGCCACGTCACGCTCAAGCCCTTGTGCGGAAAGGGCAATTTCATGGGTGCGTTCTAGCGCGCCTTGGTAGTCTTGCACCGTTTCGGCCAGATGCTGTTCGACCGCCGCCGACCCGGCCAGCGCCGCGGCGTTCAGCCAACTCGACATCGCGATGATCGCCACGGAGCCGAGACCCATCGCCCCCAAAAGCCCCATCCGCGCCCGTGTCGTGCGCACGGCAGGGAAGAGCCGCAGGAGATAGGACCAAAAGACGAAGATACCGACCGAAACCGCCACGGAATAGGCGATCGCGGCAAAGGCCGACATGGCGCCGTTGTCATCAAGCAGTGAGGAAACGCCAAGGTAGGTGTAGATGCCCGAGGCCACGGCGAGGACACCAAGCGCCGTGCCTGAGAATGTGTCGAGCCATGTCAAATGGCCCTCCAATTCACGGGCATAGCGCACCCCGCGCGCCTGTGTCTCACTCATCGGTTCGCGTTGTGCCATGGGCCCCCTCGCTTTGCTTGTTTGAAGATAGGGGGTTGTGCGGGAAATACCAAACTTTCCGGTTTGGGCTCTTGCGAATGTTCACCAAATGTTCATATTTGTCGCTATGATGGAAAACGAGATACGACAGTTCCAACCCGGTCAGCTTCTGGCGCGGGGGGTGATGCGGCATTTGGCCGATCTGGGTTTCGCCTCTGTTGAGGAACTGGTGCCAACGCGCGGCCTGCGGGTGGACGTGATGGCACTTGGCCCCAAGGGGGAGATTTGGATCGTCGAATGTAAATCCTGCCGCGCCGATTTCATGGGTGATGCAAAATGGGAGGGCTATTTGGAATGGGCGGACCGGTTCTTTTGGGCCGTCGACAGTGATTTTCCGGTCGAGCTGCTGCCGGAGGACAGCGGTCTTATCATCGGTGACGCCTATGGGGCCGAGATCGTTCGGATGAGCGATGAGACCAAACTTGCGCCCGCCCGGCGCAAGGTGATGGTGCAAAAATTCGCGACCCATGCCGCCCGGCGCCTGCATCGGCTGCGCGATCCAGATATGGTGCCGAACTGGTCTTGATTGTGGGGCCGGGCGCAGTTTTTGCTTCGAAAGGGTGCCTTGGCAGAGCGCTGGAAGAACGCAATGCCCTGCAGGCTACCGTTCCCTCAAAGGGGCTTAGCGCCCCTTTTTTCCCGCGCGGTTCGCTGCGGCCATGATTTCTTCGGCGATTTCGCGGGCTTCCTCGGGCGTGAAATCCATCGGAATTTCAACGCCGTCCCCTTCGACAAAAAGGCGGACCATGCCTTTGTCGGTCGGGCCGATTTGCAGGTTTGCTTCGATATCGCGTTCGGTGTCGATGCCCATGGGAGCCTCCGGTTTGGTGGGGCTTATCGCTAGCGCGGCGTGGCAGAAAAGGCAAGGGATCTTGCGGTGTTGCGGGGCTTTGGGGACCGGGATTCGGCAAGGCGCGGATGCCGGCGGGAAACGCTGACCTTCTATGCGGCGCGTGGTGGGCTACAATGCCGTTTTCTGGCACACCTCTGAGCCGAGCGGACTGAAGAAGGCGAGGTTTAAGGGCAGGGGCGCAAGAACCAATGGCCAGCCGCCGAAGTTTCCCCGGAAAAGGTGACGCTCGGGATGACGCGAAAATTCTGCCCAAAACCGACCATTCTTCTGTCCCTGAGGTCTTGCATTCCTCTGCCACGGGCGCTAAATCCGCCCCAGTGCCGCCTTAGCTCAGTTGGTTAGAGCGCTTGATTGTGGATCAAGAGGTCCCTGGTTCGAGACCAGGAGGTGGTACCATCCCCCCTTTAGTACATCGGTCACTCTTTCCAGCGAGGCTGGCACCTGTCCGCGAGGGCTGGCCGCGCGGTGCCGCACCAGCGTTTCCGCCCTAATCCATAGTTAATTTTAGCTTTTTCTGGAACGTTAATTCGCAGCTTTCGTTGTAACCACAGCAATTAACGAAAGAGGAGAGAGACATGAAAACGCTCACAGCCAGCACCCTTGCCCTAACAATCGCAGGCACCGCCGCTTTCGCAGAGGCCCATATGGTCGACCATTCCAACCTCGACAGTGTGGCGATGAACGAGATGCGCGGCGATCTGATCCGCTCGCGGGATATCACCGGTGGAGAGATCTTCACCATCAACGAAGCCGGCGACGAATGGAGCCCCAACACGGCATATTCCGAAATCGGCACCGACTGGAACGAGATCGGTGAGATCGAAGACATCGTTCTTTCCAAAAACGGCCAAATGGTCGGTATCGTGGCCGAAGTCGGTGGTTTCCTCGATATTGGTGACAAACATGTCATGATTTCGACGCCCGACGTGAACCTCGTGGCGGTCGACGACCAAACCTATGCCTATGTCACCCGCCTGAGCGAAGAAGAACTGGAAGCGCTGCCCAGCGTTGACGAAGGTTTCTGGGACTGATCTGAACGGTTAACTCTTTGCCGAAAGAGTTTTGACCCCGGCGTGGCGCCGTCCACGCCGGGGTTTTTTCATGGATGGCGTTAGCCCAACTTCATCACGATGCAGGTGGTTGAGCCGGTGGCATAGAGTTTGCCATCCTCGACCCCGCGTATTTCACCATGCGCCACACCGGTGGAGCGGCCTACGTGATCGGTCACGCCGATGCAGTCGATCTCCATCCCCAAGGGCAGGCCCCGCAGGATATTAATCTTGTATTCCAAAGTGGTATAGACCGAGCCGCGCGGCACTTTCGTCATCACCGCGCAGGCCATCGCCGATCGAGCAGCGTGCCGTACCAGCCGCCATGCACCGTGCCCATCGGGTTGGTCATGGCGAAGCTCGGCGCGCCGCGAAAGATGATGCGGCCCTCTTCGACCGAATGCAGCGCATAGCCCATGGTTTGGCCGATGGGCGGGCCGGGGTTGGTGCCGTCGAGGATGGCCTGCATGAACTCCAGCCCCGACAGTTTCAGGGCCTCGGATTGGGACAAAAGGTCAGCAGGGCTTTGGGCGATGCGGGGCATGGTCTTCTCCGGCAGATGAATTTCGCCGGAGGATACGCCCGAGGGGGCAGGGGCAAGCCCCTGCGCCCGAGGTGCCAAGTTTACGCGACGTCCGACAGATCAACCTGCGGTGTCACACCGATGGCGCGGCAAACATCGCGGGTCAGTTCGGCGCGGTTGAGCGTGTAGAAATGCAGTGCGTCCACGCCCTCGTCGATCAATTCGCTGCACAGTTCGGTGCACATGGCTTGGGCCAGCAGGTCATGACGGTCATCGCGGATCGCCGCTTCATAGGCTTGGTCGACCCATTCCGGGATGGGCGTGCCACATTTGACGGCGAATTTGCGGGCTGAGGTCCAATTCACCACTGGCAGGATGCCCGGCGTGATCGGTTTGTCAATGCCTGCTTTGACGCAGGCGTCGCGGAAGCGCAGAAAGGTATCGGCTTCAAAGAAGAACTGGGTCAAGGCCTCATCCGCGCCCGCGTCGAACTTGCGTTTCAGCCAATCGATATTGGCCTGCTGGTCGGCCGCTTCGGGGTGCGGGTCGGGGTAGGCGCCCACTCGGATGGTGAATTTGCCGGTTTTCGCCAGCGCCTCGATTAACTCGCAGCTATCGGCAAAACCTTCGGGGTGGGGCGCGAATTTGTCGGTGCCCGCCTGCGGATCGCCGCGCAGGGCGACGATGTCTTTGATGCCCGCTTCGGCGAATTTATCGGCGACTTCCATGGTTTCCGCGCGGCTGGCCCCCACGCATGTCAGGTGCCCGGCGACAGGCAGACCGGAGGTACGGTGCAGCACATGTGCCGAATCATGGGTCAGATCCCGGGTCGTGCCACCCGCGCCATAGGTGACCGAGAAGAAACGCGGCGCCAGTGGGGCCAGCGCCTGAGCTGCATCCCACAGTTTGAACGCCGCGCCGACGGTGCGGGGCGGGAAGACTTCGAAGGAAACGGCAGGCGTGGTCATTGAGAGATCCTTTTGGCGGTTTCACGTCTTGTCTCATATCTAGCCTTGTGAGACAAACTCATAACATTCATCTTGAACATGAGTAATGCCTCACATGCACATTGAGTTCCGTCACCTGCGCACAATCAAGGCCATTCACGAGGCGGGCGGGCTGGCCCGCGCGGCGGATCAGATGAATATCACGCAATCGGCGTTAAGTCATCAGGTGAAGGGCTTGGAGGATCAGGCGGGGGTTGAGTTGTTTGTCCGGCGCTCAAAACCGTTGAAGCTGTCGCCCGCCGGGCAGAGGTTGTTGAAACTGGCGCAGCAGGTCTTGCCACAGGTCGAAGCCTTGCAAGATGAATTCTCGGGGCTGCGGGCAGGCAGCACGGGGCGGATGCATATTGCCATTGAATGCCACGCCTGTTTCGAGTGGCTTTTCCCGGTGTTGGAGCAGTTCCGGCGGCATTGGCAGGATGTTGATGTCGATATCCGCCCCGGTCTGGCATTTGACGCGCTGCCCGCTCTGCTGCGCGAAGAGGTTGATCTGGTGGTGTCATCGGATCCCGAAGAACTGCCGGGGGTCGAGTTTGTCGAACTCTTTGATTACAATCCGGTTTTCGTGGCGTCGCAAAGCCACCCTCTGGCCGAGAGACCCTTTGTGGAGGCGGCTGATTTTCGTGGTGAGACGCTCATTACCTACCCGGTGGAACGGACGCGACTGGATGTGTTCAGCCAGTTGTTGATCCCCGCCAAGGTCGAGCCTGCAGCGATCCGGCAGGTCGAGCTAACGGCGGTGATCTTGCTATTGGTGGCGTCCAATCGCGGGGTGTCGGTCCTGCCCGATTGGGTGGTGCGCGAGGTGAAATATTCGTCGGATTACGTCACGCGGCCTTTGACGGCACAGGGCATAACGCGGCGGCTGTATGCGGCGGTGCGCAAGGATGATCTGGGCAAACCGTTTATGGATGAGTTGTTGAAACTGGCCGGGCAAGAGGCGCGGAAGTTGCAGCGGGCCTGAGGGTTGCTGAGGGGCAGCGCCTTGCCTCATCAAATCGCCTACCCGGGGGACGGGCAGGCGATGGCCCGGCGCCTGCGGCTTGATTCCGGGCCAAAGGTAGGCGCAAGGCTTACTTCACCTTAACGATTGCCTTGCCAGTGTTGCCGCCATTCAGCATGTCGATGAACGCCTGCGGCGCATTCTCCAGCCCCTCGGTGATGTCCTCTTTCACTTTTACACGTCCAGCCGCGACCATCGGGGCCACCTCGCGGTGGAACTCCGGCATGCGGTTCCAGTGGTTCGAGATGATGAAGCCGCGCACGGTGAGGAAATTCACCAAAATTGTTCGCCACAGCCGCGGCGCGGTGAGGCCAGCGCCCTCCGCGTCGGCACCAAGCCCGCCTGCGTTATACCACGCGATCATGCCGCAAAGCGGGATACGGCCATGCGGGTTCATCAGCGGCAGTACCGCATCCAGCACTTTGCCGCCGACGTTTTCGTAATAGATATCAATGCCATCCGGCGCGGCCTCTTTCAACGCGGCGCGCAGGGATTTGGCGTCGTCATAGGCGCGGTGGTCAAGACAGACGTCAAAGCCGAAGTCGCGCGTGGCGATCTCGCATTTCTTAGCCCCGCCCGCGATGCCGACGGTGCGCAGCCCTTTGGCCTTGGCCAACTGCCCCACGATCGACCCGACAGGCCCCGTGGCGGCCGCGACGACAAGCGTCTCACCCTCTTTCGGCTGGCCGATTTCGTTCAGCCCGTACCAACCGGTCAATCCGGGCATCCCCAGCACACCAAGCGAGGCGGTGATCGGCACGGCTTCGGCGTCGACCTTTTGGCACTGCTTGGCCGGGGCAACGCCGTGGGTCGCCCATCCAAAGGCACCAAAGGCAAAATCGCCAACGTTAAAGCTCGGATCTTTGGAGGCGATCACCTTGCCGACGCTGCCGCCCTCCATGAGCCCGCCAATAGGCACGGGCTGCGCGTAGGATTTCGCATCATCCATGCGGCCCCGCATATAGGGATCAAGCGACATGTAGTGCACTTCGACCAAGATTTCCCCGTCGCCCGGCTGGGGCATATCCGCGCTCTCTAGACGGAAGTTCTCAGGCGTGGGCGCGCCGTCAGGGCGGCTGGCGAGGACGATTTTTTGCATCTGGTCGGACATGGGATTTCCTTCGGGCTGATTGCTTTGGGTCCAAGGTGTCACCTTGTGCTTTTAAAACAACCCGCACGCTGCGTAAGAATGCCCCAGCGGCCTAGGTTTCTGCCCCCTTGGCAATTGCGCTCTTGCGCCCTATACGTCCCGCCTTATCCATCAAAGGGCGCGAACAATGATCGGCAGTGCGAATCTTAACATCATGATCAAAGCGGCACGCAAAGCGGGGCGTGCATTGGTCAAGGATTTCCGCGAGGTCGAGAACCTTCAGGTCTCGGTCAAAGGCGCGGGCGATTTCGTAACCAAAGCCGACATTGGCGCCGAGAAGATCATCAAAGACGACCTGATGGGCGCGCGCCCGACCTACGGCTGGCTGGCCGAAGAGGGCGGCGAGGAAGAGGGCCAAGACCCCACGCGCCGTTGGATTGTCGACCCGCTGGATGGCACGACCAACTTCTTGCACGGTCTGCCGCATTGGGCAGTCTCCATCGCGTTGGAGCATAAGGGCGAAATCGTTGCCGGGGTGGTTTTCGACCCCGCCAAGGATGAGATGTTCTTTGCCGAGAAGGGCACCGGCGCTTGGATGAACGAAGGCCGTCTGCGGGTGTCGGGCCGCCACCGGATGATCGAGTCGATCTTTGCCACGGGTCTGCCTTTCGGCGGTCGCGCCGACCTGCCCGAAAC
Source organism: Sulfitobacter profundi (assembly GCF_042661425.1). NCBI lineage: Bacteria > Pseudomonadati > Pseudomonadota > Alphaproteobacteria > Rhodobacterales > Roseobacteraceae > Sulfitobacter > Sulfitobacter profundi. Next base: position 255,717 of record NZ_JBHSWA010000001.1, on the reverse strand, counting down.
GCTGAAAGATCTGGGCCGTCTTCTGCCCGTTTGCGCCGGTGTGCGCCGCTGGGGTGCGGCTTCGCTTGATCTGGCTTACGTCGCTTCGGGCCGCTACGATGGTTTCTGGGAGCGCCGTTTGAAGCCGTGGGACGTGGCCGCAGGCATGTTGATCGTGAAAGAGGCCGGTGGCCTTGTCGAGGCGATCCGTCCCGAGCGCAATATCCTGCAGCACGGCGAGATTATCTGCTCCAACGAGCCGATCTATTCGACCTTCGCCAAAACGATCCGCGGCTGATTATTCGATCGGGATCGTCTGGCGCAATTCGCCGGTCAACTGGTCAAAGATCAGGATTTCATCTGCGTCCGTCACCACCGCATACCAGCCGCGTCCTTGCGTAAATGCTTGGGCGCTGCTGCCATCGGGCAGGGAAATACTGCGCGGCATGGTCGGGCCTTGATCGCTCAGACGGGTGACAAGCACGAAGATCAGCACTAGAACCCCGCCAATCATCACGACGGTCAAGACCGTCACCATCCGCCGCAGAAACCGCAGGTTCGCCGGTTCATCAGGGTTGTCCGTGTCCATGTCTCACCGCCGCATTGATTTCATTCTGGGCGATAGCCCGCCCGCCCGTCTTGATAAGGCGCTGGCCCGCGATGTGCCAGAGGAAGCGAACCTGTCGCGCACGCGATTGGGCCGTTTGATCGCCGACGGGGCCGTAACGCTGGACGGTGTCAAAGTCCAAGACCCCCGCGCCAAAGTGGCCGAAGGGCAGGCGGTGCAGATCACGGTCGAAGAGGCGGCGGAAAGCCACATCCTGCCCGAAGACATACCCCTGTCGGTGGTGTTCGAAGATGACGATCTGATCGTGATTGACAAACCAGCGGGCATGGTGGTGCATCCCGCTCCGGGGTCGCCTTCCGGCACGCTGGTTAACGCATTGTTAGCACACTGCGGCGATGATCTCTCGGGCGTGGGCGGGATGAAGCGGCCCGGCATCGTGCACCGAATTGATAAGGACACCACGGGGTTGCTGGTTGTCGCCAAATCCGACGCCGCGCATCACGGGCTGGCGGCGCAGTTCGAAAAACATACGGTTGAGCGGTACTACCAAACGCTTGTCTACGGTGTGCCGGATGCCAACGACCCGCGTCTGCGCGGCGTCAAAGGCGCGTCCTTTGAGGCGGGGAATATCCTGCGCATGACCACCCAGTTGGCGCGGCACAAGACCGACCGCCAGCGGCAGGCGGTGCTGTTCCAAGGCGGCCGCCACGCCGTAACCCGCGCCCGCACGGTTGAGCGTTTCGGCACGCCACCCGTTCTGGCGCTGCTGGAATGCTGGCTGGAAACGGGGCGCACGCACCAGATCCGCGTGCATATGTCTCACGCAGGCCACGGTTTGGTGGGGGATGCGACCTATGGCGGGCGGCGCAAGCTGGCCAAAGCGGCCTTGCCCGAGGCCACCGCCGACGCCATCCGCGCCTTCCCCGCCAAGCGCTGCACGCCGCTGTTTTGGGGTTTGAGCATCCAGTGACGGGCGAAAGCCTGCGTTTCGAAGCGCCTTTGCCATCGGATATGGCAGCGCTGTTGCAATTGCTTCGTGAAGGGCCAGCAACCCCGTCGGCGTGACCCCGCCACCTCAGGGAACCGCCCTAGGATTGGTTACGTTTTGTTCACAGAAGCTGTGCAACCATGAACAAAAGCGTGAAGGCTTCTGTCTTGAAAGCACGAAGGGGGCCGCCCATATTGCATGTTAAGCGAAATAACATAGGCCCCGATCAAACTGGGGAAAGGGACAAGACATGGCAAATTATGCAAATCTGCCCGCACCGACACCAGAAGGCGGGCTGAACCGCTATATGCAAGAGATCCGCAAGTTCCCACTGCTGGAGCCTGAGGAAGAATACATGCTGGCCAAACGTTGGGTCGAGGAACAAGATACCGAAGCCGCGCACCGCATGGTCACGTCGCACCTGCGTCTTGCCGCGAAAATCGCGATGGGCTACCGGGGCTATGGGCTGCCGCAGTCCGAGGTGATCTCGGAGGCGAATGTCGGCCTGATGCAGGCGGTCAAACGTTTCGATCCGGAGAAGGGCTTCCGCCTTGCGACCTACGCGATGTGGTGGATCCGCGCGTCAATTCAGGAGTATATCCTGCGGTCGTGGTCGCTGGTGAAACTTGGCACAACCTCGGGTCAGAAAAAGCTGTTTTTCAACCTGCGTAAGGCAAAGAACAAGATCGGTGCCCTGGAAGAAGGCGATCTGCGCCCCGAGAATGTGACAGAGATTGCGACCCAACTGGGCGTGACCGAAGCTGAAGTCGTTTCGATGAACCGGCGGATGTCGGGCGGGGATGCCTCGCTCAACGCCACCGTCGGGTCCGAAGGCGAAGGCACGATGCAGTGGCAAGATTGGTTGGAGGACGAAGACGCCGACCAAGCGGGCGACTATGCCGAACGTGACGAGTTGGAAACCCGGCGTGAGATGTTGGCCGAAGCCTTGGACGTGTTGAACGACCGTGAAAAGGACATTCTGACCCAACGCCGCCTGTCGGATGAAACGGTCACTTTGGAAGACCTGTCGTCGCAATATGATGTCAGCCGCGAACGTATTCGCCAAATCGAAGTGCGTGCTTTTGAAAAGTTGCAGAAGCGCATGCGCGACTTGGCGAAGGAAAAAGGCATGATGGCGGCCAGCTAATTCTAGGCTAACTTAACATAGATGGCCCCGCTCCCAGGAGCGGGGCTTTTTTACGTCTGGCTCGGTTCGGCAACCCTGCTTTCAATTTCGGCAATCTGTTCAAAGCAGGCGGCAAGGGTGCCGCTCTTCATCGCGCGGGCCGCGGTTTGCAACACTTCACGCAGATGCGCAATCTGGGCCTGTGGCTGGGTCTCGAAATCCCGCAGGGACCACCTGATCAGACGCCAATAGGCCGCGCGAAAAGCATCACTGAGGATCGGGTTCTCGATCATCTCGGATAAGGCATTCAAAAGCTGGGCGCGTATCTCGAAAAACGCCTCGGCTTGGTCCAGCTGGCTGATGTCCATCATCCCCAAAAGCCCGGCCAGCGACATGAATTGCGTGGGCGGCGCAGGGCTAGAGGGCGCGCATTTGGCTGCGGCCTCAATAATCGCCGCTGCTGCGCAGATATCGTCAGCGCGCATCGACTCCTCCAAGGGCGTCACGACAGAGCCTACACCGGATTTAACGGCGATCATCCGCTCATAGGCCAACCGTTGCAGCGCTTGTCGGATGGGCGTGCGGGAGACGCCAAACCGCTGCGCCAAGGCCATCTCGTGCAACATACCATCCGCAATGTCGCGATTCAGGCAGATATCCGCCCGGAGCGTGTCAGCAATCGCAGTGCTGGATTTGACTTGGTTGAGCATTGCCCGGCATCCTTCGGTCTGTTCACATCTTGCCTGACTAACATGTATACAGGTGTCGCTGCGCTTACTCAAATTTTATGGATGCTGTCATGTCTGTCGTTCTGCCTTTTTTCGATCCCGAAGCGACCTCGATACGCGCCGTCATCCCGACCCCGCGTGGGGGCATCTGGCGATGACTGGCTTTCCGGGGCTGCTGACCCATGTCGATGGCTCTGCCTATCTTGATCCGCATCAAATGGCCGAAACCTTGGAAGGGTTGCGCGCGACCGGCGCGCGTCAATTGCTCATCCTGACTGAGGAAGCAGAGCTTCCCGAGGGGGCGTTTCCTTTGATTTCCAAAGTTTCTCAACCCCTTGGCCTGAGGCTTTCTTTCGCGGCGATCCAAGATTTCAATGTGCCCGGCGACGCTTTTCTGACGCAATGGCCGGAACGTCGGGCCGGTTTTGAGCAGGCGTTGGATGCGGGGGAGACGGTGGCCCTGTCGTGCCAATACGGGGCGGGCCGTAGCGGACTTATTGCAGCTTGGTTGCTGATGGGGGCCGGGCTTCCGGCAGGCGACGCCATTGCCCTAGTGCGGGATCACTTCCCTGAGGCAATCGAGAACCGCCTTCAGGAGACCTGGCTCCTAGAGGTCGAAAAGGCGGGTTAAGCGCTCCATTCGCATAGATCGTGTGAAAAAAGATTGTCGAATTATACGATTGCCCCATTGTCGGCAAGTTGTTGCCCCATTCTTGCCGCAATTGGATCGGACAACATGTATACAGGTTGGGCAACAGCGGAACCTCCCGAGGGAACGCAACAGCCCACAGAAAGGGAAGACTAACGAACAGGCGAGTAGAAAGAGGATTAGACATGCAAAGCCGCTCCATCGCGCCAGAAACATCCGGCCCCATCGCGTCCCTCAATGCAGGTGACATTATCCGCCGTAGGCGCAGCTATGAACCCGTTACCGTCTGTCATCCTTCCGATGAATTTCCCGCTGTTCTAAACATTTGCAGCGCGCGTTTCCACAGTGTCCACCATGACCGCGACTTTGGCAGGGTGGAGGCGGTGGTCGAGGTGACCTATACGCACCATCCGCGCGCCATGCCGCAGACCGTGTACCTGCGCACCAACGTGCCGCTGCGCCCTGCCGGGCAGCGCCAAGAGCTTCGCCAACGGCTCATTCAAAGTGCCGTTACCCTGTCCGTCCTGATCAATCGTCAAAATGAAGGAGATACGACCCTGCGTGCTGCTTGACGCACAGTCCAATGCCTAGCAACTGCACCCCTTATGGGGGTGTTTTTTTATGTCGGGCAGGCGGTACGGTCGCGTTTCGCGCAATTATCCTCCGGCGCATCGGCTCGGCCTGTGAACCTTGTATATTCGCGCAGGCCCCCCATTTGTTACACTCTGATGAGGGCAGCGAGGGCTTGGCATAGATGTCGGGCGCAGGTCCGTGAAATGCGGCCCGCGGGCGCCATATCAATGATGAGCATAGCAACAGGAGGGCGTGACATGGCAGGCGGATGGGCGCGTGATGGCGCGGTAAGCGAACAGATCGAAGCATCCATATCGGACGAATTGGCACGGCTGAAAGCCCGCCGCGCGCCGGTGGGTGAGAGCCTGACCCATTGCGCGGAATGCGAAGAGCCTATCCCCGAAGCACGACGTATTGCTCTGCCGGGGGTGAAACTTTGCATTGATTGCGTGCGCGACCGGGACGGGCAGGCGCAGATGCGCGGCGGGATAAACCGGCGCGGGTCGAAAGACAGCCAGTTGAAGTGAGGTTAGGAGCGGATTGCCCGGCGCCGACGCCGAAGAGAGCGCCAGCGCCGATACAACCGCACATCCATCGCCGCCACCATGAAACCAAGCGGCAGCATCCAAAAGCCGAGGATCGGCAAGAACCCAAGGATGCCGCCGCAGATCAGCAGCAGGCCGAGCGCAAACCTGAACCCGGGCGGGATCCGCCTTTGGACCCAAGCAAAGAACGGCGCGAACCTGTCCTTCATGCGCTCGGCGAGGGACATCAGTCCTCCATCGCTTCCAATTCGTCGATCATGTCAGAGATCATCGACAGTCCCTTGTCCCAGAAGGCGGGGTCAGAGGCATCAAGCCCGAAGGGGGCCAGAAGCTCCTTGTGGTGTTTCGAGCCGCCTGCTTTCAACATATCGAAATACTTCTCTTCAAAGCCTTCCTCGCCCTCGGCGTAGACTGCGTAGAGCGCGTTCACCAGCCCGTCGCCAAAGGCATAGGCATAGACGTAGAAGGGCGAATGCACGAAATGCGGGATATAGGCCCAGAAGGTCTCATAGCCGTCCATATACTCGAATGCTGGCCCAAGGCTCTCGGCCTGAACGCTCATCCACAGCGCGTTGATGTCGTCGGGCGTAAGCTCCCCGCCGCGGCGCGCTTCGTGCAATTTGCACTCGAAATCATAAAAGGCGATCTGGCGCACGACCGTGTTGATCATGTCCTCGACCTTGCCCGCCAGCAGCACCTTGCGCTCGGCCTGTGTCTTGGCCTTGTCGAGCATCTTGCGGAAGGTAAGCATCTCGCCAAACACGGAGGCGGTCTCGGCCAGTGTCAGCGGGGTCGAGGACAGCATCTCGCCCTGATCGGCGGCCAGCACTTGGTGCACGCCATGGCCCAACTCATGCGCCAGCGTCATCACGTCGCGCGGTTTGCCGAGGTAGTTCAGCATCACATAGGGATGCACGTCGGTCACGGTGGGATGCGCGAAGGCGCCCGGTGCTTTGCCCGGTTTCACACCCGCGTCGATCCAGCCCTTGGTGAAGAACGGCTTGGCCAACTCGCCCATGCGCGGGTCAAAGGCGGTATAGGCTTCCATCACGGTCGCTTCGGCCTGCGCCCAGTCGACCACCTTGGGGTCTTCCATCGGCAGCGGCGCGTTGCGGTCCCAGACCTGCATCACATCAAGGCCGAGCCACTTGCGCTTCAGCTCATAGTAGCGGTGGCTCAGCTTCGGATAGGCTTCGACCACGGCGTTGCGCAGCGCTTCGACCACCTCGGGCTCGACATGGTTGCTGAGGTGCCGCCCGGTCTGCGGTGTCTCCATGCCGCGCCAGCGGTCGATGACCTCTTTCTCTTTCACCTGCGTGTTATGGACGCGGGCGAAGGTGCGGATGTTGCGGCCCAGCACATCGGCCAGTTCTCGCGCGCCCGCTTCGCGCTTGTTGCGGTCGGGGTCGGTCAAGAGGTTCAGCGTGCCTTCGATGTTGAGCGTCTCGCCGTCGACTTCGAATTCCAGCCCGGCGATTGTCTCGTCGAACATCCGCTCCCAAGCATCGCCGACCACGCCGAGGTCGTGCAGAAATTTCTCCATTTCATCCGACAGTTGATAGGGCTTCATGGCGCGGATACGGTCGAAGACGGGTTTGTAGCGTGCCAGATCCGGGTTTTCGTCCAAGAGCTTGGCAAGGTGATCGTCGGGCAGTTTGTTCAGTTCCAGCGTGAAAAAGACCAGCGGCGTGGTGTAATCGGTGATTTTCTCTTGGCAGTCGGACATGAACTTGGCCCGGCCTGAATCCGTCGTCTGCTGGTAATAGCGCAGGCCCGCGTAGGACATGATGCGCCCCGCGACCTGATTGATCTTTTCGTTGCGCAGCACACAATCGAGCAGCCCTTTGGCGTCGAGCGCGGCCAGATTGCCTTGGTAATCAGTGGCAAAACGCGCGCAGGCTTCCTCTAGCCAGTCGAGGTCGCGCTTCAGTTCGGGCGCGTCTTCGGCGGTGTAAAGGTCGCTCAGATCCCATTCCGGCAGATCGCCGAGGTTTTTGCCCCCGCGCTGGCGTTGGCATCGTGAAGCGGGAAGGGAAGCTGAAACATCGGTGTACCTCGTTTGCGTTTCGTCACATCTATGCCTCCGGGCGGGCCGGAACAACCTATCCGTAGATGCGCAGCATTTCTTTCAGATCGTCGAGGGTGTTGGCCTCTTGCAGCGGCTTGTCCTTGCGCCAGCGCAGCATGCGCGGAAACCGCAGGGCGACGCCGGATTTATGGCGCGGGCTGGGTTGAATGCCTTCAAAGGCGATCTCGAATACATGATGCGGGGTCACCTGCCGCACGGGGCCAAAGCGTTGCTGTGTGTTCTTGCGCACCCATGCGGTGATCTGGCGGAACTCGGCATCCGTCAGGCCGGAATAGGCCTTGGTGAAGGGGACCAGATCATTGCCGTTCCAGACTGCAAACGTGAAGTCAGTAAAAAGGTTCGCGCGGCGGCCCGAGCCCGATTGCGCATAGATCATCACCGCGTCGATGGTCAGCGGGTCCAGCTTCCATTTCCACCAGTCGCCCTTTTTGCGGCCCGACAGGTAGGGGCTGTCGGCGCGTTTCAGCATCAACCCCTCGGCCTGCGCCTCACGGGCGGTGTCGCGCAGGGTGGCCAGCCCGGCCCAATCGGTGAATTGGTGCTGCGGCGACAGGCGCACGGGCGCGTCGGCGGGCAAATCGGCTGCGGCCTGCTCCAACAGCGCGCGGCGCTCGGCAAAGGGACGGTCGCGGATGTCCTCGCCCTGCCATTCCAGCAGGTCGTAGGCGTGCAGCACCACGGGCGCTTCCTTTAGCAGCTTTTTGGGCACAGTCTTGCGTCCGATGCGGGCCTGCAATGCGTTGAAAGAGGAAGGGAATTCGGCCCCCGGCTGCCAGACCAGCAACTCGCCGTCGAGCACCGTGCCCGGCGGCAGGTGATCGGCTGCGCGGGCGAGTTCGGGGAAGCGGTCGGTCATCAGTTCCTCGCCGCGTGACCAGACGAAGTAGTCGCCATCGCGAAGGATAAGCTGGCCGCGGATGCCGTCCCATTTCCATTCCGCGCGCCAGTCTTCGGGGGTGCCTAGGGCTTCCGGTCCGTCTTCCAATGCATAGGCGAGGTAGTAAGGGTAGGGGCGCGAGGCGTCGGCGCTGGCGTCTTCGGCCTCAATCAGGCTGTGCCACGTCACGTCATCGGGGTGCCAGTTACCCATCAGGCGGTGCGCCATTTCCGGCTCGGTGCGGCCACTGGCGCGGGACAGGGCGCGGGTCATCAGCTTTTGGCTGATGCCGATGCGAAAACCGCCGGTGATGAGCTTGTTGAACAGGAACCGCTCGGTGCCGCCAAGCTGTTGCCAAGCCGAAAGGACGAATGCCTTGCGCGCCGCGTCGTCTTCGTCTTTCAGCCCGCGCAGGGCGTTGATCCACGAGGTCAGCGTGCCGGTGTCGTCGTTCTCTACCGGGGGAGGACCAGCGCGATGGTCTCGGCCAGATCGCCGACGATGGCGTAGCTGTCTTCGAACAGCCACAGCGGCACACCGGACGCCTCTGAGGCCCATTCGCGGAGCTTGGTCGTGGTGACGGCGCGTTTCGGGCGGCGGCCTGAGAAAAGCGCCACGGTCCAAAGACGGTCGTCTTCGGCCGCGGTGGTGAAATACTCGGCCAAGGCGGCGACCTTTACCGTGGTTTTGGTGGTCTGGTCGACGGCATTGAAAAGAGCGGCAAAGTCCTTCATTCGCTGTCGCCTCCATCGCTGTCGAACTGGGTCGGGACGACCTGCGCGTTCCAGCCCTCGTCATTAAGGTAACGCGTGAAGATATCGGTGTAACCATGGGTTACGTATATGTTTTCCGCGCCAGTCTCACGGATGGCCCAAAGCAGCCCATGCCAATCCGCATGGTCCGAGATGACAAATCCACGATCCCCCGCGCGCCGTCTGCGCACCCCGCGCAGCGCCATCCAGCCCGAGGCAAAGGCGCTCTCCTGCGGTCCAAAGCGCCGCGCCCATTGGCTGCCCAAGGCCGAGGGCGGCGCCAGCACCAACGCGCCGGGATGCTCCTTTGGCACCAACTCGGGCGTCACAAGCGTGGTCTCGGGCAGGGTGATGCCCTGTGCGCGCAGCACCGCATTGGTATTTTCCACCGCCGTATGGGTCAGGATCGGTCCGATCGCGGGATCGAGCATCGACAGGAGCCGCTGCGCCTTGCCCAGCGAATAGGCCCCCAGAAAAGCCATCTTGCCAGCGGCCTTGCAGCCCGCCCACCAGTCGTTGATCTGGCCCGCCACCTCGGCTTGCGGCGCCCAGCGAAAGACCGGCAGGCCAAAGGTGCTCTCGGTAATGAAATGGTGGCACTGGACCGGCTCAAAGGGCTCTGACATGCCATCGTCGATCACCTTGTAATCGCCCGAAGCGACCCAGACCTCGCCCGCGACCTCGACCCGGATCTGCGCGCTGCCGGGCACATGGCCCGCCGGGTGGAAAGAGACCATCGCCCCGCCAATCTGGCGCGTTTCGCCATAGGCGATGCCCTCAATGGCAATCTCGCCCAACCGGTGGCGCATCACCGGTAGCGCGGCGTGGGTGGCCAGATAGCTGCCCATCCCGTCGCGGGCATGGTCGGCATGGCCATGGGTGATCAACGCCCGGTCAACGGGGCGCCAAGGGTCGATGTAAAAGTCACCGGCGGGGCAATAGATGCCGTTTTCGGTGAAGGTAAGGACATGTTCACGTGTCATTCCAAGCAATCTAGGCGGCGCGGGCCGATTGCACAGAAAAATGACGCCTGGGCCGGGTTAACCGGCGATATTGCCCAGATAGAGCTTTTCCAACCCGTCGAAGATCGGCTTGCGCAGCTCCGGCCTCTCCAACAGCACCTCATGCTCGCCGCCCGGAACAATCTCTAGCCGCCCGCCTTTCCACTGCGCCATGCGCCTGTGCACCCGGTCGGTGGCGACGATACGCTCGTTGCTGCCAAGGTAGGTAACGCAAGGAATGTTGGGCGCGGACCGCCCGGCGAGGTGCTTCGTCTCGGCCAGCGCCTCGCGCAGCCAGACGAAGCTGGGGCCACCAAGGCTAAGCTCAGGATGGGCGGCCAGTTGATCGCGCATCATGTCGTACATCTGCGGGTCGGTGGTCAGCAGGTTGTCGTCGAAAGGGGCGATGGCGGGGTAGGCTTCGATCTTGGTGCCCGGCGGCAAGCGGTGGCCCTGTCCGACCCGGGGCATGAACTGCGCCAAGGACCAAGCAACGGCGCGCAGGTGCGGGACAACATAGATGCCCCACATCGGGCCCGTGAAAGCGACGGCCTGCACCGGCAGCCCCTCCATCACGGCGCGCAGCCCGATGCAGCCCCCATGGAGTGCGCCAGCAGGAAATAGGGCCGCGGCAGGTTCAGGCTGCGCGCGGCGCGCAGCATGGCGGCAACGTCTTTTTGATAGTCGCTGAAAACATCCACATGGCCGATGCGGGTATCTGGCAGCAGCCGGTCCGACAGACCCTGCCCGCGCCAGTCAATCGCCATGGTGGCAAGGCCGCGCCGCGCGAAGTCGGCGGCGCAAAGCCCGTATTTTTCAATATATTCGGTACGCCCGGGGAACAGCAGCACCGTGCCGCGCGCCCCGGCGCAGGGCCAATGACCCAGCCTGATCCGCTTGCCATCCGATGTCTCGGCCCAATGGGCTTGGCCCCCTCGGGGCCGGGGGCGATATCGGTAAAAAGCGGGGCCGGGTCCAGCCGCATCAGCCGAGCACAGCAGCGAGCTTCATCGCCATGCCCATGTCGCCGTCGATCTTGAGCTTACCGGTCATGAAAGCGGAGGTCGGGTTGGTGTCGCCTTCGAGAATCGACTGGAAGGTTTCGGCGTCGGCGCTGAGCGTCACATCCGCTTCTTCGTCAGCAGCGCGGGCGCCGTTTTCGTCCATCATCACGGTGCCTTCGCCTTCGATGTCGAACTTGGCCGTGCCGTCAAAATCGCTGCCGGCCAGCTTTTCGTTCAGCACTACAACCGCTTCGTTCACAATATCGCTCATCGCTCGCCCTTTTTTGGCATTTGGCCCCGCTACGTCTGGAATTGCGGCGGCAGCCTGTTACATTCAGTTTTGTTATGCGCATCATACCCGTCAACCTCAAACATACCGTTGCGGCAGTTGGTGGCTTTGTGTTGCTTGCGGGCATGGCCGTGGCCGAGGGGGCGCTGCCTGAGCTTATGCAAAAGCTGCGCGAGGCCCCGGCGGCCGAAGCCCCCAGAATCGCCCATGAGATCGAAGCGCATTGGCAGCGGTCCGGCTCGGCCTCGATGGATTTGCTGCTGTCGCGAGGGCGCGAAGCGATGGCAAATGGCGACAGCCGGTTGGCGATTGAGCATTTGACTGCGCTGACCGATCACGCGCCCGAGTTTGCCGAAGGGTTCCACACGCGGGCGCAGGCCTATTATGCGGCCAACCTCTATGGTCCCGCGCTGGATGATCTGGAACGGACGCTGGCGCTGAACCCCAACAACTACAACGCGATCTTCGGACTTGCCGTGATGATACAGGAGTTCGGAGATCTGGGCCGCGCCGCGGCGCTTTACCGTAAGGTGCTCGCCCTCAACCCGCATCACGAAGACGCCCGGTCGGCCCTTGAGGGTCTGCGCCGGGAAGGCATCGGGCGCGAGCTTTAATTCAAGGATAGACAGGTGGCAGGCAACAAGCGCGTCGTGGCCGTTCTCGGCCCGACAAATACCGGCAAGACGACCTATGCAATTGAGCGGATGCTGGCGCACCGGACCGGGGTGATCGGCCTGCCGCTGCGGCTACTGGCGCGTGAGGTTTATGACCGGATCGTCAAGGCGCGCGGGCCCTCGGTCGTGGCCTTGGTCACCGGCGAAGAGCGGATCGTGCCGCCGCGCACGCAATACTGGGTCTGCACCGTTGAGGCGATGCCGCAAGAGATGGGCGCGGATTTCGTGGCCATTGACGAGATCCAGCTCTGCGCCGACCCCGAGCGCGGCCATGTGTTCACCGACCGCTTGCTGCGGGCGCGCGGCCTACATGAGACGCTGTTCATGGGCGCCGACACCATGCGCGGGACGATTGCCGCACTGGTGCCGGGCGTTGATTTCATGCGCCGTGACCGGATGAGCGAATTGATCTATTCTGGTCAGAAAAAGATAAGCCGGATGAAGCCGCGCAGCGCGATTGTCGGATTTTCGGTTGAGAATGTATATGCCATCGCCGAGCTGATCCGCCGCCAAAAGGGCGGTGCAGCCGTGGTGATGGGCGCACTTTCCCCGCGCACGCGCAATGCGCAGGTAGAGATGTACCAGAACGGAGAAGTCGACTATCTGGTCGCCACCGATGCCATCGGCATGGGGCTTAACCTAGACGTTGATCACGTCGCCTTCTCGGCGCTTTCCAAATTCGACGGGCGTCGCATGCGGCCGCTGGCCCCGAATGAGTTGGCGCAGATCGCGGGCCGGGCGGGGCGCGGGTTTAAGTCCGGCACCTTCGGCACCACCGGCGATGCGCCTGCGCTGGACGATCACGTGGCCCGCGCGATCATGGATCACAACTTTACCCCGCAGAACAAGGTAAACTGGCGCAACCACGCTCTGCAGTTCGGCAGCATCGATCGGCTGATCCAGACGCTGGAATTGCCCCCGAGGACGAGCGGTTGGTACGGGCGCGTGAATCCGATGATCTGCGGGCCTTGAAAGCGCTGGCGCAGGTGGATGAAGTTTTTGCCCGCGCCACCGACGGCGCTTCGGTGCGGCTACTTTGGGATGTCTGCCGTATTCCCGACTTTCGCGGCATCAGCCACGCGGAACATGCGGGGCTTTTGGAGACCATTTTTAACGACCTGCACCAGCGCGGATATATCCCCGACGATTGGCTTGGGCGACAAATCAAGAGAATTGATCGAACCGATGGCGACATTGATGCGTTGTCCAAACGACTCGCGTTTATTCGCACATGGACCTACGTTGCGCAGCGCAAAGGCTGGACAAAGGACGAAAGCCATTGGCGCGACACGACGCGTGTCGTAGAAGACCGCTTGTCGGACGCTCTGCATGAGCGTTTGACGCAAAGATTTGTAGATCGGCGCACATCCGTATTGCTGCGCCGGCTTGGACAGAAGGAAGCCATGGTGGCCGATGTAAACGAGACCGGTGAAGTCACCGTTGAAGGTGAATTTGTAGGCAAGCTGGACGGGTTCCGCTTTCGGGTGGACAAGGGCGCGGGCGCGGCCGAGGACAAGACGGTGAAAACCGCCGCATTGCAGGCCTTGGCTCCGCAGTTCCATCTGCGTGCCGACCGGTTCTACAACGCACCCGATACCGAGATTGATTTCACCGAACAGGGCGGCCTGATGTGGGGCAGCGCTGCGGTTGGTAAACTGACCGCTGGCAGCGACGCGCTGAAGCCGCAGGTCGAGGTTTTCGTCGATGATATCGCCGGTCCCGAAGTGGCGGAGAAGGTGAAGCGCCGTTTGCAGCACTTCATCGACCGCAAGGTTGCCGCATTGTTCGAGCCGCTGCTGGGGCTGAGCAAGGATGAGACGCTGACCGGCTTGGCCCGTGGCTTTGCCTTCCAACTGGTTGAGAATTTCGGCATTCTGCCGCGCGCCCAAGTGGCCGAGGACGTGAAAGCGCTGGATCAAGACGCCCGCGGTGCTTTGCGTAAACATGGCATCCGCTTTGGCCAGTTCACTATCTTTATGCCGCTGATGCTCAAGCCTGCGCCGACACGTCTGCGCTTGGTGCTATGGTCGCTCAGCAAGGGCCTGAACGAGTTCCCGGAATCGCCCCCTCCCGGTCTGGTGACCATTCCGGTCGAAACCGGCGCGCCCGAAGGGGCCGACACCATGTCGGGCTACCGCAATGCAGGCAAACGCGCGATCCGCATCGACATGCTGGAGCGTTTGGCCGACATGCTGCGCGCCGAAGATTCCCGTGGTGGGTTCGAAGCCAAGCCTGACATGCTGTCGATCACCGGCATGACCCTTGAGCAATTTGCCGACCTGATGGAGGGCTTGGGGTACAAGGCGGAAAAAGACGAGCGGACCAAGGTGAAACCCGTTGATGTCGTGATGCCGAAAGATGGCAGCCATGATGCAATGGACCCCTCTGCCGATACCAACGTGCCCGAAAAGCTCGACAGCGATCTGCCCGGCGATGACGCGGCAGACAAGCCAATCATGGATGTCGCCGCCGAGGAGCCCGCAGGCGGTATCATCGAAACCCCATCGGATGAGACCAACCCCGACGACCGCCCGGCGGACGTGGCCCAGATGCCCGACGATGGCATTGCGCCTATGGCCGATGTGGCGGCGGAAGACCCCGAGGTCGATACCAACATCCCTGAAGTACCGGCCGAAGAAATTCCGCAGGGCACCGCACCTGACGCCGATGTCGCCGGGCCGGAGTTGGAGACCTATTATATCTTCACTTGGGCGCGCAGCCCGCGCGGCAATGCCGGTGGCAACCGCCGCGGGGGGACCGTCCTCAGGGGCAGGGCAAGCCGCGTGGCAAGCCCGCCAAGGGCAAGGGGCGCAAGCCCGGTGGTGACAAGGGCGGCAAATCGCAAAACTTCTCTGCGCGTCCGCCGCGCAAGGAAAAGCAGATTGACCCTGATAACCCCTTTGCCGCAGCACTTATGGGGCTGAAGGACGACAAGTAAGTGGAGGCGGGCGCGAAACTGCGGCTGGACAAATGGCTGTGGCACGCCCGCTTTTTCAAAACCCGCTCGCTCGCTGCCGCTCAGGTGGCGGGCGGCGCGGTCCGGATCAATGGCACCCCCACCCAGAAACGCGCCAGCAATGTTGGCCCCGGTGATGTGCTGACCTTCAGCCAGGGTGATCACGTTCGTGTCATCCGGATCGAGGCAATAGGCCAGCGGCGGGGTCCGGCCCCTGAGGCGCAGTCGCTTTATACCGATCTGTCCCCACCGCAGCCAAAACCAAAGGACAGACAGCCCGAAAATCCCGGTTTTGAGGGAAAGGGCCGCCCGACCAAGCGCGACCGCAGGCAGCTTGATCTTTCTAAGGCACGCCACCTTGAATGATCCCGCGCCCCGGTTTAGCTAGTCCCTCACATACCCAGCCAGAGTTTCCCGCATGACCTATATCGTGAATGACGCCTGCATCGCCTGCAAATACACCGACTGCGTCGAAGTATGTCCGGTGGATTGCTTCTATGAAGGCGAGAACATGCTGGTGATCCACCCCGATGAATGCATCGACTGCGGCGTCTGCGAGCCTGAGTGCCCCGCCGATGCGATCCGCCCGGACACCGAGCCGGACATGGAAAAGTGGGTTGAGTTTAACCGCAAGTATTCCGAGCTTTGGCCCGTCATCATCACCAAGAAAGACCCGCTGCCCGAGGCAGAGGAGATGGACGGCAAAGAGGGCAAGATGGAGCTCTTCTCGGAAAAGCCGGGCGAGGGCGGCTGAGGCCCAACCGATTCGCGCTTTGTTGCCGCTTTGTGACCTCAAGATTTCGGGTTAAACCGCTGGAATGACCGGGAAACCGCCAAGTAGGACTTGGTGTAGCTTTCGGACGGCGTGATTCTGTGCTATGATGTCTTCAAGCTGTAACACACGAGCCTGATAATGTTTCGACCCTGCTGCCAAGGTTGACCTCACATTTCTAAATTAAACGCACCCGATCGCAGGCCGCTCAGGCTGCGCTTCGCATGCGTTTTACGTGCTGTTCAGGTGTCTGAGTTAATGGCGGGGCTTCCCCGCGCGCCAAGGAGCGACCTATATGACCAAATCGAAAAAGCTTGATTTCCGCCCCAATGAATTCGTCGTCTACCCTGCGCATGGCGTGGGGCAGATCGTCTCGATTGAGGAGCAGGAAGTTGCCGGCATTGCGCTGGAGCTGTTCGTGATTTCCTTTGAGAAAGACAAGATGACCCTTCGGGTGCCGACCCATAAGGCTACCGAAATTGGCATGCGCGCGCTGTCCACGCCCGACGTGATCAACCACGCGATGAAGACCCTCAAGGGCAAGGCCAAGGTCAAGCGCGCCATGTGGTCCCGCCGCGCGCAGGAGTATGAGCAAAAGATCAACTCCGGCGATCTGATCGCCATTGCCGAGGTGGTGCGCGACCTGCACCGCACCGACGACCAGCGCGAGCAGAGCTATTCCGAGCGTCAGCTTTACGAAGCCGCCCTTGAGCGTCTGACCCGCGAAGTGGCCGCCGTTTCGGGGGCGACGAACTCGCCGCCGCGAAGCAGGTGGGCGATGTGCTGGAAAGCCGCGTCGCCGCTTAAGAGCGCCGCAGGTTGAGATCATGCCGCGTCCCCTAGGGGCGCGGTTTTTTCGTTAGGGGATGGCCTGCCAGCCGTAGGCCATCATCTGACAGCCTGTTAGCAGGGCAATCTCTGTCACCTGTTGAGTCGCGCCCAGCACATCGCCGGTCTGCCCGCCGATCTTGCGTTTGGCGATCTGCCGCACCACTAGCGCCCCGAGCAGCCCCAAAAGCGCCAAGCGCCATGCTGAATAGTCCGGCGCCACCACGATCACCACCACCCCGATCAGCACTGCCACCGCCGTCGCCAATTCGCCGGGGCGGCCGGTGCGGTTTGACAGCCCGTCGCGGCGCACCGTCGGCAGGCTGTCCATCACCCAGACCATCGCGGCGCGTGACCCGCAAGAGGCGATGACCAGCGCCCAGATCAGCGCCTCATCCGTGATCAGTTCGCTGATCAGATACCACCGGAGCAAAAGCGACAGCACCAGCGCCACCACGCCGTAGGTGCCGATCACGCTGTCTTTCATGATGCGCAGCCGTTTCTCTGCCGTCCAAGCGCCCCAGAACCCATCGGCGCAATCAGCGAGGCCGTCTTCATGCATCGCCCCGCTCAGCATCACCAACGCAAGCAGCACGAAAGCCGCTGTCAGCGGCGGGGTTGCCCCCATCCGCGTTAACGCCAGCCCCACGGCCCCCGCGATCAGCGCCAGCACAATGCCTACCAGCGGATAGGCCCAGGCGCTGCGGGCCGGGGGCGCTGCGGCTCGGTCGGGAAGTGGAAATGCGGCAGGGGCAGGCGGGTCAGCAGGGCAAAGGCCACCGCGATGTCGCGAGCGCGAAAGGCGTGCCTTAGGGTGGTGATGTCGGGAATGGCCATTATTTCGCCCCTTCGGCACTTTCAGCGCCGACAGGCTAAGGCTAGAAACGATTGAATATCAATCCGCAAAGGGCCGCATATGAACACGTCTTTCGCCAGTCTTTCCGAATTTCGCAGCCTTCTGCGCGCGATGCCCGCCTGCGACAGCGCCGCGATGGAAGAGGCGCGCGCCCATGATAGCATCCTCACGAAACCTCCCGGGGCGCTAGGCCGGTTAGAGGAACTGGCGATCTGGTACCGAGGCTGGCGCAGCGGTGCCCGGGCCGAGATTGCAGCGCCTCAGATCATCGTTTTTGCGGGCAACCACGGGGTTGCCGCGCGGGGTGTTTCGGCCTTTCCGGCAGAGGTGACCGCGCAGATGGTGGCGAACTTTCAGCACGGGGGCGGCGATCAACCAAATCGCGCGGGTGAATGGGGCGAGCCTTGATGTGGTCCCGCTGTCATTGGACAAGCCGACCAAGGATTTCACCGTTGAGCCCGCGATGGACGAGGATGAATTCCTCGAAGCGCTGCGCGCAGGTTGGGAGGCGGTGAACTCCGAGGCCGATCTTTTGGTCGTGGGCGAAATGGGCATCGCCAACACCACCTCTGCCGCTGCCCTTGCCAGCGCGATCTTGGGCGGCGGGGCCGAATTCTGGACCGGGCGGGGCACCGGGGTGGATGATGCGGGCCTGTCGCAGAAAACCGACGTCGTGGCCGAGGGCGTTGCCCTGCACGCGGACAAGGGTGACGGGTTGGAGAGCCTGCGCCGCCTTGGTGGCCGCGAACTGGCCGCGATGGCCGGGGCCATGGCGCGGGCGCGGCAGCTGCGCATTCCGGTGATCCTTGATGGTTTCATCTGCTGTGCCGCCGCGCTTGGCCTTGCACGCACCACACCGGGCGCGCTGGATCACTGCGTCGCGGGCCACCTCAGCGCCGAAAGCGGCCACCGGCGTCTGCTGGGCGCGATGGACAAGGAGCCGCTGCTGGAGTTGAACCTGCGGCTCGGCGAAGGCTCTGGCGCAGGCTTGGCGATCGGCATCCTCAAGACCGCCCTTGCCTGTCACGCGAGCATGGCCACCTTTGCCGAAGCGGGCGTGAGCGACGCATAGCGCGGTGCCGGGCAGCCCCCGGAAAGGGGGCTAGCTGCCCGGTTCAGGCGCTTTCCTTGCCCTTGCTTTCACCCAGATTGAGAAAGGCCGTTTCCAAGTCTTTCTGCAATTCTTTCGCCCGGGCGACATAGGCGGCGTTCTGCGAAGGGGGCACATCTGGGCGCCAGAGGGCCGCCAATTCGCGGACCGAATCCCGGTCATGGGCATAGAATAGCTTTTGCGCCTCGTTCGCTTCGAAATCCGAAAGCCCCATGTTTTCCAACACATATCGCCCGGCCCTGAGGGAGCTGTCGAACATCTCGCGCACGATGTCATTCGACCCGGCCTGATAGTGGCGATAGACCTCTTCGCGGTCGCGCGCGCGGCTGACGATATGCATATGCGGGTTCTCCTTGCGCGCGTAGGAGATCAGAGAGACCGCCGATTTCGGGTCATCAAGCGCCACCACCAGCACGCTGGCCTCTTGCAAACCCGCCTTGCGCAGGATGTCGGGCCGCGTCGGATCACCCAAAAAACCTTTGAAGCCAAAGCGCCGCATGACGGCGATGGTCTCGGGGTTGTGGTCCAACACGACGGTTTGAAAGCCGCTGGCCTGTACCATCCGGTTCACCATCTGCCCAAAACGCCCCACGCCCGCGATGATCACCGGACCGCTGCTGTCGATCTCATCGGCGATGACGGGGGCGCTGTCGTCAAGGCGTCGGCTGATCAGGTCGTGCAGGATAAACAGCAGCGGCGTGATCAGCATGGTCAGCGCCACCACCAGCAAGAGCGTCTCGCCAATCGGGTCGGGCATGACACCGGTGGCGAGGGAGAAGCTGACCAGCACAAAGCCAAACTCCCCGGCCTGCGCGAGTGCCAGCGTAAACAGCCAGCCATCGCGTCCTTTCAGACGGAACAGGCGGCCCAGCACCATGAGGATCAGCGCTTTGACGATGATGACCAAAAGCGCCATGCAGATCAGGATTAGCGGTTTTTCGAACAGCAGGACAAAGTTGATGCCCGCGCCGACGGTGATGAAAAACAGCCCCAAGAGCAGCCCTTTGAAGGGCTCAAGGTCGGTCTCTAGCTCGTGGCGGAATTCGCTGCTGGCCAAGACCACACCGGCGAGGAAGGCACCAAGCGCGGGTGAGAGCCCGACCACCGTCATCAGCGAGGAAATCCCCACCACGATCAGCAGCGCCAGCGCCGTGTACATCTCGCGCAGTTTGGCAAGGTGGATATAGCGGAACACGGGCCGGGTCAGGTAGATGCCGACGAGGATGATCGCCGCTACGGCCCCAATGGTTACCAGCGTCACGCCCCAGCCGGGCAGGCTTTGAACAAAGGTCTGGGCGGCATGGGCGGCGTCATTGCCGTGGCTGGCCTCCGCGCTCAGATGCGCGTTCTCGACCTCTTGGGGATCAAGTGAAATCGCCCCGTTGGGCAGGATCCCCCGGCAAGCCCCGTGGCCAGCAGCGGCAGGAAGGCGAGGATGGGGATCACCGCGATATCTTGGGTCAACAGCACCGAGAAGACGGATCTGCCCCCTGTGTTCGCATCAATCCCTTTTCCGAAAGGGTCTGCAACACGATCGCCGTGGAAGAAAGCGCGAGTGTCAGACCAATCGCCAGCGCCACGCGCCACGGCTGGTCATAGGCCATGGCGATGGCCATCAGCGCCGCTGTCGACAGCAGCACCTGCAGACCGCCCAAGCCCAAAAGCCGATGCCGCATGTCCCAGAGCGCACGGGGCTCCAGTTCCAACCCGATGAGGAACAGCATCATCACCACGCCGAATTCTGCGAAATGCTGCACGTCCTTCGTCTCGGACCCGACGAGGCCCAGCACCGGGCCGATCAGAATGCCCGCCGCGAGGTAGCCCAGCACCGACCCAAGCCCCAATCGCGCGGCAATCGGCACGGCGATCACGGCGGCAGCCAGATAGACGGAGGCTTGGAACAGGAAACCTTCCATTGCGGTCCTCTCTCAATGTCAGGTGGGCAGCGGCCCGTCCTGTTTCAGTTGGTCCATGACAATCTGGCTATGCACCCGGCTAACGGCCTGATGGGGCAGAAGAACGTCGTGAATGAGCCTGTTCAGGCTCGGCAGATCGTCACAATAGACTCTCAAGAGATAGTCCGCATCCCCCGTCATCGTCCAAACGCTCACAATCTCGGGACGGGTGGCCATAAGCCGCGCAAAGCTGGCCGAATGCTCTGGCCCGTGGGTGCCCAGATGCACCTGCACGAAGCCCTGCACATTAAGCCCCATCCGCACCGGATCGAGCCGCGCATGATAGCCGCGAATATAGCCCTCTGCCTCCAACCGCTGCCGCCTGCGCCCGGCTTGGCTGGAGGATAGGTTGAGCTCTTGGCCCAGTTCCTGCGCCGTGAGGTGGGCGTTTTTTTGCAGTGCCGTCAGCAGCCGCCGATCTGTTTCATCCAACATGATGCGCATTTCCCGCATGGTTTACGGGTACTATGCGCCGCCTGCGCGAAAATTGCCAGAACCATGCCGCGAAACGCGCAAACAACGCAGAACCAGCATCGTATCATGGGCCAAATCCCAAAAGCAGAGGAGACTGACATGGGCCCTTTCCCACATGACGCCCCGAAATCGCAGATCACGGCAGAGAACCCCGCCGGCACCGATGGTTTCGAGTTTGTCGAATTTGCCAGCCCCGACCCGCAGGCGCTGCGCGATGTCTTTACCAAAAAGGGCTATGCCCATGTCGCCAATCACAAGACGAAAAAGATCGAACTTTGGCAGCAGGGTGACATCACCTATGTGCTGAACCACGACCCCGAAAGCTTTGCCGCGCGTTTCGTCGAAGAGCATGGCCCCTGCGCACCCTCGATGGGCTGGCGTGTGGTCGATGCACAAAAGGCGTTGGAACATGCGGTCGCCAAGGGGGCCGAGGAATACAAAGGCGATGGCAAGGTGCTGGACGTGCCTGCGATCATGGGGATCGGCGGCTCGCTGATCTATTTCGTTGATCAGTATTACGACACCTCGCCCTACAATTGGGAATACGACTGGATCGCGACCTCCAAACCCGAGGGCGTTGGGTTCTACTACCTCGATCACCTCACGCATAACGTCCACAAGGGCAATATGGATGTCTGGTTCAAGTTCTACGGCGACCTGTTTAACTTCCGCGAAATTCGCTTCTTTGACATCGAAGGTAAGTTCACCGGCCTGACCAGCCGGGCGCTGACCTCGCCCTGTGGCCGCATTCGCATCCCGATCAACGAAGACCGCGGCGAGACCGGGCAGATCGTGGCCTATCTGAAGAAGTACAACGGCGAAGGCATCCAGCATATCGCCGTGGGCGCGCGCGATATCTATGACGCCACGGATGCGATTGCCGACAACGGTCTCAAATTCATGCCCGGCCCGCCCGAGACCTACTACAAGATGAGCAAGGACCGCGTGACCGGCCACGAAGAGCCGCTGGACCGGATGCAGAAACACGGCATCCTGATCGACGGCGAAGGTGTCGTCGACGGGGGCGAGACGCGCATCCTGTTGCAGATTTTCTCGAAAACGGTCATCGGCCCGATCTTTTTTGAGTTTATCGAACGCAAGGGCGATGACGGGTTCGGCGAAGGCAACTTCAAAGCGCTGTTTGAATCGATCGAGCAAGAGCAGATCGACAACGGCGAGCTTGAGACCTCGTAAACAAAGCACATCCGGGGAGGGTGAAGGGGCGCTTCGGCGCCCCGTTTTGCGCGCGGTTGCGGGCAGTCAAACCGGCGTTAGTTCGGCATCTTCAGCACGACATTGCGGCCCCGGCGGACATAGCGCAACTCGCTGTCCCCAATCGCAGAGACGCGGCCCCCATCGATACGGTCACCCACCTCAACCTTTTGATAGCGCCCATTGCTGAGCCGGACCAAGGCGCGGCGGTTCGATGGTTTGCCGTAGACCCCGATCAGATTGACGTCCCGCAGGTTGATCGCATTCTTCACCGTGGCCTGTTTCGCAACCGAGGTTTTGGACGGAAAGCGCGGCTGCACCGCTTTAGGGGCGACGCTGGCGACCTGAGCGGGGGCCGCATCGCGGGCGGCGCGTTTCACGATGCGGTCAAAATTGCGGGGCCGCGTATCGGGGCGGCGTGATTGAGTGGTGGCCTGTTTCGTGGCGTTCTGGATCGCCGGAGGCGTGGCAAGTGCGGCGGCAACGGCGCCGCTGGTGTCAATCGGATCAACGGTCACTTCGGGCGGGGCGGCAGCAACAAGCGCTTCTTCTGCCTCTTCCTGCACTGACTTTGGCCGCAACTGAGGGCGCAGGCCCGCCAGTTCGGAGCGTGTCAGCCCATCAAGCTGCGCGCGTTCGGTGGTTTCTTCCAGATCATCGGGCCGGTCGCGGGGCCGGGCCTCTGCCAAGGCGTTATCGACCTCCGGGGCCACCGGTTCGGCCTCTGGCCGGGTCAGTGTGGCGGGCGGCTCGGCGGAGGGGCGACCAAGGTAGACCAGATGCCCATCGGGGCTGAGCGCCCCTTGCGCTGAGGGTTTGACCAGACCGCGGGAGTCCAGCGCAAATTGCGTGCCTGCCGCTACGGGTGAGCTGACCGCGCCGGGGGCCGTATCGGTGCCAAAGGCATCGACCGAGGGTAGGGCCACGGCGTCTGTCGTGCTGCTGATCGGGTCGATGCTGGTGAGATAAAGATCGTCGATATCAATTGCCGCAGCCGGGGCCGGGGGCACGTCCGGTGCGCGCGCCCAGATGCCGGTGGTGGCATATTTGGCGTCAATCTCGGCCTCGGTCATCTCGGTCAGGGGGCGCGGCTCGGGGTCGCGCAGGGCGTCGAGCACGGCACCGTCTTCATCGGTCAGACCGGCGTCTAACGCGGCGGTTTCAATCGCGTCCGGCTCAGCTGGTTCAGGGGGCAGCACGGCGATTTCTTCGTCGATGCTGGGCGTTTCCGCCGGGGCCAAGGCTTCGGCGGTGCTGCGCGGGCTGCGATCGCCAAAGAGCCGGGAGAAGGCGCTGCCCTCGTCAAGGAAGATCGAGGCCCAAGCGGCGACACCTGCAAGGAAAACCAAGAGCGCCGCTGTCAGGATCAAGCCAAGGAAACGCGGCTTGCCGCCGACTTCGTTGCGGCGGCGGGCGCCGAAAACGGTCATTCGATCGGCTTCTGAGGCGGGGGTGGCGGTGGCCGCGGCAGCCGGAGCTGACCGGCGGTCTTTCGATGCCTTCGGCTTGCGACGGCTGAGGAAAGCCCCACCGGAGGAGGGCGCTTCGGGCGTCAGGGAACTGCTGTCGGGCTGGGGGCTGCGGCCACTGCCGCGGCGGCGGTGGCTGCCGGTTCGACGGGCATCTGCGGCGCCAGCGGGGCCGCGGCGGGCGAAGGCGCGCCGACGGGCAGCGACGGTGTGCTGGGCGCGGGTGCGGGCGATGGTTCCGGCTTCGCGGCGGGCGGAGGCGGCGGTGTCGCGCGGCTCGCACCACCAAGGCTGGGGGCGCTCTCACTCCCGCCACGGCGGCTTGCGAAACCGGCAGCAGGGGCGCTGCGCGACGGCGGGGCAGAGAAATCGACCCTGCGCGAAGGCTCAGACCGCGGGGCGGCGGACGGCTCGGCCTGAGCCGCTGCCGCTGCGGCCAGTGGCGCGGCGGAGGCCGCAACGCTGCCGCTCGCGGGGGGCGTCGATTGCGGCGCAGCCTCAGTCGGTTCTGTGGCGGGCGCAGGGATATCCAGCGCGGGCAGGTCCTCTTCCACTGGCGGTGGCGTTTCTTTTGGCGTGGGGGCCAGTTCAGCCTCTGCCGCGGGGGCTGACGCTTCTGTTTCCTCTGCCGCAGGGATCACTGCCGCGTCCAGTGCGGGCAGGTCTTCCTCAAGGGGCGGGGGCGTCTCTTTGGGGGTCGGCTCCAACGCCGCCGGGGGTGTTTCCGGCGATTCCTCGGGGGTGGCCAACTCGGGCAGGTCTTCCTTTGCCGGCGGCGGTGTCTCTTCGGGCGTAGCTGCGAGATCAGGTTCCGCCACGGGCGTATCGGCCACGGGCGTATCGGCCACCGGTGTGTCTGCCACTGATGTGTCGGCCACGGGCGTCGTCTCATCCGTGTCCACGATCGGCCCCGCAGGCGCGCTCATCACGCCGGAGATCACGATGGGCTCCGCTTCGGGAGTCACGGTTTCGCCGGGGTCCAAAAGCGCCGATGCGGCTTGGGTCATGCCGAAATGCGGCACGCCTACAAACGCCTCGGCGGCAGGGGCGGCGGCAAAGCTGACAGGGTGGAAACGGTGCTCCACCGCAAAGGCTTCGGCCTCTTCCAAGGTTTCGCGGGCCACGGCGGCCACATGGCTTTGCGCGCCATCGGCGTGGACGTCGAACACCAGATCAGCCACCGGATAGGGCGTTGCCCCCTCAAGCGCCTCAGCCGCTGCGGCATGGCGGGCGGCGGGGTCCATTCCGGCGGTGTCGATGGCCAGATATTTGATCTGCGCGTCGGGGATCAGCAGCAGGCTGCGCAGCCCGCCGGGCTCTAATGCCGTCGCGGTTTTGCGCAAGACCGCCAGTTCCGCCGCCAGATCGGCGCTATCGAGCGCCACTTCACCAACAAGCTGCCAGCCGCCCGATGTGCGGTGGAGCAAACGAATGCCGTCGAACGACAGGGAGAGGGTAAAATTCGGCTTCATCGGGGTCGACTTTAGCATGGGGTAGGGCGCACTTACAGACGCGCCGCAGTCTTCGCGAAGGATAGAGCAGGAGTTCGCCCAAGGGAAGGGTGCGCGCCGCGCAGGTGCTTGTCAGCGGGGGCCCGCAATGGGCAAATGGCGGCGCATTGATGCACGGAAAGGAGCGAACATGCGACTGATGAATTGGGTGGCACTGGCGTGGATGGCGGGGGCGGGGCTGGTCTCGGCCCAGCAGGGACCGGAAGAGGGGATTATCGTCACCGGCCAAGGCAGCATCGCCGCCGTGCCCGACATGGCGACGATCACGCTGGGCGTGACCGAAGAGGCCGAGACCGCCAAAGCCGCGATGGACAAGGTGACCGAAGCGGTATCTGCGATCCTGACCCAGCTTGACGCGCAGGGCATCGCGGCGAAGGACCGTCAGACCAGCCGCTTCTACCTGCGCCCCGTGCATGACCGCCGCCCCGTCGAAAATGGCGCCCCGCCGCGCATCACCGGCTATCAAGCGGGCAATTCGGTGACCGTAAAGGTCCGCGATCTGGACCGGCTTGGTGCGATGATGGACGCGGTGATCGACGAAGGTGCGAATGATTTCAACGGCTTGGACTTTAGCCTTCAAGATCCGAAAGACGCGCTGGCAGAGGCGCGCAAAGCCGCGGTTGCCGATGCCACCGAACGCGCCCGGCAATTGGCCGATGCCGCGGGGGTGAAGCTGGGCACGCTGATCCGCATGACCGAGAATTCGCATTCCCAGCCTAAGATGTTCGAGGCCGCCCGCATGGGCATGGCGATGGACAGCGCCGTGGCCGAAGGCGAGGTCGAGCTGCAGGCCGAGGTCTCCATGACCTTCGCGATTGCGCCGGGGCAGTAAGCCGCCTTGGATGGAAAATCCCCCGCCGAGGTGATCGGCGGGGGCAAAGGTTTAGCTGGTCGCTTTGGTCAGCGCCTGGTCCAGATCGGCGATCAGATCGTCGGCGTCTTCGGTCCCGATTGAGATACGCACCACGCCCGGCCCGGCCCCTGCCGCTTCCTGCTGCGCTTCCGTAAGCTGGCGGTGGGTGGTCGAGGCCGAATGGATAATCAGCGAGCGCGTATCGCCCAAATTCGCCACATGGCTAAAGATATCGAGGCTATTGACCAGTTTCACGCAGGCATCATAGCCGCCCTTGACCGCAAAGGTGAAAAGCCCGCCCGCGCCCTTGGGGCAAACCTTTTGCATCCGGTCGTGATAGGGCGAGGATTTCAACCCGGCGTAGGTGACGTAATCAACGCGGTCGTCCTGTTCGAGCCACTCGGCCACCTTCACCGCATTCTCCACATGGCGGTCCATCCGCAGCGAGAGCGTCTCGATCCCCATCAAGGTATAGTGCGCCGCTTGTGGGTTCATCGTCATGCCCAGATCGCGCAGGCCGATGGCGATGCCGTGGAAAGTGAAGGCCATCGCGCCGAAGGTCTCGTGGAATTTCATCCCGTGATAGGCTTCCTCAGGCTGGCTGAGCGAGGGGAATTTTTCATTCGCGGACCAGTCGAACTTGCCCGAATCCACCACACAGCCGCCCATGACGGTGCCGTTCCCGGTGAGGTATTTTGTGGTGGAATGTACGACCAGCGTAGCGCCATGCTCAATCGGGCGGCAGAGGTAGGGCGTGGCGCTGGTGTTGTCGATGATCAGCGGAATGCCCGCCGCATCAGCCACATCGGCAATGGCGCGCACATCCATAATATAGCCGCCGGGGTTTGCGATGGCCTCGCCAAAGACCGCGCGGGTGTCGTCGTCGATCGCATCGGCGACGGCTTGCGGATCGTCGAAATCGACAAACTTGCAGGACCAGCCAAAGCGTTTGATCGTGTGGCTGAACTGCGTGACCGTGCCGCCATAAAGACGGGTGGAGGCGACGATATTCTTGCCCGGTCCCATCAGCGGGAACAGCGCCATGATCTGCGCCGCGTGACCCGAGGAGCAGCAGACCGCCCCCACACCGCCTTCGAGCGTGGCAATCCGCTCTTGCAGGACGGCGTTGGTGGGGTTGGTCAGGCGCGAATAAATATAGCCGACTTCTTGCAGGTTAAAGAGCGCCGCCGCGTGATCGGCATCGCGAAAGACATAGGCCGTGGTCTGGTAGATCGGCGTCTGCCGCGCACCGGTGGCCGGGTCGGGTGTGGCGCCTGCGTGAATCTGCAACGTGTCAAATTGATGTTTGGGGCTGTCGGCCATTGGTCTGTCCTCTCAGAAGAATGGATTTCGCGCAGCCTAGGCGCAAAGATCCATCCAGACAACGGGGGACGGATCGCTCAGCGCATCCAAAAACCGTTGGATTTGATCCGGTTGCGGATCGCCTGTTCGCGGCGCGGCAGGTTGCTGCGATCAAAGAGCGCGCGCACCTTGGCGCCGCGCCCCTGATAGACCATACGCTTGAACGCATCGCGCTGCTTGAGCAGCTTTTTCATCTGGTTGGGGGCGGTGATGGTCTCTAGAACCTCAATCGCATGGTCGCTTTCGCGGGCATAGAGCAGCGGCAGAAACCGGTAGTGGCAGGTCACCGAGCCATCCAGCAAGCCAGAGGGCAGGGCATCCCGCCCGCCGCCGAGGGCGTGGATCACCAGCGGCAGCACGATCTGGTCGAGCCATGGGTCAAAGCTCTGCGCGCAGAGTTCCACAGGAGGATCATCCCGTACCGCCAGCGCATAGCGCAGAAACAGCGCCCCAAATTCGCGCGGGCAGCGGTAGTAGAAGAACCCGGCGTTAAAATAGAGATAACGGCGCCAATATTCATCCGGCTGGCTCAGGTCGAGGCTGCTGGCGAAGTTGAGGTCAAACTTGTCGTAAAGCGACTTCCAGAGCGCGGTATAGCCCGGTCCGTAAAGCTGCGGCTCGGGCCATGTCCCTTCGCGCCGCAGGGAGGCCGAGGGCCGGTCGAAATCAAAAGGCACGGCGGCCAGATCGCCAGTGATCAGCGTGTCTGTGTCAAAGAAAACAAAGGGTTCACCCGCGGGCAGGGCGCTGAGCATCTCGATTTTGTTACCATAGGGGTAGGCGCTGCCGAAATGCTGGCTCTCGAAGGGGATGAACTCTGCTCCGAGGTCGGTCAGCGCCTCACGCAGCGCGGTGTCGATGATGCGCGGGTCGTTGTCCCAAAGCGGTCCGGGCTGCGGCTCGGCGATCAGCAGGCGGCCTTGGAACTGCGGGCAAGAATGGCGCAGGGAGGCGGCAAAAAGCAACGCTTCATAGGCCAGCCGGCCCTGCTGCCCCACGATGACGACGTTGAAAGTTTGCGGGATACGCGAATTGCGTGTCATACTTGGGCAAGGCCTTTTGGTTTTCGGCCAATATAGGGGCAGGCGTCTCTTGGCAAAAGCCAGCAATTTGAGCGGCCTGCGGGAGGGTTCGGAATGTTCGATTTTGTCTTCGCCGTGATCGCGATCAGCCTTGGCGGACCAGCCGCCCCTTTGGACGGGGTTGGCCGACCGGATGCGCCGTTGACGGTGCAGGCCCCGGCGCGGCCCGCAGCACCGGCCAGTCCGGCGGCGCCTCTCGCACCCGCAGAACCGCCCCGGGCATTTCACATGGCTGCCGTGCCCCCGGATTGGTTGCCGAAGATCAAACCCCCACGGGCCGATTCACAACCGCCGCAGAGGTGAAGCCGATCCTGAACGCGACGCGCGGCAATTGGATCGCGGTGCGGGAGTATGATGGGCAGGACCTCGTCTATGTCACCCATCTGTGGAGCTGGCGCTGCGGGCTGGCCGCCATGGCAATCGCGGTCAACGACGCGCCGATGCAGAATTGGCCGATGCCCCCTGTCACGAGGCGCTGCCTTCGCCCAATGCGATTCTGGATGATGATCCGCAGCCGTATCTGACATTCGACCTCGGGTCTGTTCAGACGGTTCGGGTTCAGTTGGTATACGACGATCTGAGCATGGAGCTTGAGGCGTTTTCGCGGGGGGCGTGCTGATCCCGTGAGGCGGTTACGTTGCCGTCGCGCGCAGGATCGATCGGTGGCCACGGGCGTTACGCTCGCGTGGTTCCGGGGCCATCTACGGAGGAGAAAGTGGTGGGCGACCCTGGAATCGAACCAGGCGTGCGTCTCCGCGAGGGAGTTACAGTCCCCTGCCACACCTTGCGGCCTGTCGCCCACTTTGTCCTGTGCATTGCACCTGACGTGGGGGCGTGATTACAAGCGACCCAAAGAAGCGTCAAGGCGAATTCCTGAGAAATGTTGGGGAAATCGCACGAAAGGATAAAGAGATGAAGAAACCCAAATGGGTCGTGCAAAAAGAGCAGGACAAGAAGGCCGAAGCGGCGCAGACGGTCTGGCTTTTTGGCCTGCATGCGGTGCGCGATGCGCTGATGAACCCGAACCGCGAAAAACTGCAGCTGATGGTCACGCCGAATGCCCAAGCCAAGTTGGAGGATGCCATCGCAGAGGCGGGAATCACGCCGCAGGTCGTTGACCCGCGCAAGTTCCGCCCGCCGCTCGATCCCAACTCCGTCCACCAAGGCGCGGTGCTGGAAGTGAAGCCGCTGAACTGGGGCCGGTTGGAGGATGTCGCCATCGGTGATTCCGCACCGCGGCTGCTGTTGCTCGACCGGGTGACCGATCCGCACAACGTCGGCGCGATTCTCCGCTCGGCTGAAGTCTTGGGCGCTTCGGCGGTCATCGGCACCAAGCACCACTCCGCGCCTGAGACCGGCGCGTTGGCCAAGACCGCCAGCGGCGCGTTGGAGCGTCAGCCCTATCTGCGGGTGCGCAACCTCGCTGATGCGATCCGCGCCCTGCAGGATATGGGGTATCTGGTGCTGGGGCTGGATGGGGAGGCCACCCAGACCATCGAGGGCGCGGTGGAGGGCCGCCGTGACCGCCCTGTGGCGCTGGTTCTGGGGGCCGAGGGGCCGGGGCTGCGTGAGAAGACCCGCGAGACCGTGGATGCGCTGGTGCGGATTGATGCGGCGGGCGGATTTGGGTCGCTCAACGTTTCCAATGCTGCAGCGATTGCGCTTTATGCCAGCCGGGTCGGGGGCTGAGAATCGGCAAGAACTGGCTCAAAACCGGGCAGGGGGCGGGGCCGCAGGGTCCGGCCCCTTTGAAAACGGCCAAGGGTTCCTAAATTTAAAGGTGACCGCAGGCCCGGAACGCCTGCCGGCCACCTACTGTCCCTCGTTCCGTACCTTACGCCCCGTGTTCGTCATGGGGCGTTTTTTTATGTCATGGTGGACGCGAGATACACAAAAGCCGCCCCGAGGGGCGGCTTTGCGTTTCCTACGGGGTGGTAGGATCAACCTGGAGCGGGCGAGGCGATTCGAACGCCCGACCCTAACCTTGGCAAGGTTATGCTCTACCCCTGAGCTACGCCCGCATCCGGTTGGTGAGGGGGAATACCCATTCGCGCGGGGGGCTGCAAGAGGTAAAATGCGGCGGCTTGGCCGGGTCCATGCGATTTTTCTGGCATTCGTCACGGGCCTGAAAAACACAAAGGGCCGCATCCGAGGATGCGACCCTGTGAAGACCAGATGGAGCGGGCGAGGCGATTCGAACGCCCGACCCTAACCTTGGCAAGGTTATGCTCTACCCCTGAGCTACGCCCGCTTACCGTCTGGTGAGGGCGAAATACCCATTGGGGCAGGGGGCTTCAAGAGGGAAATGTGGTTTTTGGCGGAAAAAGTTGCGCAGGGCGGGGGCGCTGCCCCCGGACCCCGCGGGTATTTGAAAAAGGATGAATTAGAAGAGGGCGTGACCCAGTAAACCGAGGGCCGAGGCGGCGATCATGGCGAGGGTCAGAACCATACCGACCTGGCGCAGGATGAATTTTTGCGGGGTGGCGGCAAAGCCTAGAGGATGCAGGATGCGGCCTGTCAGCAGCGCGAGGCCAAGGGCGTGGACAGCCAGTGCGGGGGCGCCATTGGCTTCGGTCAGCGCCAGCAAGATCAGCGCGATGGGCATGTATTCTGCGGCATTGGCCTGTGCGCGCATGCGTTTGAGCAGCGCCTTGTCTCCGGTATCGCCGAGAGAGATGCGATTGACCCGCCGGTAGGCAATCACATGCCAGCTGAGGCCGAGAAAAACCAGCGCACAAAGGGCGGCGTAAATCGGAGTGAGGGTGAGAGGCATGGGGTGACCTTTGTCTGGGGCTTTCGCTGAGTGTGACAGTGCAGCGGTGCAAAGAAAAGGCCCCGCGTGTGGCGGGGCCTTTGAAATGGTGACGCAGCGCTTAGTGGCTGTGCTGTTTGTCCCAGTCTTCCTGCTTTGGAAGCTGCTCGAACGTGTGTTCGGGCGGCGGGCTGGGCAGGGTCCATTCTAGCGTATCCGCGAACTCGTTCCATGGGTTGTTCGCCGTGGAGCGGGCGCCGCGTGTCAGCGTGTAGGCCATGATCCCGAAGAAGAACAGGAAGGAGGCGAAGCTGAGGAAGGCGCCGATCGAGGACCACTGGTTCCAGTAGGCGAATGCCTCGGGGTAGTCGATGTAGCGGCGTGGCATGCCCTGACGGCCCAAGAAGTGCTGGGGGAAGAAGGTCAGGTTGGCGCCGATGAACATTGCCCAGAAGTGCAGTTTGCCGGCCCATTCGGGGTACATACGGCCTGTCATCTTGGGCAGGTAGAAGTAGATGCCTGCAAAGATGGCGAAGACGGCACCGAGCGACATCACGTAGTGGAAGTGTGCCACGACGTAGTAGGTGTCGTGATAGGCACGGTCCACAGCGGCCTGGCTCAGCACGATGCCGGTGACGCCACCGACGGTGAAGAGGAACAGGAAGCCGAAGGCCCAAAGCATCGGAGTTTTAAACTCGATAGAGCCGCCCCACATGGTGGCGATCCAGCTGAAGACCTTCACCCCTGTTGGCACCGCGATGACCATGGTGGCCAGCATAAAGTAGGCCTGCTGGTTCAAGGTCATGCCGACGGTGTACATGTGGTGCGCCCAAACGACGAAGCCCAGAGCGCCAATCGCGATGATCGCCCAAACCATCGGCAGGTAGCCGAAGACCGGTTTACGCGAGAAGGTCGCGATCACGTGGGAGATGATGCCAAAGCCAGGCAAGATGATGATGTATACTTCGGGGTGACCAAAGAACCACAGGATGTGCTGGTAGAGGATCGGGTCACCACCGCCTGCGGGGTCAAAGAAGGCGAAGCCGAAGTTGCGGTCCATCAGCAGCATGGTGATCGCGCCCGCCAGTACCGGCAGGGACAGAAGGATCAGCCAGCTTGTGACGAAGATCGACCATGCAAAGAGCGGTACTTTGAACAGGGTCATGCCGGGGGCACGCATGTTCAGGAAGGTGGTGATCATGTTGATCGCACCGAGGATCGAAGACGCACCCGAGACGTGGACCGCAAAGATCGCGAAGTCCATCGACATGCCTGCTTCACGTACCGAGAGCGGCGGGTAGAGCACCCAGCCCACGCCGGAGCCCAGTTGGCCATTGCCGCCCGGTGTCAGCAGCGAGCAGACCGCCAGCGTTGTACCGGCGACATAGAGCCAGAAGCTGAGGTTGTTCATCCGTGGGAACGCCATATCCGGCGCGCCGATTTGCAGCGGCATGAAGTAGTTGCCGAAACCGCCAAACAGGGCGGGAATCACGACGAAGAACATCATCAGGATGCCGTGGCCGGTGATCAGCACGTTCCACAGGTGGCCGTTGGGCGTACAGGCGGCAGAGCTATCCGCGATGAAACGCGCGCCTTCCATACACATGTATTGAACGCCGGGGTTCATGAGCTCAAGGCGCATGTAAACGGTGAATGCCACCGAGATAAGACCGACCAAGGCCGAGACGATCAGATAAAGGATACCGATGTCTTTGTGGTTTGTGGACATGAACCACCGGGTAAAGAACCCCCGGTCGTCGTGATGATCTTGGCCGTGAATGGCTGCGTCTGCCATGCGGTGCCTCCTGCAAATGAATTGGACACATGGCGCCATAGGCGGCACATGCGGTGTCGCGCCCGTTTTAGAGCGACCGTCTCGCGGGGGCAATGGGCGCGATGGTCGCAGGGAGGGTATTTTTTCCGCTGCGGCTATCGACGTATAATCGGGTTCTAACGCCGCTTGGCGCGCGCTTTGCCTCTCTCAGGAGGCGATGTCGCAGCTGCCAGAGGGGTCATTGGCAAAGACATCATCGAAGGTGGCGCGCAGGGCCAGATCGACATCGTCCATCGTCACGGGCAGGCCCAGATCGACCAGTGAGGTCACCCCATGGTTCGTGATGCCGCAGGGCACGATGCCGCCAAAATGGCTGAGCTCCGGTTCAACATTGATGCTGATGCCGTGAAAGCTGACCCATTTGCGCAGCCTGATTCCAATCGCGGCGATCTTGTCTTCGGCGGGGCTGCCATCGGGCTGGGCGGGTTTCTCGGGCCGCTGTACCCAAACGCCGACACGCCCAGGGCGAACCTCGCCGCGCAGGTTGAATTCATCCAATGTGGCGATCACCCAATTTTCAAGCTGGCGCACGAAACAGCGGACATCGCGGCCCCGTGCGGCGACGTTCAGCATCACATAGGCCACGCGCTGGCCCGGTCCGTGATAGGTGTACTGCCCGCCGCGCCGGGTGGGATAGACGGGAAAGCGGTCCGGCTCTGTCAGGTCTTCGGCACGCGCCGAGGTGCCCGCGGTGTAGAGCGGGGGTGTTCTACCAGCCAGATGCATTCCTCGGCTTCGCCCGCGGCGATGGCGGTGGCGCGCGCCTCCATCCACGCCTCGGCGGTGCGGTAATCGGTCAAGCCGTCGCTGATGATCCATTCAACCATAGGGATGCCTTAGCAAGACCCGCGCCGCACCGCCAGAGGCTCTGCGTTAGGCGGCGGCGTCACGTTCTTCCAGAACCTTGCGGAGCATCTGGGCATAATTATCGGCTCCCTGTGCTCCGGTAACGAGGTATTTGCCCTCAAAAATCATCGACGGCACGCCGGAAATGCCGCGGGAGGTCCAGAATTGCTGTGCTTCGCGGGTTTGTTCGGCGAAGCTGCCGCTGCTAAGCACCGCCAGCGCCTCGGTGCGGTCCAGCCCGACGGAGGCCGCGACATCGGCCAGCACCTCGGGATCATTCACATTGTGACCTTGCGTGAAATGCGCATCGAAGAGCGCCATTTTGAGCGGGTGTTGCAGCCCCTTGGCCTGCGCCCAAGTGAGCAACTGATGCGCGGCGAATGTATTTTGCATCCGCGTGTCGTCGGAAAAGTTGAAGGCAAAGCCCAAGTCGCTGCCCATCTGGGACAGCCGCTTGCGATTCTCGACCGATTGCGCGGGGGGATCCATATTTCTCGGCCAGATGTTCGGCCATGTTTTGGCCTTCGGCTGGCATCTGCGGGTTCAACTCAAAGGGATGCCAGCGCAGATATGCGCCCACGCCGACCGCGCCGAGCGCTTGTTCCAGTTGTTTATAGCCAACGATACACCAAGGGCACATGACATCCGACACGATGTCGATCTGCACGGTGGGGGCGTCAGTTGAAGGCGTGGCGGTATCTGCGGGCATGGCGTGTTCCTTGTTGCTTGGTCCACAGATGGCTTGCCGGACGCGGCGTTTCAACGTCTGAGGTGTCAGATTGCAGGGCATTAAAGGGATTGTGATCAGCGAAGTGGCCGCGGGAAAATAGGGGCTTAACCCGCTTTCTGAAACTCACTGAAAAATTTTGCCGATTGCCTCTTCACAAGCCCTTGGTCTTTGGCTAAACCCCGCCCACCAACCATGGCGTGCGGTCGTGGCGGAATGGTAGACGCGCAGCGTTGAGGTCGCTGTGGGGTAACACCCGTGAGAGTTCGAGTCTCTCCGACCGCACCACCATGCTTTGCAATGGCAAAGCGATGGTTGGATCACCCAAAAAAGAAAACTCGTTTCAGCCCTCGTCTCTCGTCGCGTGCAGACTACACTTTGCTGCGCGGTATTTTGCCGATTTTGCGGTCCGCTTCTGTGCGAGACGGGCGAACAGGGCTCTCATACCGCTATTGCCCCGGCAGAATGTTTGCAGCCAAGGCGGCAATGCCGTTTAACGGTTGATGAGAAAAAGGCTCGTGCTGAGCGGGCTAAGGAAAACCGGCGCGAAAACCGGGGTGACGAAACGCAAGGAGGGTAGCGCGTGGCGCAACAAGGGCAGACTCAAGGGGCGGCGTATTGTCTCGCTCTTGGACTTCTTCTTGGTGGGGGCTGCGGCGCAGGCGGCAGAACTGGCCATCACCGGTATCGACGATGATTCAGAGCTTTATGCCACCCTGCGCGACGGGTCGCTGCTGGCCGAGCAAACCGATGAAGATGCCGAACCGGCCACGCCGCAGGAATTGGTCGCCGCAGCGCAGGCGGACTATGGCAGGCTTTTGGCGCTGCTTTACGACAATGGGTATTTCGGGCCGACGCTTAAAATCACATTGGACGGCGTCGATGCCGCCGCGATTCCCCCGGTGCAGCCGCCGCGCCGCATCGACCGCGCCGTGATCACCGTGGACCCGGGGCCAAAGTTCCGCTTTGGCGCGGCCCGTATCGCGCCTGTTGCCCCCGGTACCGAACTGCCGGAGGGTTTCGCCAGCGGCGAAACTGCGAGCCTTGGTGTGCTCAAGGAAACCGTCTCGGCCGGGGTCAGCGGCTGGCGCGATGTGGGCCACGCAAAGGCGGAATTGGCCGATCAGGATCTTGTGGCCAAACACCGTGAACGGCAGATCGACGCTGCCTTGCGGATCGCCCCGGGACCAAAGCTGCGCTTTGGTGCGCTGACCGTGACCGGCAACGAAGACGTGCGCACCGCCCGCCTGATTGAGATCGCGGGCCTGCCGGAGGGAGAGGTCTTCTCTCCCGAGGAGTTGGAACTGGCCACCGAACGGCTGCGCCGCACCGGCGCTTTTGATGCCGTGGCCCTGATCGAAGCGGATCGGATTGGCCCAAATGACACGCTGCCCATTGCCGCGCAGGTGACAGAAGCGCCCAAGCGCCGCTTTGGGTTTGGCGCGGAACTGTCTTCGCTCGAAGGGCTGACGTTGAGCACCTTCTGGCTGCACCGTAATCTGTTGGGCGGAGCCGAACGGCTGCGCTTGTCGGCAGAGATCGAAGGCATCGGCGGCAACTCGGGCGGCGAAGACTATACGCTCTCCGCTCGGTTCGAGCGTCCGGCGACCTTTAACGAAGATACCGATTTCTATGCGCTGGCGACGCTAGAGCAGCTGGATGAGGTGAATTACTTCTCCCGTCAGTTGGATCTGGAAGCGGGGATCGAGCGGATCGCCAACCAAAACCGCACCTATTCTGCGGGCCTTGGCCTGCGTGTGGCCGAGACAGAGGATGCCTTTGGCACCAACCAATACACCCTGCTGACCTTGCCGCTGGGGGCTGAGTTCGACTACCGCGACAAGGAACTGGACGCGACCGAGGGCTATTACATCGACGCTAATATCACGCCCTTCGTCGCGCTGTCGGGGTCTGAAAGCGGTCTGAGGACCTATTTTGATGCGCGTTACTACCGCAGCTTTGGAACCGAGCGCCCCGTGACACTGGCCTTCCGGGGGCAGCTTGGCTCCGTCGCTGGGCCGGACCTTTCCGAGGCGCCTGCGGATTACCTGTTTTACTCTGGCGGGGGCGGCACCGTGCGCGGGCAGCCCTATCAGTCGCTGGGGGTTGATCTGGCAAGCGGCGACACCGTGGGCGGGCGCAGCTTTGTCGGCCTCTCGGCAGAGGCGCGCGTGGCCCTGACCGAGAAGATCGGCGTCGTGGGCTTTGCCGATGCGGGCTATATCGGGTCAGAAGAATTCTACGACGGATCAGGCACTTGGCACTCCGGCGCGGGGCTGGGGCTGCGCTATGCCACGGGCATCGGCCCGATCCGTCTGGATGTGGCCGTGCCCACCTCGGGGCCGGAAGTTGATGAAGATTTCCAAGTCTATATCGGGATTGGACAGGCGTTTTAATGCGACAGTTTTTGCAGATTCTCACCGCCAGCTTTGTCTATCTGGCCTGCCTCACACCGGCTTTTGCGCAGGATGACGACAAGGGTTTTCTCACCCGGACCATTCAGGATGCACTCAGTGGCGCGGGCCGCACCGTCAGCATCGACGGGTTCTCGGGGGCGCTGAGTTCAGCAGCCTCCTTTGATCGGATGACTATTTCGGACGACGATGGCATCTGGCTGACGTTGGAAGAGGTGGTGCTGGATTGGAACCGCTCGGCCCTGCTGCGCGGACGGCTGGAGGTTGAACAGCTCACCGCCGGGCGGCTGGATGTCGAGCGTCTGCCAGTCAGCAATGAGGTCGATCTGCCCGATGCCGAGGCCAAACCCTTTGCCTTGCCCGATCTGCCCGTTTCCATTGAAATCGCTGACTTTTCCGTAGATGAGATCAATCTGGGCGAGCCCATTTTGGGCGAGGCTGCGCAGCTTTCGGTCCGCGCCAATGCGCGGCTGACCGATACGGTTGGTATTGTCGATTTTCAGGCCCGCCGGACCGATGGCAAAAAGGGTGAGTTCGACATTCAGGCAGATTTCGACCGCACGGAAAATGTGCTGGATCTGCTGCTGAACCTGACCGAAGACCCCGAAGGCATCGCCTCGAAACTGCTGAACCTGCCGGGGCAGCCTTCAGTGCAGATGACCGTCGAAGGCGCGGGCCCGCTGGATGATTTCGCGACCGATGTGACCATCGCCACCGATGGCGAGGAGCGTTTGGCCGGGCAAGTGACCCTTGGCACGCAGGCCCCACGCCGCGCCAGCGAAACCCCTGACCGTCGCATTCAGGCCGATATCGGGGGCGACATCACCGCGCTGCTCGCTCCGCGCTACCGCGAATTTTTCGGGGAAGACGTGCGGTTGGCGGTTGATGCGCTGCTTGAGAGCAACGGTGCCGTTGAGGTCAGCAGCTTTGCTCTTGCGGCGAATTCCGTCGATCTTGAGGGGCAGGTCACGCTGAACCAAGAGAAGTGGCCGACCCTGATCGACATCTCTGGCCGGATCGCAAACCCCGATGGCACTTCGACCCTGTTGCCGATTTCGGGTGAGGGCACGCGGGTAGAGGCCGTGACCCTGCGCGTGGATTACGATGCCGCCGATGGCGACCGCTTTGAAAGTGCGTTCGACATCACCGGGCTGGACACGGGCGCGCTGCAAATCGCGCAGACGCAACTGGCGCTTGATGGGATCCTCGAAGGCGACCTTGGCAGTTTGGGCCAATTCCTTGGCGATGTGACCTTTGCCACCGAGGGGATGTCGCTGACCGACCCGGCCAGTGCCGAGGCCATTGGGGACGCGATCACCGGCAGCGCCGAGATCGTTTCGTCGAAGGTGAACCGATTGAGATCAACGGGCTGACCCTGTCGGGGAAGACTATGGCCTGACCGGCGAGGCGGCGATCGATGGGGTGGATACCGGGCTGCTCACGCAGTTGAAGATGACGCTCGAAGCGCAGGATATCAGTCGCTTTTCCGCGCTGGCAGGCCGCGATATCGCGGGCGCTACGGCGCTGGCGCTGAACGGGACGGTCACGCCTTTGGGCGGTATGTTTGATCTGGCGATTGCGGGCGGGACGGATGACCTTGAGATTGGGATCGAACAGGCCGATGCGGTTCTGGCGGGTCGCACCAGCCTCAGCATGGTCGCAAAGCGCAATGAGACCGGGACTTATCTTCGTGATCTGGACCTCAAGAACGACGCGATTGATTTGACCGGCAATGTCGAGTTGCGCAGCGAAGACAGCCGCGCGGCTTTGGACTTTACGCTCGCCGATGTCGGGCTGGTTCTGCCACAGTACGAAGGGCCCATCGCGGTCAAGGCAACAGCGGTACAAGAAGCGCGCGGCTGGGTTGTTGATGCGGTGACCGATGGCCCCTATGACGCGGCGCTGACCGTGTCGGGCTTGGCCACGGGCGAGGACGCGCAGATCGATTTCACCGCAGATATCCCGCGGATCGAAGATTTCGTACCCGACGCGGATATCACCGGGCCTGTCACGGCCAAGGGCGAGTTGCGCCAGACACCACAGGGCTGGGAGATCAACACCGACGCCAGCGGCCCGCTTGATGCGCAGGCCTCGGTCAGGGGGCTGGTCACGCCGCGCGTGGATGTGGCCTTTGACCTGTCGTTGCCAGATATCCAACCCCTCGTGCCGCAGATCAGCGGCGGGGTTGAGGCCAGTGGCACGTTGGAGCAGACCGAACAGGGGTTTGTCGTCGATACCATCGCCAATGGCCCCTACGATAGTCGCGTTGCGCTGGAAGGGCTGGCAACCGGCCCTGACATGGCGCTGCGCTTTGACCTGACCTTGCCGGATGTCAGCCCGCTGGCCCCCGGCGTCAACGGGCCGCTTGCCGCGCAGGGCACCGTCCGCCAGCAAGAGGATGGCATTGCCGTGGATGTCGCCGCGACCGGCCCCTACGGCAGCAGCGCCGTGGTCGAAGGTCTGGCAACCGGTCCGAATATGGCGCTCAGCTTTGATCTGTCGGTACCCGACCTTAGCCCCATCGCCCCCGGTGTGAATGGCCCGCTTTCGGCCACCGGCGACATCCGTCAAACAGAAGACGGGATCGCCGTGGATGTGAGCGCCAACGGCCCCTATGGCAGCAATGCCATGGTCGAAGGGCTGGTCACCGGTGAGGTCTCAATGCGGTTCGACGTCTCCGTTCCCAATGTGAACCCGCTGGTGCCCAGCGTCACGGGTTCTTTCGCCGCGAATGGCGTGGCGCGCCAGACCGAAGCAGGTGTGGTGCTTGATGCAAGCGCCAGCGGCCCCTACGGCGCGCGGGCGACGGTCGAAGGCTTGGTGACCGGCCCCAATGCGGCGGTCGATTTCCAGCTGAACATGCCGGACATCGGCTCCTTGGTGGAGCAGGTGAACGGCCCGCTGAGCGTCGCAGGCTCGGCCCGGCGCGAGGGGAGGCATGGCGGATTGACACCAATGCCAATGGCCCCGCCGGCACGCAGGCGACCGTGGCTGGGTTGGTGAACCCCGATGGGACGCTGAACCTTGATATCGCGGGCGACGCGCCGCTTGGCCTGTCGCGTCCCTTCCTTGCCCCGCGCAACTTGCAGGGGCAGGCGCAGTTTGACTTGCAAATCAATGGCCCGGCGGCGCTGTCGTCGGTCAGTGGGCGCATCACCACCAGCGACGCGACGTTCACCGCGCCGAACCTGCGCGTGGCGCTGCGCGGGATCAATGCGGATATCCAGCTTGGCAACAACCGGGCGCAGTTGAACGTGACCGGTCAGGCAGTCGACGGCGGAGAGCTGCGTGTGGCGGGGGCGATCACCCTGACACCGGCCTTGCCTGCGGATATCAGCGTGACCCTGCGCAATCTCGTCTATGCAGACCCAAGCCTTTACAGCACCACGCTGAACGGCGACCTGCGGCTTGCAGGCCCCTTAAGCGGTGGGGCGCAGATCACCGGGGTG
Source organism: Sulfitobacter profundi (assembly GCF_042661425.1). Taxonomy (NCBI): domain Bacteria; kingdom Pseudomonadati; phylum Pseudomonadota; class Alphaproteobacteria; order Rhodobacterales; family Roseobacteraceae; genus Sulfitobacter; species Sulfitobacter profundi. The sequence continues at coordinate 215,412 of NZ_JBHSWA010000001.1, read as the reverse complement.
ATCAACGCAGGCGAGACCAATATTCAGGTGCCCGCAACGGGGCTGACCTCAATCGGGGACATTCCGCAGATCACCCATGTCAACGCGCCCGCCGATGTTCTGGCAACGCGGCGCAAGGCCGGGCTGGAGGGGGCCGAGGCGGGGGAAGACCCTGCCGAGGATGCTTCTAGCCCCGGCTTTGGCCTGAACCTGCAATTGAACGCGCCCAACCGGATTTTCGTGCGCGGGCGCGGGCTTGATGCGGAACTGGGCGGCTCGCTTAAGCTCAGCGGCACCACCAATCGGATCATCTCTGCCGGGCGGTTTGAACTGATCCGGGGGCGGCTTGATATCTTGGGCAAACGCTTTTTGCTCGACGAAGGCTCGGTCCAGTTTCAAGGCGATTTCATTCCCTATATCCGCTTCGTGACCTCGACCGATACCGAAGCGGGCGAGGTGCGTGTCATCGTCAGCGGCCCTGCGAATGAGCCAGAGGTGACCTTCGAATCCACCCCCGCCGCACCGCAGGATGAGGTGCTGTCGCAACTGCTCTTTGGTCGCAACATCTCGGAAATCTCGGCCTTCCAAGCGCTGCAATTGGCCAGTGCGGTGGCGACCCTTGCGGGCCGTGGCGGCGAAGGGGTGATCGGCAACCTGCGCGAAGGCTTTGGCTTGGACGATCTGGATGTGACCACCACCGACGACGGTGCAACGGCGCTGCGGCTTGGGAAATACCTGACCGACAATGTCTATACCGATGTCACGGCGGCCTCTGACGGGACTGGCGAGGTTTCCTCAACCTCGACATTACCGAAAGCCTAACGGCCAAGGGCACGCTTGGCTCGGATGGCGACAGCAGCATCGGCATCTTCTTTGAGCGGGATTACTGAGAACGGGGGCGCCTTGCGGGGCGCCCTTGGCCGCGTTCAATCTGCGTCGCGCGGGGTAAATTGGCCATAGCGGCCTTGGTCGAACATCAGACCCGCCGCGCCATCCTCGCGCAGGGCGACCTGCTGCACATGGCCCAAAATCAGCGAATGATCGCCCGCCGGATGCACGGCGTAGGTGTTGCAGTGAAACCGGGCAAGGCAGCCCGAAAAGGTCGGCACGCCTGCGGCATCTTCGGTCCAGTCGAAACCGGAAAAGTCGTGACCTTGGCCGGCGAACCGCTGGGCCAAATCCTCTTGATCCGCGCCAAGGACATGGATGCAGAACGATGCGGCCGAGGTGAAACTGTCGTGCCGTTTGGATGAGATCGCAGGCGACCACAGCACCAAGGGCGGCTCAAGCGAGACCGAGGCGAAAGAATTCGCGGTCATCCCCAAGGGGCCCTGTGCGGTTTTCACGGTCACCACGGTCACGCCGGTGCCGAAACGCCCAAAAGCGCGGCGCAGGGCTGGGGCATCGCCGCTGTCGGGCGAGAAGGGGATCAGATCATCACTCATAGCGACAAGCGGTGCCATGTAGCGGCTGATTTGTCCAGCGGTGCCGGGGCGTTGCGCGCCCCGTCACCCTGCGCGGTATTTCGCCTCTGTGGCCACGGGCAGGAACCCCAGCCGGGGATGGGCGTTGGGTCTGCGATGAGAGGCATCATCGGCCCCTACCTGGTGTCGATGCTGGCTGTCTGAAAGGGGCGGGGCAGGTCATCTGCGCCGCCTGTCCAAGGCACCCGAATGCCGTTCAAAGCAGAAAAGGCGCGCAACGCCGCGCCGGAAAGTGACAAAAGATGATGCATGCAACCAAACTGACCCTCGGCGCCGCCCTCTTGAGCGCCACCGCTTTCGGTTCCACCGCGATGGCCGATGACAATGAGACCGTAGACCACGCTGAGATCGGGTCGCTGTCTTGCGATGTGGGCGATGGCACCGGCTTTATCTTTGGCTCCACCCGCGAGCTGACCTGTACGTTCAACCCCATCGAAGAAGGTCTCGAGGATGAGACCTATGTCGGTGAGATCAACCGCTGGGGCGTCGATATCGGCAAAACCCAGAACGGCCAGATGTCTTGGCTGGTGTTGGCCCCAACTGAGCAGGAATATTACGAAGGCGGTCTGAACGGCAGCTACAAGGGTGTCTCTGCTGAGGCGACCGTTGGTGTCGGGGCAGGCGCCAACCTGATGACAGGTGGCTCGGAAAACACGCTGGCGCTTCAGCCGCTGAGCGTGAACACCCAGACCGGCGTGAACTTTGCTGTGGGCGTGGGTGAGATCAACCTGCAGCGCGTCGAAGGCTAAGCCCGCGCAAGGCGAGAGCCGAGCTTACAAATATGAAATGAACGTAAGGCCGTCCTATTGGGGCGGCCTTTGCTCTTTGCCAAGCCTCAAAGTTTAACGAGCTGATCGCCGACCTGCACGGTGCCATCCTGCACGATCTTGCACAGGATACCGCGCAGGCGGTGGGGGCGGTTTTCCTTTCGGTTGATCCAGCGCAGGCTGTCTTGGCCATATCTGTCGCGCCATTTGATGCAGCCGGTATTGAACTTGTCGCTCACCTCGAGCACCGCCGATCCGGCCTGTAGCCGTGTGCCGACGGGCAGATTCTCATGGCTAAGGTCCATGTCAACGATCATCGTATCGCCGGGGTGGGGCGTGTTTGCGCGGTCGCGCCAGCACAGGTCCATGATGCGTTTGGGCAGGATCGAAACCTGTATCCGCGGGTCGGGGCTGCCATCGGGCAGGGTCAGCCAAGGTTTCTTGGTCCAACGCTCGCCACGGATGCCTTCGCCTACGGTCAGGTCCAGCTGATCGGGGTGGTCTCGCAGGCCGTAATCAGAGCGGAAACAGAGCTGCTCTATGACGGCGCCATCCTTGGGCGCGGCGAGGATATCCGGCAGGGCGGCGTCACATTCCGCTGCTGTGGCGGGCGGCAGTATCTGGGGGCGGTTTGGTCCATGTCTCTCTTTCTTAGGGCACGGCGCGGGGGCGGGCAGCCACCCGCGCCGTGCCAAGCTTTAGCGGTTCATTCGGTTGTCGATAAGATCATCCACCACGCTGGGATCCGCCAGTGTCGATGTATCCCCCAAGGCGCCATAATCGTTTTCGGCGATTTTGCGCAGGATGCGGCGCATGATCTTGCCCGAGCGGGTTTTTGGCAGGCCGGGCGCCCATTGAATCAGATCGGGCGAGGCGATGGGGCCAATCTCTTGCCGGACCCAGTTGCGCAGTTCGCTGCGCAGATCATCGGAAGGCTCTTCACCGCTCATCAATGTGACATAGCAATAGATGCCCTGACCTTTGACATCATGCGGGTAGCCGACCACGGCGGCTTCGGCGACTTTGTCATGGGCGACCAGCGCGCTTTCGACCTCGGCGGTGCCCATGCGGTGGCCTGAGACGTTGATCACATCATCGACGCGGCCCGTGATCCAGTAGTCGCCATCGGCATCGCGTTTGCAGCCATCGCCGGTGAAATAGTAGCCGGGATAATCCGCAAAATAGGTTTTCTCGAACCGCTCATGATCGCCCCAGACGGTGCGCATCTGGCCCGGCCAACTGTCCGCGATGCAAAGCACGCCTTCGGCTGGATTGCCCTCAATCTCTTGACCCGAGGTTGGGTCGAGCACCACGGGTTTGATCCCGAAGAACGGTTTCATCGCGGCCCCCGGTTTCATGTCATGCGCGCCGGGCAGGGGGTCATCAGATGACCGCCTGTTTCGGTCTGCCACCAAGTGTCGACAATGGGACAGCGGCCTTGGCCGACGACGTCGTGGTACCAGTTCCACGCCTCGGGATTGATCGGCTCACCCACGGTGCCAAGGATGCGCAGCGACGACAGATCGCTTTTGGTGACGAATTCTTTGCCCTGCCCCATCAGGGCGCGGATTGCTGTGGGGGCAGTGTAGAACTGCGTGACCTTATGCTTCTCGCAGACCTGCCAGAAACGGCTGGCGTCGGGGTAGGTCGGCACCCCTTCGAACATCAACGTGGTCGCGCCATTGGCCAGCGGGCCATAGACGATATAGCTGTGCCCGGTGACCCAGCCCACATCAGCGGTGCACCAATAAACATCGCCATCGTGGTAATCAAAGGTCACCTCATGGGTCAGCGCCGCATAGGTGAGATAGCCGCCGGTGCTATGGACCACACCCTTGGGCTGGCCGGTGGAGCCAGAGGTATAGAGGATGAACAGCGGGTCTTCGGCCCCCACGGCTGTCGGCTCGCAGGTGTCGGCGGCCTGCTCGGCCAGTACGTTGTAATCGCGGTCGCGGGCGTCGTTCCATGCCACATCCCCGCCGGTGCGGCGCACCACGAGGCATTGCACGCTGGCGTCGCACTGCGCCAGCGCCTTGTCGGCATTGGCCTTGAGCGGGGTGGCCTTGCCGCCGCGCGGGGCCTCATCTGCGGTGATTACGACCTTGGCTTCGCAGCCGTTGACGCGGGCGGCCAGCGCATCCGGTGAGAACCCGGCGAAAACGATGGAATGGATCGCGCCGATCCGCGCGCAGGCCAGCATGGCATAGGCGGCTTCGGGGATCATCGGCATGTAGATGATGACGCGGTCGCCTTTGCCCACGCCCAGATCGCGCAGCACATTGGCCATGCGGCAGGTGGCGCTGTGCAATTCGCGGTAGCTGATGTGTTTGGCGGCGTCCTCGGGGCTGTCCGGCTCCCAAATGATCGCGGTCTGATCGCCGCGCGTCTCAAGGTGGCGGTCGATGCAATTGGCGCTGACGTTCAATTCGCCATCCGCGAACCAATTGATGCTGACTGACCCAAGGTCAAAGTTCACATCGCGCACTTGGGTAAAGGGTTTGATCCAGTCGATCCGCTGCGCCTGTTCGCGCCAGAATTCCTCGGTGTCGGTGACCGAGGCGTGGTACATCTTGTCATAGGTCTGCGCATCCACATGGGCGCGGGCGGCCATGTCGGCGGATGGCGGATAGGTCTTTGCGGTGGCGTCGGACATGGTGGTTCCTCCCTTGATGTTCGCATCTTGCCACGGGGCGCAGATCTCACCCGGCTGCCGTGGCCTCCTCCTAAGCTGGATCATAGCGGCCCGTGAAAAGAAGTGAATAAGCAACTGGAATACAAGGGCTTGCCTGTAAAGGTTTTTCCCAATTGGCGGGGTATCTGTAAATTTTCCGATCTGTGCCGGGGAATGACGCGCTTTTTCAATGCCTTGGCAGTCAAACCCTGCCCAACTGTCTTGCGGCTGTCGTATTTGCGCGGCATGACGGGGTTGGCAGGCCTGTCCCCTCGGGGTAGCCTGTGCGCCAATCCGCCCATCCAAGGGGCGGCAACAATGGGAGAGAGACATCATGAAAAACCTGCTGAGCGGTGCCGCCGCCTGTGCGCTGAGCGTTGCCTTTGTCGGCGAAGCTGCCGCGACCGAATGGAACGCCTCCGTCTGGGGCAAGCGCCGCGCCTTCACCGAACATGTCGAAAAGATCGCCGAACTGGTGAGCGAAAAGACCAACGGCGAATTCACCATCAACGTCAGCTACGGCGGCCTGTCCAAGAACCGTGAGAACCTCGACGGTATCTCCATCGGTGCCTTCGAGATGGCCCAGTTCTGCGCCGGCTACCACGCCGACAAGAACCGCGCGATCACCGTGTTGGAACTTCCCTTCCTTGGCGTCAGCAACCTTGAAGAAGAAGTCGCGGTCAGCCGTGCCGTCTATGCGCACCCCGCCGTGGCCAAAGAGATGGCGCAGTGGAACGCGAAGATGCTGATGACCTCGCCCATGCCGCAGTACAACCTTGTCGGCACCGGCGATCCGCGCACCACGTTGGAAGACTTTGACGGCATGCGCGTGCGCGCCACCGGCGGTCTGGGCAAAGCATTCGAAGCCGTGGGCGGTGTGCCGACATCCGTGACCTCTTCGGAAGCCTATAACGCGATGGAATCCGGTGTTGTCGACACTGTGGCCTTCGCCCAGCACGCGCACCTCAGCTTTGGCACGATCAACAAAGCCGATTGGTGGACCGCGAACCTCAACCCCGGCACCGTGAACTGCCCCGTTGTGGTGAACATCGACGCCTATGAGGCGCTGAGCGACGCAGAGCGCGAAGCGCTTGATGGGTCCGTCGATGAGGCGCTGGATCACTACCTTGCCAACTACGGTGAACTGCTTGAGCGGTGGGATTCCGTTCTTGAAGAAAAGGGCGTCGAGAAGGTCGAATTCTCCCCGAGGTGATCGCCGAGTTCAAAGCCAAAGCGGCTGATCCTGCGCGCGAAGCATGGATCAAAGACATGGAAGCCCAAGGCATTCCGGGTCAGGAACTCTATGACCTCGTGATGGAAACGCTGAAAAAAGAACGCGCGTCGAACTAAGCCTTGCGCGCATGACTTAGAGGGCCGTGCGGCAAACCGCGCGGCCCTTTCGACTTTAATGACGTAACAAACAGACTTTCTGAAAAGGAGAGCCGATGGCCGGATCATCCGCCGTGCTGGAGGACAGCAGCCTCCTCAGCCGCCTCGACCGGGGCCTGCTGAAACTGGAGACCTTCTTTGCCCTGATCTCGGGGATTGCCGTTTTCATGTTGATGGTGCTGGCCGTTTGGTCCGTGGGGGGCGCAAGTTCTTTTCCACGCCACTGGCGGGCTATGTCGACTGGATCGAAGCGGCCATGCCGTTCATCGCCATCATGGGCATCGCCTATACCCAACGTATGGGCGGGCATGTGCGCATGGACATTCTGATCGGCCAGCTTAAGGGTCGCGCGCTTTGGGCGGCGGAACTGCTGTCTGTGGTGCTGATCCTGCTTTTGATGCTGGCGCTGACATGGGGCGCTTGGGCGCATTTCGACCGCAGTTTTGATATGGCTGCCCCGATGTGGAGCCGTGACAGCTCGATCGATATCGGCCTGCCAATCTGGCCCAGCAAACTGGTGGTGCCGGTGGCCTTTGCCGTGATCTCTCTGCGGCTTTGCCTGCAGATTTGGGGCTATGGCCGGGCCTTGATACTGGGGCTGGACCGCCCCGTGGCCGTGCCGCTGGTGCAATCGGCGGCAGAACAAGCAATGGCCGAGGCCGAACAACTGGATGGACGTGACTGATGGATCCTATTGAAATCGGCCTTTGGGTCTCGGGCGGCATGCTGCTTATGGTGGTGCTTGGCATGCGGGTGGCCTTTGCCGCCGCCATGGCCGGGCTTATCGGCCTTATCTGGATTTTCTGGGCCAAGAAGGGCATGGAGTGGGACCAGCTTGGCTGGGCGCTGACCGTGGCGATCAAGACCGCGGGGCAGGTGCCGCACTCGAAAGTATCGAGCCAGACACTCTCACTCATCCCGACCTTCATTCTGATTGGCTTTCTGGCCTATTACGCGGGTCTGACCAAAGCGATCTTTGAGGCCGCGAAACGCTGGTTCGCTTGGGTGCCGGGTGGCTTGGCCGTCTCGACCGTATTTGCTACGGCGGGCTTTGCGGCGGTCTCCGGCGCCTCGGTGGCCACGGCTGCGGTTTTCGCGCGGATCGCCATCCCCGAGATGCTCAAGATCGGCTATAACAAGCAATTCGCGGCGGGCGTCGTGGCGGCAGGGGGCACGCTGGCTTCGCTGATCCCGCCCTCGGCGATCTTGGTGATCTATGCGATCATCGTTGAGCAGGACGTGGGCAAGCTGCTGCTCGCAGGCTTTATCCCCGGTGCTTTCTCGGCGGTGGTCTATGCCATCTTGATCATTGGCATCGCCATGATCTGGAAGAACGTCGGCCCGCCGGTGACCGGCTTCACATGGCGTGAACGCTTTGCCGCTTTGCCTGCCGCTCTGCCGATTGTGGCGGTGGTCGTGATCATCATCTTCTTCGTCTACAACCCCTTTGGCGACGCTTGGGGCACCCCGACTGAAGGTGGCGCCGTGGGTGCGTTCATCGTCTTCTGCATGGCGGTTTTCCGTGGGATGCGTCTGGCCGAGTTGAAGGACGCGCTGTTGGAGACAGCCAAGCTGACAGTGATGATCTTCACCATCATCTGGGGCGTGTTGATCTACGTGCGTTTCTTGGGCTTTGCCGATCTGCCGGGTGCCTTTGCCGATTGGATCTCCTCGCTCGAAACCTCTCCGATGATCATCCTGATCTGCATCCTGCTGGCCTATGCGGTATTGGGTATGTTCATGGACGCCATCGGCATGCTGCTTTTGACGCTGCCCGTGGTCTATCCGGCGGTCATGGCGCTCAACGGGGGCGAGTTCGTCTCGGCTGCTGACAGCGCCTTTGGCATGTCGGGGCCAATGTGCGCGATCTGGTTTGGCATTCTGGTGGTGAAAATGGCGGAGTTCTGTCTGATCACCCCGCCCATTGGCCTCAACTGCTTTGTCGTCGCGGGCGTACGCCCTGATCTCAGCGTGCAGGACGTGTTCCGCGGCGTGATGCCCTTCTTCATCGCCGACGCGGTGACCATCGGCTTGCTTGTGGCCTTCCCGCAGATCGTGCTTTGGCTGCCGTCCCTCGCGGGCTAGGCGGCTTTAGCCACCGGGCTTTTCCGCGGCGGGTTCATCCGCCGCGGTTGCCGCCACATCGGGGGCGGATTTATCCAGAAAATGCCCGATCATGTTGAGCGCGGTGACATTCTCGCAAATCACCTTGAAGACCACGAGGAAGGGCACCGCCACGAGCGCGCCTGCAATCCCCCAAAGCCAGCCCCAAAAGACCACGGTGAGGAACACGGCAACGGTGTTCAACTCCAACCGACGCCCCACAAGGTAGGGCGTGATGAACTGCCCCTCGATCCCGGTGAGGATCTGATAGCCGATGGGGGCAAGGATCGCATAGCCGACGCTGTCGAATGTGGCGATGGCATAGGCCCCCACCAGCACCGCGCCGATCACCCCGCCGATATAGGGCAGGAAGTTCAGCAAGAACGCCGCCAAGCCCCAGACATAAGGAACGGGCAGCCCAAGCGCGAAAAGGTAAAGCCCAACAGAGACGCCAAGCCCCGCGTTGATGATGGTGATGGTCAGCAGGTAGCGCGACACGCGGCGCTCAACGTCATAGACCGCCTTTAGCGCGCGCTTCTTGCCGGTGAAGGTCTGGAAGGACTGAACCAGCTTGAGGTAAAACAGATCGCCCGAGGCCAGCAGGAACAGCGCCAGCACAAGGGCGACGGCCACCGTGCCGCCAATCCGCGCGCCGGTGTTCATGGCATTGTCGAGCAGGCCCGGCTGTTTGACCACCACCTCTTCGGGTTTGCTGGCGCCGTTATCTGCGCCGATCTTTTCGACCTGTTCCGTGGCAGAGCGGACATCCTCTACCGTCTTCATCCAGCCTTGCAGCTTGCGCTGTATCTCATTGCCCATCGAGGGGATTTCGTCGGACCACGTGGCCACGGTGCCCGCCGACAGCCCGGCCAGCACAAAGATGATCAGCCCGACAAAGCCAATCAGCAGCACAGCCCCCAGCGGAGGCGAGATGCCGAATTTTTCAAAGGAGCGGATCAGCGGGCTAAGCGTCAGCGCGAGGAGGAAACCAAGCAGGATCGGCAGCAGCAAATCCTTGGCGAAATAGGCAGTCACGAAGAGGGCGATCAGTACCAGCACTTCCAACAGCCGTCTGATCGCGGCGATATCGTTCAATGTATTCCCCCAACATGCCCTGCGCAGATGCTACGAAGCCAACGCGGGACGGGGGAAAAGTTCATTCACGCTGGGCACTTGATGCCGTTATTTCTATGGGCCCACCGTTTGCAGCCGCAAAGCCTGTCCGCCAAGGGCACGAAAGGCGCGTTGGCGGCAAGTCAGGACGATGATCTGCATATCGCTGGCCTGCCGGTGCAACGCGTCGAACATCCGCTCGATCCGGTCGTCATCGGTAAAGACCAGCGCGTCGTCCAAGATCACCGGCGCGATGCGCCCCGCGCGGGCCAGCATCCGCGCAAAGGCCAGCCGTACCAAAAGCGCCACCTGTTCCTGGGTGCCGCCTGAAAGGACATCGATCGGCTCTTCGCGACCTTCGCGGATCAGCGCGTGCGGCAGCAGCGATTCCTCGCCCCATGTCAGCTCAGCATCGGGCCAAAGGAGCTGCAGCAGCGGTTTGAGTTCTTTGACGATGGGGGTGAAGTACCGCTCTCGCGCCTCGTTCCGCGCGTCTTGCAAAGCGCCTTCCAGCCGGATGAGCACCGCAACCTCATGGGCGATCCGCGCGAGGGTCTCTTCGGCGGCCTGCAATTGGTCTTCGGTCTCGGCGAGCCGTTCCTCCACCGCGTCGCCAGAGGCGCGGGTGATGCGTTCGCTGAGCCGGGCCAGCAGGGGACGCAGGCGGGCGACTTCCTCTCGGGCTTGCGCCTCAACCGATTCCGCGCGGGTGAGGGCGGCCCGAAGGCTGGCCGCATCTGGCGCGTCTTTGGCCTTTTCGGCGTGGGACAGGCGTGCGGCCTCCAGCGCGGCGGCGGTGCTGGCGGTTTGGGTGGCAAGCGCGTCTTCCGTGACATCGCCCAGCTTGGCCTGCTGCGCCTCGGCGCGCTGCAACCGGTCACTGAGCGAGGCAAGCTGCGCGTCTTTGACCGCGGCATCGGCCTTGGCATCGGCCAGCGCCTCGGCTGCCGTCTCCCGCGCGATCCGGCACGTCTCATGCCCGGCCTGCGCAGTTTCGAGGGCGTCTTCGGCGCGCGCAAGATCAGGTGCGTCGGAAACCTCCTCCGAGGCCGGAATAGCGGCGAGGGCTTGGTGCAGCGCGTCGATCCCCTCAGGGGCGAGGCTGTTGAGAACGGCCTTGGCCTCTCCCTGACGCGCGGCGGCCTCCACACGGGCCGCGGCGGCGGCGCGAGCCCCGGCCAGATCAGCCGCGCCAATCTGGTCGAGCGCGGCTTGCAGGCTGGCGGCGGCGGTTTCGACTGTGCCGTCCTCTGCGCCCTCCGCGCCGGGGTGGACTTCCAAACTGCCGATACCGTCGATCCGCAGGGTGGTGCTGCGCGGAAGCGGCAGGGGGTGCCCTCCGCCAACGGCCCGCTGTCGCTGTGGATGCTGCCCGATTGGCCGGGGGCGTAGCGGACAATCACTTGGGGGCTGCGGCATCGCGGGCGGCGCGGCTGGCGGAGAGTTCTGCAGAGAGGGTTTCAAGCCGTTGCATCGTGGCGGCGTCCGGGCCGGATTGGGCGGCGGCACCGGCGGTCTCCATCCGGCGGCGGGCCTCTTCGGCCTCTTTGATGCGATCCTCAAGCGCGCGGCGACGGTCTGCGCCGTCCCGCGCGGCACGCGCCCGCAAGGCGTGGCGGTGGTGGTCCTCGGCGGTTTTGAGGGCGGCGCGGGCATCTGTCGCGGCGGCCTCTGCGGTGTCAAGCGTCCCGCGGCGTTCAGATAGGGTGCTGTGGGCGGTTTCTGCCGCTTTGCGGGCTGTGGCTTCGGCGGCGCGGGCGGCCTGTTGCTCGACCTCTCCGGCGCGGTAGCTGTCGAGCCGCGATGTGGCGCTTTCAGCCGTGAGACGCGCGAGGTCCACGGCCCGGTCAAGGGTTTCCAGTTCTTCCGCGTGGCGGGTGGCGGCGTCATGGGCGGTGCGGGCGGCCTCAAGCTTTTGGCGGCGTTCTTCGACCACCTCAGGCGCTTCGAGGTCGGCCAAGGCCCGCCGTGCCCGCTGACGCTCGGCCAAGGCGTCCTGCAACTCTCGCGCGGTGGCGGTCAGTTGGTCGCGCGTGGCCTGTAGCGCCTCCACTTGATCTTGGGCCTCTTTCCACGGTCCGCCGGTGCGCGGGCGTCCGGTGCCGGTGGCATACTGGGCAAGCTCGTCGCGGCATTGTGCCAGCGCCTTGTCCATGCGCCGCCCGCCGGTCATCGCTTCGACCTCGGCCCCGACCGAGGTCATCAGATCGCGCCGCGCCTCCAGCGCCAGTTTCTCCTCTTTGGTCGAGCCACCGGTCAGCGCGGTCATGCCCTGCCGGACCCAGATCAGCCCCGACGGCCCGCCCGCATCCCCGCCCAAAAGCTGCGCGATCCATGCCTCGGCCTCATCCGCCTGTGCGATCAGCCTGCCATCGCGGTGCACGGTGGCAAGGGGCTTTTGGAACCACCGCTTGTGAACGGCAAAGCGCCCCTCGTCGGTTTCGACCTCGATGGTCACCTCCGGCGCACCGCCCGCATGGGGGCGCAGGGCGGCGACCTCTTTATCGCGAGAGCCGAAGGGTTTGAAGAACAGCGCCTGTATCGCGTCGAAAAGCGTGGATTTGCCGTGCTCGTTCGGCTCGCTCAAGACATTGATCCCGTCGCCTATTCCGGTCACTTGCGCGGGGTCGGTGAAGCGGCGGACGTTGTTGAGGGTGATGGCGCGGATCTTCATGCTTTCGCCCCCTGCACATAGGCATGAAGCCGGGCGAGGGCATCGGCGGCCACATCACGCTCGGACTGGGGCAGGGTGTCGGATTGTGCCTCGTTCACCAAGGTATCCGCCGCCATGCGCAGGGCACCGCCGCGGTCGATCTCATCAAGGTCTGCGGCCTCATATTGCGTGCCCAAACCTTCGGTCACCAGTTCGAAATGCGCGAAATCGGGGGCGCAGGCCTCGGCCGCGCGGGCAAGCGCTGCGCGATCGGGAAGGCCCGCCCAGCCCCTGCTTTGACGCGCAGCAGGTGATCCCGGCGGCCCGCAGCGGGCAGCAGGGCCTGCAATGCCGCCGCCGCGTCTTGGCGGGGGTGAAGCGCAAGCTCAGCCTCGGACCAAAGGAAGCTGCCGGTTTCGATCTCATCCACCTTGGGGGCAGCGCCGGGGCCTGCAACCTCAACCGCAAGGCAGACGCCCCGGCGCCCGTGTTTGAAACGATCCTGCTCCGGCGTGCCGCAGTATTGTACCCGGTCTGAAACGGCCATCCGCCCGTGCCAATCGCCAAGGGCGAGGTAGTCCAACCCCGCGCGCTGGTCCCGGTCGGGCGCGATCGCCTCTCCACTGTCGGTGAAATCGGTGACGCCGCCGTGGGCGAGGCCGATGCGCAGATGCCCCTCGGGGCTTTGCATCTTGTCCAAAGGGGCGCTCGGATCGCTGGCGCCCGCGCGAAAGGCCACGGGGCAGGGCAACAGGCTGGCATCCGTGCTGATCTCAACCGGGGCAGCATCCAAGAGAGCGCGCAGATTGGCAGGGGCATCGCGGTGGATCACTTCCCACAGGGGTTCGGCATCGCGCAGATTGTCGTGGTTGCCGGGCAGGATCCACCATGTCACCTCTGCCGCCTCGCCCATGGCGGTCAAGGCCTGCCGCAGCACAGCGGCCGAAGGTGTCGCAGTGTCGAATGTATCGCCCGCCAAGAGCACATGCGCCGCCCCGTGATCCCGCGCGGCTTGGGCCAGTTTAGCGATGGCCCCATGCCGCGCTTCCATCAGACGCCCCCGGATGTTGCCATCCGCCGCTTGCGGGATATTGGCGAACTTGCGCCCGATGTGCAGGTCAGACGCGTGGATGAAGCGGAATGTCATGCGGTGGTCCTGAATAGCTTTGGGAAAGGGGCGCGCGGGCGGAAATGAGAAAAAGGGCGATGGCTGATCGGCTGCGCGGCCCGTGGGGCATGGTAGGCGCAGCGGCTCCATTCATCGCAAACTCAGCGCAGAGTGCAAGACGTTGCAAAATCTGCGCGAGGTTCTGGTTCCGCAGGGATTGCGGGCTACATATGCGTGACGCGCGGTTGAGACGCAGCGGCGCCGCCGCCCAGACCTAAAAATTCCGAGATACGATGAAATCTAGAGCAGCCTCCGAAAGCCTCCCTGCCGTAGCGGGCCAAGCCAGGGCAGCCGCGAGACACGGCGCTGCAACCGTCCTTGCCTGACACCTCAAATCAAGATTGAATGCGCGGCTGAGACTGCTGACCCGCACGTTCCAATAGATAAGAAGATCAACACACGATGACCCATGACTTTGAAAGAATCCTCCAGGCCGCGCCGTCGCCCTTCGTGTTGTTGGACAGTGAGCTTCGGGTGGTCTGGGCGAATGATGCCTACCTACAGGTGACTGATCGCCAGTTAGAGCGGCTTATCGGGAAGGACTTGTTCGAGGAATTTCCATCTGACCCCGAAAGCGAGTCGGGCCGCATGCTGCGCGCGTCTTTCGCGCGGGTGTTCCGCGATGGCACCACCGATCACCTGCCGGTCATCCCCTATCCAATCGCCAGTGCCGAGGGCAAGACCGAAGACCGTTATTGGAGCGCGACCCATACGCCGATCCTAGGTGCGGATGGCGAGGTTGAGTTCATTTTGCAGCACACGCAGGACATCACCGAAGTCTATACCGCCGAAGCCCCGGGTGAGGCGCGCGCAGGCCCGGCCCAAGCTGCCGTGCTGCGCCGTGCCCATGAGGTGACGCAGCAGAATCTGGAACTCGATACCGGGATCAGACTTTTCAAGCTGATCTTTGAACAGGCGCCGAATTTCATGGTCACCCTCATGGGGCCGAACCACGTCTTTCGCACGGTCAACGCCGCCTATTTACGGATGATTGGCAAGCGCGATCTTATTGGCAAACCCGCGCGCGAGGCTTTGCCCGAAATCGCGGGGCAAGGCTTTTTCGAAATGCTGGACGAGGTCTATCGCACCGGCGAGGCCGTGAGCCAACAGGGGGCCGAGGCATGGGTGCAACGCAGCCCCGGAGGTCCGACTGAACGGGTCGTCGTCGATTTCGTGTTTCAACCGCTCGACAACGTGCGGGGAGAAACCATCGGCATTGTGATCCAAGGCAATGACGTCACCGCGCATAAGCTTGCCGAAACCAAGCTGCGCGAGGCGGAGGAACGGTTCCGCACCATGGCCCATACCATGCCGGTCCATGTCTGGACCGCCACCGCCGATGGGCGTTTGGATTGGGTCAGCGATCAGATATATGCCTTTTCGGGCGCGGCGCCGGGCAGTCTGGTCGGGGATGCTTGGCCCGCGATCATTCACCCCGAGGACCGCGCCGAGGCGATAGCCACTTGGGCCGAGGCGGTGGAAACCGGGGCGGTCTACGAGAGCGAATTTCGCCTGCGACGGGCCGATGGTGCCTATTGCTGGCACTTGGTGCGAGCCGTGCCGACCAGAGATGACCAAGGCGCGCTGATGCGCTGGGTCGGCACGAATTCCGAAATCCACGAGCAGAAAGAACTGTCCCGCCAACTGGCCGATCTGAACACGACTTTGGAAGAGCGTGTCGAGAAACGCAACCGTGAGTTGGAAGAGCTTCACGACCGGTTGGCCCAAAGCCAGCGGGTCGAGGCGGTCGGCAATCTTGCTGGCGGCGTTGCCCATGATTTCAACAACCTGCTGCAGGTGATGACAGGCAGCCTGACCATGGCCGCGCGCGAAATTGCAGCCGATTCCCCGGCGCGGGTGCGGATCGACGCGGCCATGCGGGCGGTGGAGCGCGGCGCGTCCCTATCCTCGCAACTGCTTGCGTTCAGCCGCCGTCAGCCATTGCAGCCGCGCTCAATCGACCTGCGCGATCTGTTCAGTGATATCGACGACATCATGCGCAGCGCCTTGGGCGAGGGGATGGAGGTCGAACTCGACACGCCCGATGCCCTGTGGCCAGCCTATGTCGATGCGGCAAGCACCCAGAACGCCGTGCTAAACCTCGTCATCAACGCGCGCGACGCGATGGAGGGGCGCGGCAAGTTGAAAATCGCGGTCGAAAACCGGCATATCGGCCCCGAAGAGTTGCTGGGTGAGCCTGACATGGTGGCGGGCGACTATCTTGAGGTCAAAGTCATCGACCACGGGCCCGGCATCCCGGCGGATACGCTGGCCAAAGTGTTCGATCCGTTTTTTACCACCAAACCGGTGGGCAAAGGCACCGGGCTTGGGCTCTCCACCGTTTATGGCTTCGCGCGGCAATCGGGCGGGCGGGCCACCATCGCCAGCCATCCCGGCGCGGGCACGACGGTGACGCTTTTGCTGCCGCGCGCCGAGACGGCGGCGGAGCCTTTGCAATGGCATGACCCCTCAGACATCGCGGGCGGGAACGAGACCGTTCTGCTGGTCGAAGACGACGCCGAGGTGCGCGACGCCACCGCCGCCTTGCTGTCGGATCTGGGCTACCGCGTACGCACCGCAGAAGACCCCGCCACCGCCCTCAAAGCCGCGCGGCAAGCGCCGGAATTCGATCTGTTGGTCTCGGACGTGGTCATGCCCGGAGAACTGAGCAGCCGCGACATGGCCGAAACCCTTCAGGCCGAGCGGCCCGACCTGCCGATCCTCTTCATCTCGGGCTATTCGCGCGATGCGATCGTGCGCGATGGCCGGGTGGATGCCGGGGTGCAGTTCCTCGCCAAACCCTTCACCAAAGACGCTTTGGCGATCAAAGTCCGCGACGCGCTGTCCTCGGCTCCCGCTGCAAAAACAAAGGCTGACGCAGTCCAAGAGCAGCCAGACCGGCCCCGTCATGTTCTGCTCTGCGAAGACGACGCGCTGATACGGCTCGATCTGGCGGATATCCTCAGCGGGCTGGGCACCGAGGTCACCGAAACCGCGTCGGGGCAGGAGACATTGGACAGGCTGCAAGCCGGGCAATTCGACGCGCTGCTGATCGACGTGGGCCTGCCGGATATTTCGGGCGAGGAGGTCGCCACCCGCGTGCGGGCGCAGCATCCCGATATGCCCATCATCTTTGCCACCGGCCAAGCGGAAGTGCCCTCCGCCGCGGCTTTGGGTCGCTGCGCCGTGGTTCAGAAACCTTTCGGTGACCGCGATCTGGAACGTGCGTTTGCAAGCTTGGGCATTCTGTCACAGACGGAAACGGCCACAGCGTTTTGACGG
This sequence comes from Sulfitobacter profundi, assembly GCF_042661425.1. Classification (NCBI taxonomy): domain Bacteria; kingdom Pseudomonadati; phylum Pseudomonadota; class Alphaproteobacteria; order Rhodobacterales; family Roseobacteraceae; genus Sulfitobacter; species Sulfitobacter profundi. The sequence continues at coordinate 198,803 of NZ_JBHSWA010000001.1, read as the reverse complement.
AGCGTTGCGACCTTTGCGACATCGTGGCGCGCGGGACGTTGCTATTGCAGGCAAACAAGGTTTGAAAGGGGGTATTCGACCCGGCCAACGGCGCCCGCCTTGTGGATGTTCCGCCCGCTGTGTTGGGCTGGACTTTCTCGGCCGAAGCGGCTTGGAAATCAACGGAGGTTACCCACCGCCCCAACCGAGCGAGTTTTGGGCTTGGCCAACAAGAAGACCCGCCGTGGTACGCAATCCTGTGAAGTGGTCCCAGAAAATCGGACAGTCGGCTAAGGTGTATCCAACCCTTTTGGAAGGATACGAACATGGCAAAGCGCCGGAACTTTACAGATCAGTTTAAGGCCAAGGTGGCGTTGGAAGTGCTGCTGGGCGACAAGACCGTGCAAGAGATTGCCGCGAAGCATCAGCTGCACCCGAACCAGGTCAGCACGTGGAAGCGGCAGGCCATCGACGGCATGGCGGACGTGTTCTCGGGCGGCAGCCAGAGCGGCCCAACCGAGGCAGATGTGAAGGAGCTACATGCCAAAATTGGGAGGTTGGCCGTTGAGAACGATTTTTTGTCGAAAGGGCTCAAAAGGTGAGCCCTTTCAAGAAACGGTCGATGATTCAGCGCGACCATCCTAGGCTGAGCGTCAGCCAGCAATGCAAGCTGGTGAACCTGAGCCGGTCGGGGTTCTACTACACGCCGGTCGGGATTGATGCAGCGACGCTGGAAATGATGAAAGCGATTGATCGGGTGTTCACCAAATATCCGTTCTTTGGGTCACGCCAGTTCGCGGCATATCTGCGCCGGGAGAGCATCATCGTGGGACGCCACCGCGTGCGACGTCTGATGGCAAAGATGGGCTTGGAGGCAATCTATAAACGCCCCAGAACCAGCCAGCCACACCCACAGCATCCGGTCTATCCTAATTTGCTGAGGAAGATGGTGATCGACCGCCCCAACCAGGTCTGGTGCGCCGACATCACCTTCGTGCCAGTCAAGAATGGCTTCCTGTATTTGGTGGCGATTATGGACTGGGCAACCCGGAAGGTGCTGAGCTGGCGGCTCAGCAATACGATGCATGCCAACTTTTGCGTCGAGGCTTTGAAGGAGGCAATCGCCAAACACGGCCCGCCAGAGATCATGAATACGGATCAAGGATCGCAGTTCACCGGATCGGCCTGGACCACCACGCTGAAAGACGCCGGGGTCTGCATCTCGATGGACGGGCGCGGCCGATACCTCCGACAACATCTTCATCGAACGCCTCTGGCGGTCACTGAAGCAGGAAGCCGTCTACCTTGAGGAAATCCAAGATGGGTTCCAAGCTCGCAGGGTGATTAGCAACTGGATGAGATTTTACAACACCGAGCGGCCCCATTCCGCGCTTGATCGGCTGACGCCCGACGATGCATATTGGGATAGCGTGCGACGAGCGAAAACAGCATGAAACCTAAACACGATACACCTTAGAGAAGCTGCAAACCTGTCCGAAAAGATGGGACCACTTCAATGATCACCATGACGAACCCCGACACCCCCGAAGACTTCAAACAGGGCCTGCTTGGCATGAACGTGAGGGCTGCGGGAGCTACAAGCGAGCTTATGAAAGCGCAACTGGCGAGAGTTTTCTCTTGGCCTATGGCGGCTATGCATATGATACGGTGCTGTTCGCGGCGGAGGCGATCAACCGCGCTGGTTTGGCCGACCGTTAGGCGGTTGAAATTCGAAGATAACGATCTGGTCACAGTGGACTGATCACCTGCGATGAACGGACGGGCAGGTCCGATAGGATTTTTCCCTGCTTCCTTGCCCCCTAGGGGATCGGCAAATAAACCGGGGGAACCATGCTGCAGTTTATTCTCGATACGCTGATCACGCTGTTCAACATTGGCTGACAATGGGCTATCGACGGGACGCCGACTGGCCAGAGTATTTCAAGTACAAAGGGTTTGATCTTTGTCGGTTCGAAGTCGGGACTGAAAGATTTTACTGTCAACCCCTCCGTAAATGTGGTGCACAAAGGCGATGCGTTATAGATGCGACAACATCCGCATTGAGTGGTGTGCTGTGAAGGTAGCCAGAAAGAAAGCAGGCGATTTGAAAATACATCGAGTATTCCGCGTTCTCGGTGGGGGCCGTATTCGAGGGGGCTCACCTTTTAAGGTTGTAATTCGTGGAAATAGAAAAATACTTAAGAAAGGGAGGTATGATGATGGCCCCAGAGCGTGCTAAGTCTCAGAGAGTTTTCTTGTCAGGTGACCATAGTCAATACCATGGCGGAAGCGCAGCAGTGATTTCAGCAATAAGGCGAATGTTGCCCGATGTCACGTTTGCAGAAACGGGGGCCCCTTTGACACTCTCATTGTAAATGGCGAGGGATCTATGCACCATGATTCCGCCCATTTTGTTGCAAAGATGGAGCAGCTAGCAGCTGCCCAAATGCTTGGAAAAAACCTGTTTGGTGAATGCAGTCTGGCAGGAAAATAGTGGAAGGTTCGATGATGTTCTAAGAAATCTTGACGTGTTGACGTTGCGCGGTCCGGCCAGTGCTGCCGATATGTTTGAGCGACATGGCGTGGCTGCGTTCCACCATGCGGACTTGTCATTATTTGCCCCTATTGAGCCACGCGAGCCCGTCGTTGATTTCGGTGGCGCAACAGTTGTCACTGATTTTTTCAACAAGGACTTTGGCGGCTTCGTCAGAAGCACGTCGGGGCCATTTTCAAAGCTCCCCTATTTCAATCTTGCAGATTATGATTGGTCGGACGCGATTGCGACTTTGGCAACAGCAGGTGCGGTCCTGACGGGGCGTCATCACGTGATGTTCGCTGCGGTTCGTGCTCGTGTACCATTCATACTCATGGATGCTAATACACACAAATTGGCGGACCTCTTAGATGCCGCATCCGCAAAGCTTCCCGTTTGTAAGACACAAAGTGAAGCGGTGATTGCATTGAATAGAATTAAGACAAACCGTATCATTTACGATCGACTTTTTGATTGGGCTGAAAAACAAACCCCACCAAAATTACTTACCCAAACGCCGCCACAGCAACCGGCCAGTGTTTTGCCAGTGCATGAGCGCTTGAAGGACGCACGCTTACACTTACAGTTTAACCGCCCCCGAATTGCAATGGATGTAATCGCTGACCTTCTTGAAGAAGGGGGCGTTGTTCCAGATGCGCAATTGATTGCCGTGTCGCAGGCAAGCGGCGAAGGCTGGCGGGCTGCTCAACTTGTTGCTGACAGAATCGTATCAAGTGTTTCGCCGTTGCGTTGGCTTTCATCGATTGGCCGTTTTGGAGCCGATGCTGCGGGATGGGACAGATTGATCCCCGACAGCAAAGCTCCAATTTGGTGGCAGTCGGCCGTCGAGTTATTTCGCAATCTGAAAAGCCCTGAGGTTCTCGTCAATGAGGAGCAGATTCTGAACGTTCTGAGTTTAACCAATACCGCAGTTGAATATGAAGCGGCTCGGTTGGCAATGGAAGAAAGAGCCTCAAAGCTGTGGAGGATGGACGTTGCGGGTATCCTCAACAAACATGTCCACAAAGAGGAACTTCCAATGGCGTATGTCGAACATGTCTCAGCGATTTTTCCAGCGCGGTTTCATTTGTTTGGCGATGCAGAAATGAACGCTGCCCGTGAGCAGTTGGTAAATCCAGAGTTGGTTTGTCAAATTCGAATTTCGTACCTAGTCGAATATCTAAGGCGCAGTTCGAGCGATAAAAAACAATTATTGCGTGACGCGACTAGTGCATTGGACAGAGTGGTAGGCGCGAGACATCTGTTGCAAGTACGTGTGGCCGCAGTCGCATTGGCTGTGGAAGACAACGAAGCGGCGGCGAAAGCTTTGTCTAAAGCTGCTATTCCACAAAGCATTATTCAACAGTGTCTGGTGGTATCAAATTTCGCGAATAAATTGGTTTCCCCGGCACTCGCCGGTCTTGCTGGAGTAGACGCTACCGATCTAGGTTTTTCACGGAGGGTTGGCACGCAGAAAAACCGCATCGCGGTTGTTGGAAATGGACCTCTTTCTTCAGATATATCACCAGATGAAATTGATGATCATGATCTCATAATAAGGATTAATGATTTTCTTCTCGGTGAAGCGTGGGGCAATAATGTTGATTATCACGTTACAGTTTTGACGGGCATGATCGGTTTTGGACAAGCAAACCTATCCAGAGTTCGGTTTGGAACGCTTATTAGAAAAGCTGACCTACCTTTCCAATTAACCAACTGGAAACCTACTGCGCAGATTCTAGAATTCGGTCACAAAGTCGGTTTTTTGCCAAGGCTTTCCCGTGCTTCTCTTCAAAAGCGTATTGGGACGGAGGTAAGCACTGGTCTAGCCATCTTGTCAGAAATCGCTCATTTGCGCCAAAGTATGGCGGGGGTTTCAGTCTTTGGCATGCCACTTTTGTGCGGCGATACTGATAGGAGGCGCGTACAAAGCAGCGTTTCTCATTCCCGCCATTTTTGGGAGAGTGAGGCATTGGAATTCAAGCGACTAAGAGCTAAATGACCCTATGTGCTTCCCCGTGTGTATACATGATTAAGAGTAGTGCGTTTTTACTAACCAACCCGAGTGCCTGTTTCTGGCTATTCTGGCTTATTGTTGTAGTTGGAAGCTTGAAGTATTGGCAGATAACGAAGGTCGCAGATCGCAGGGATTTATTAAGTGCCAGATACGCTAAAATATAATTTGCATCAAAATGCCCGCCTCTCCGTGGCTACCAATGGTAATCCCCCCGGATCTTAAGGGGATGCGGAAGTATAATTTTCTCGGCAGGATGAACGAGGAGATCAGACGCTTCGATCGGCGGGCGGGCGCGCGTGTCCCCTATTTTTCAGCCCGCACAGCTCTTAATCGATCCGGTGCGGAGCAGGGGTCCTATACAGAGATCGCAGAGGCGATCCGGATGATCAGTAAGGCTGCGCGGGCAGATCTGCATGAGCTTTGGGCGCGAATGGCCTTCAACGTCCTGGTCACCAACACGGATGATCACCTGAAGAACCACGGCTTCATCTATGCCGACAACGGCCTTTGGCGGCTCTCTCCGTTCTTTGATGTGAACCCACAAGCGGGACGCCATCGCTATCTCGAGACGGCGATCATAGAAGGAGGGCCATTTAAGGCATCGCTCGATCTTGCGGTGGCCGCTGCGGAGTTCTTCGATCTATCGGAGCACGAGGCGCGCAAAAGGGCGCGCGCGATGGCATCAGTCATCGCCAACCGGTGGAAACCTCTCATGCGGCAATTCGGTGTTGGTGGAGAAGATCTGAATGCCCTCGCAGACGCCTTTGAACACAGCGAGGCAGAGAAGGCTCTTAGCCTTTGATCAACGCCGATCTCTCGGCGGAAGCATCACGGTATCGGGCGTTTCTGAGCCTCGAAGCGCTACGTTCGCTTTGAGCCCAAATTGACCGATGCTGCATTTTGCGCGAACTTCCGCTCTGCGAATGGCGCTACGCTCACAGGTCACGCCCTTGCTTGGGTTTCGGGGGTGTTGGGAAGCAGATCCAACTCGATCCAAAACGTTGAGCCCTTTCCTTCGAAAGACTTGAACCCTATCTCTCCGCCCAGCAAGTCAATTAACTGTTTTGTAATGCTCAAACCCAAGCCACTGCTCTGTGTGGCTCCGGTGGTGCCCGGGTTGACCTGATGAAAGGGGAGAAGATGGCAGTTTGCGCGGCGATGGGGATTCCGATCCCGTTGTCGGTGACCTCGATCCGCGCCTTCTGGCCCATCTTTTTCAATCTAATTTTCACGACGTCCCCTGAGTCGTAAATTTTGTAGCGTTGGAAATCAGGTTGGCCAGAACCTGGCTGACACGGGCGCTGTCTGTCAGTGTTTTCAGCTTCTCGTTCGGCGTTTCTACGAGATAGCTGACGTTATGTTTATCACCGTAAGCTTGGCACCCTTCGACTGCCGAAGACACAACTGCATTGAGATCGACAGGTTTGAGGTCTGCTTTAACTTTCCCCTCTGCCAAAGCCTGCGCATCCAAAATATCATTGACCAGTGCCAGAAGTCGGTCTCCATTACGAGACGCGACATCAATCAGCTTCAGTGTGACCTCATCCTTCATCGTATCTGCAACGCGGCGCTTCAATAAAGCGAGGCCGCCGATGATTGAAGTCAGAGGCGTCCTTAGCTCGTGGCTGACGATGCTCATGAAATTCATTTTCATCCGGGCAGCCGATGTTGCTTCCTCAGCGAGTTGGCGCATCTCGTTTTCGGCATCTTTGGATGCTCTTAGTTCAAGCATAAGCGAAAAGACGAATATCCCCAGAAGGCCCAGAATTGTCGCGCTGAGATAGGCCACGGTATCTGAAAGGGTGAGGAGGCCGGATCTGAACTCTCCCATGGCCTGAGATTTTGCCTGCGAGAGCGTCACAAGAAACTTCCTGATCGAGAGATCAAAACCTTCCAGTTCAAACAGAATGGCTTCAACCGTCTCACTGCGATCGACACCGGTGAGGCTATCCGTGTTGAGGCCTTGGATCACCGGCTCCAAGCGTATGAAGGTGGCCTCAAGATCCGAGACGACGTCGCTATCAACTTGAAAGCTTTCGATAAGCTGCGGCAGATCTCCCCTCTGGAGAATATTAATGCGGCTCCATGCGATTTCAAACCGCAAGACCACATCTATCGCTGTTTTAGACCCGAGTGCATACTCGCCGAGGGCATTCTCGAGCCGTAGCACTTCAAACTGCAATTGTGAGGCAACCCACAGTGGGTCACTCTGCTCAGCAGTTTGAATTTTCTGGACCCCGTCGTCCAGCTTGGCAACTACCGTGATCCCAAAAATTACTGCGCCGATAAACAATAAAAGGAGCAAGCCGCGAATAAATTTCCTGTAAGGAATTAGTCGACGGAGATGCTCTTTAACTGCCATACCAACCTATCATTGTAGATGTCGTCATGAAGTTCCGGGTTGCCGTCCATTGGGTAGATAACCCAAATCGGTCCTTTGTCACGAACCGGCATTGTTTCCCCGTTAAGCAAAACCGCCAGAATGACGTCATACGCAAAAGCATCCGCAGCCGGCACTTCCGAGGAAAAGTCGTTGAGCGCGACCATTTTCAGGGTCGCATCTTGAGCAACATCCATCTCTTTCAGAACTGAGCGCAGGCTCGGCCCTTGGAAGGTGGTCGCTTCGTTAACGTAGTCGTTTTTCGTCACAACAGTTGTCTGGGGCATCGCGAGAATTTTTTCGAGGGTGAAGCTCTCCGTTCGATCCGCCGTCGCAACCGTTAGGATGTCCTGCGCGTAGCTTAAGGTTGGAGCCGCAAGCAACAAAGCAAATAGACCGGTGAAAAAAGTTCTCATAATCAGCATCATTCAATCCCGGTTGTATTGGTCAGTGCAGTCCCATCCTAACGAGACTTCATGTCAATATTTTGTCGGCCTTCAAAAGCTGCGGTTGGCGCAGCCGCAGCGAATTGGCGCTATGTCCGCTCTGGCGACCTTGGTGCTCGTTGCAGTTAACGTCTTCTTCGAGCCCAAACTGACCGTTTGTGGGGCGGAGTTCTTCGCAGTTGCGGCATAAGCTGCGCCGCCAAGAGCGGCCCATTGCTGCCATTCGGGTCTTAGAGATTTGCTGCGCAACAGCATCCAGAAAGCCGACGTTCCTCCGCTGGTGGCAATCGTTCTGATCCTTCGGAATCCGTTCTGGGCAATCTTCCAAAGTTTGCGGCACTTTCAAACGCTGAAAACACCTTTCCTTCAGGTCCCGTAAAGTGCGGGTCAATCTGCCTTGGCCACAGCTCCATCTGACAGCACGTTGAGGAGTGGGCATTCCGGTGCATCCGAACCGCTGCACTTCGCAATCGTTTCTGCCAAGATTGCCTCGATGCTTTGCAGATCCCTTATCTTCGCCCGCACGACATTGAGGTGATCCCGCCCACGTTTCTCGACTTCGCCGCAGGTATGGCTGCCGCGATCGACCATGCTGAGCAGCCCTCGGATTTCTTCCATGGTAAAACCCAGTTCTCGCGCTCGCATGATAAAGCTCAGCCGCTCAACATGCGCAGTTCCGTAACGGCGGTGCCCGGCGGGACTGCGCGGTGGGTCCGGCATCAAGCCGACACCCTCATAATAGCGGATGGTCTCAAGGTTGCAGCCGGTCAACTTCGCAAGATCGGAACGCTTTAAGGCGCTCGCAAATCCGTGATCGCTCGACATGAAGTTTCTCCTTGATCCTGTAGTTGCTACAGACCCTACCTTGCCTGTCATGACGGAGGCAACCATGAGCACCGCGATGACAGATCACACTCCTGCGACACCGACCGAGCATGATGATCGTTCTGGCTGGCTGGCCACCGGCGCCGGTGTGTTCGGAGCATTGGCCATGTCATCTTGCTGTATTCTGCCGTTGGTATTGGTCAGCTCTGGCGTCACCGGAGTCTTCATCGGTCAACTTACCGCGCTCTATGCCTACAAATGGGTGACCTTCAGCCTCGCAACGCTCGCGCTCGCATATGGGTTTTGGAAAGCCTATCGCCCGGTGCCGAAGGAAGCTTGCACGGACGGCATCTGTGCGCGCCCGGTCGACCGCGGGGTGATGCGGCGGTTGCTTTGGGGCGCTTTGATTGTCGTGCTTCTGGCGCTCGCCTTTCCAATAGTCTCGCCCCTTCTTTTGACATTCTGACCATGAGGTCTCCTATGAAACTGCTCGTCTCCACCGCTGTGCTTATCCTCTCTGCCAGCCCAACACTGGCCGCAGAAGCAACCACTCGCATTGCCGTTGAGGGGCTCAATTGCCCCTCTTGCAGCTATATCGTCGCTACTGCCATGAAGCGCGTGGACAGCGTCGAAGTGCAGGAGTTTATCGCAGGCGAGGCGGAAAATGGCCTCTATGTTCTGCGCTATGATGATGCGCTGACAGACCCGCAGGCCATTGTCGCCGCTGTGACGGCCGTCGGATATCGCGCTGCCTTGAATGCGGAGAACGGATCGTGAGCGGCGTGGAGGGTTCCGACACCCAGAGTGGCCTGCTCAAGTTCGGACTCATTGGCACGGTCATCGTCGCCCTTTGCTGTTTCACGCCAGTGCTGGTGATCCTGTTCGGCGCTGTTGGCCTGTCGGCGCTGCTGGGCTGGCTTGATTACGTGCTGTTGCCAGCGCTCGCCATCTTCATCGGCATCACAATTTACGCGCTTTGGAAGTGCCGCGATTCAGAGAGATCATCATGAAAGACACTAAATCCCCCCAGAGGAAATCTTATGACCTTGCCGTGATCGGCGCCGGTTCCGCGGGTTTCTCTGCCGCCATCACTGCGGCTGAGACCGGCGCGCGGGTGGCGCTCATCGGCGCGGGCACCATTGGCGGCACCTGTGTCAACGTGGGCTGCGTGCCGTCCAAGGCGTTGATCCGCGCGGTTGAGAGTTTGCATCATACGCTTGCTGCGGCTCGGTTTGATGGGATAGAGGCCGAGGCCCGCGTGTTCCACTGGGCGGCGACTGTCGCGCAAAAGCAGGCGCTGGTCGAAAAATTACGTGCGGCGAAATATGCAGATGTTCTACCCCGGCATGAGAATGTCGATTACGTCGAAGGCCGCGCGACATTCGATGACGATGGCAGGTTGACGGTCGATGGCAGTCTCTTCCCGGCAGCAAAGGTCGTCATTGCCACCGGCTCCCGCCCCCATGTGCCTGCAATCCCGGGAATCGAGGACGTCGACACCCTCGACAGCACAACAGCACTGGAACTGAGCGCTCTTCCGGCATCCATGATTGTGCTTGGGGCGGGATATATCGGCGTGGAGCTGGCGCAGCTTTTTGCGCGAGCCGGTGTTGCCGTGACGCTGGTCAGCCGCCGAGGCGTCTTGCCGGAGGCAGAACCGGAAGTGTCAGAGGCGCTGGCAGGTTACTTGGGCGATGAGGGCATCCGTGTGGTCCGCGCTAATGGCTATGACCGCATTTCGAACGGTGACAACCATATCACGCTGCATCTCTCGGATGGCCAAGCACTGACATCGGAACGGCTCGTGCTCGCAACCGGCCGTGTGCCAAACAGTGACGGGCTGAACCTCCCGGCTGCTGGAGTTGCAGTGGATGCGCGGGACGGCATTCAGACCGATCCTCAAATGCGCACCGGCAATCAAAATATCTGGGCGGCGGGCGATGTCACGGGCCGTGACCAGTTTGTCTATATGGCCGCCTATGGCGCCAAGATCGCGGCGCGCAATGCGGTGGCGGGTGAGGCCCGCAGCTATGACAATGCCACCATGCCTTGGGTCGTCTTTTCCGATCCGCAGGTGGCAGGCGTTGGGTTCAGCGAAGCGCAGGCCCGCGCTGCTGGTCATGAAGTGCTGACCTCCGTTCTGCCGCTGGATGCCGTGCCGCGGGCCTTGGGGGCCCGCGATACGCGTGGCCTCATCAAGCTGGTGGCCGAAGCGGGAAGCAAACGGCTGCTCGGCGCACAGATCATGGCACCGGAAGGGGCCGACAGCATCCAGACCGCAGCGATGGCGCTGAAGGCCGGGCTGACCTACGAAGAGCTTGGCGACACGATCATGCCTTATCTGACCACCGTCGAGGGTTTGAAACTGGCGGCCCAGACTTTCGAGAAGGACGTTGCTGCCCTGTCTTGTTGCGCGGGGTAAAGACATGGCAGATCCCTCCACCCACGATTGGCTAAACACCCGGCTTGGCAGCCTGCTCGCGTGGGGCCTTCCCATCGGCGCGATGCTTCTGGCGGTCCCGCTCGCCGACGGCCCCAAAACCGCAATCTGGGTCATCGCCCTTGCTTGGATGGGCGTCGCCTGCCTGCGCAATGCCCGGCGCTGTGGCCGGGCGCATTGCCGCTACACCGGGCCGTTCCTGCTGGCCATGACGCTGCCGGTGCTGGCTTATGGTGTAGGCGCGCTGCCACTGGGCAGCGACGGTTGGCGCTGGCTTGGGCTCACGATCGGCGTCGGCGCGACCGGGATCTGGTGGCTCAGTGAACGAAAACTCGGCCGATATCGTTGAACTTGGAACAAAAGCCTTCCTAACTCTCGCCTGCAAGGACACTTCATGACCGAAACACTTGATCTGATCGTCATCGGCGCCGGCATGGCCGGGATCAACGCCGCGAAAAAAGCAGCCGGGGCTGGATGGTCCGTCGCCATTGTGGACGAACTGCCCTACGGCGGCACCTGTGCGCTGCGCGGCTGCGACCCGAAGAAAATGCTACGGGCCGGAGCTGAAGCGATCGACGCAGCTCGTTTACTAAAGGGTAAGGGCGTTGCAGGTGACACGCGGATCGACTGGCCAGCGCTCATGGAACACAAAGAAAGCTTCACCGATCCGGTGCCGGAGAACATGGAAGACGGGTTGAAGCAAGCTGGCGTGAAGACGCTGCATGGGTCGGCGCGCTTTACCGCAGAGGATCGACTCGGAATCGAAGGCCATGGGGAGTTCACCTTCAAGCATGCCTTGATCGCAACAGGCGCCAAACCGCGACCTCTGGGCTTTCCCGGTGCCGATCGGCTCATCGACAGCACCGAGTTTCTGAACCTGCCGAACCTGCCCGAACGCATCGTATTCGTGGGTGGTGGATACATCTCTTTTGAGTTTGCCCATATTGCTGCCCGAGCAGGTGCCGAGGTCACCATTCTTGATCATGGCAAGCAGCAGCTGAAAATGTTCGACCCCGATCTTGTCGATATGCTGCTGGAGCGGAGCCGTGCTGTCGGAATTGAGATCATCGCCAATGCCGCGCCCGACCGAATCGACTCTGCGGGTGACATGGAGCGCGTCACCTATAGCGTCGATGGCAAATCACATGTCAAAGAGGCCGACCTTGTTGTCCATGGCGCGGGTCGCGTGCCTGCCGTCGATTGCTTAGATCTAAGCGCTGCGGGCATTGAGGCTGAGCATGGCGGCGTCAAAGTCGAAGAGTGGCTACAGTCCACATCCAACCCTCGCGTATATGCCGCTGGTGATGCCGCGGCCTCCCCGGGGAAACCTTTGACCCCGGTGGCTGTTTTCGAAGGCAAGATTGCCACATCGAACATGCTGAAAAACAAACAAACCGCACCTGATTACACCGGCGTCCCCAGCGTGGCGTTCACCATTCCAGAACTCGCCCGGGTCGGCATGTTGGAGGAAGAAGCGCGTGAGACTGGTGATGTGGAGGTATCATTCGCAGATACATCCAACTGGTTCTCTCAGAAACGATTGGGAGAGACCCATGCAGGTGCCAAAATCATCTCTGATGAGAATGGTAAAATCTTGGGCGCGCATATGTTTGGTCCGGACTACGCGGAACTCATCAATATCTTTTCGCTGGCAATCAAACTGGGGCTTACGGTTGACCAGGTAAAGACGATGCCGGCAGCCTATCCCACGGGGGCGTCGGATATCGGTTCCATGTTTTAGGAACGCAAGAGTTCAGAGAATTGCCAAACTGTGCGTTATTGAGCATGAGCTGGGCTGACCTCCGGTCAGCAAACGGAGGCCATGATCGGAAAGTTCAATTGCGCTTGGCGAGCGTCTGCTTTTGGTGCCTCCGTCAGCTTTCTTGCGACCGCAGCGAAGGTCTGGTTTTCGGCGCTTTTCTCCAAGAGGTCTTCTCAACTGAATCGGAAACTGTGCGTCCGCAGCGAACGGCTGCAAAGTCCGCTGTGCGAACCTTGACGTGTAGTGCGGCAAACGTCCGCAGTGAGCCCAAATTGACCGCGTAAGTAATGAAGGTCTTCGCAATTGCAGCATAAACTGATCTGGCAAGAGCGACCCGCAAGTGACGTTGCTCTTTCTATTGAGCAATGTCTACTTTAAGGCGACTCTGACTGCGCATCTTGAATACGGCAAAGAAAGCCAATGTTGAGACCCAGATTGTTGATTGTCACCGAGAACTGACCCGGCAACTGCAGAAATTGTCATTGAGAATTGACCCATGTGTAACCTTGCCCCTGCTTGAATCAGCTGGGAGCTATTGGAGTGTTAGACATGGGATTTCTGAGGATTATTCGGAAATGGGCTCTGCGAGACAAGATGCCCATCCGCGAGATTGCGCGCCGGACAGGGGTGTCTCGCAACACGATCAAGAAGTATCTGCGGACAGGGATAGTTGAGCCCGAGTTCCAAATTTTGGACCGACCGAGCAAGTTAGACCCTTATGCTGAGAAGCTGACAGGCTGGTTGCTGTCTGAGCAGCGTAAATCACGCAAGGAACGGCGAACGGCCAAACAGATGCATGCAGATCTGGTTCAGCTCGGCTTTGATGGTTCATATGAGCGTGTCGCGGCCTTCGTGCGGAACTGGAAGGGCGAACGCCAGCGTGCTCAACATACGACTGACCGGGGTGTTTTCGTGCCCTTGGTCTTTCAGCCGGGCGAGGCGTTCCAATTCGATTGGAGCGAGGACTGGGCCTATGTCGGCGGCGAGCGCCTCAAGCTTCAGGTCGCTCATATCAAGCTGTCGCACAGCCGCGCATTTCTGGTGCGGGCCTATCTACTGCAAACGCATGAGATGCTGTTTGATGCCCACTGGCATGGCTTTCGGGTGTTTGAGGGTGTTCCGGGGCGTGGCGTCTATGACAACATGAAGACAGCCGTTGACCGGATTGGTGTCGGCAAGAAGCGCGATGTAAACGCACGGTTCCTTGCGATGACCAGCCATTATGTCTTTGACCCTGAGTTCTGCAATCCTGCGGCAGGGTGGGAGAAAGGTCAGGTTGAGAAGAATGTGCGCGACGCCCGCCATCGGCTTTGGCAACTCATGCCCGCCTTTCCGGACCTCAATGCGCTGAATGAATGGCTGGAGGAGCGCTGCAAGCTTCTCTGGGCCGAGACACCGCATGGCAGATTGCCTGGCAATATTGCGGATATCTGGGACGCCGAGAAGGCCGCGCTGATGCCACTGCCCACAATGTTTGACGGCTTTGTCGAGCAGAGCAAGCGGGTATCCCCCACTTGTCTGATAGCATTCGACCGTAATCGCTACTCAGTGCCTGCCAGCTTTGCGAACCGCCCTGTCAGTCTCCGCATCTATCCTGAACGGCTGGTCATCGTCGCCGAAGGCCATGTGGTCTGCACGCATGAGCGCATTATTGAACGCTCACACCGTCAGCCAGGGCGCGTTATTTATGACTGGCACCATTATCTGGCGGTGGTTCAACGCAAACCCGGCGCGCTGCGCAACGGGGCGCCCTTCGTTGAGATGCCAGAAGGGTTCCGGAAGCTGCAGGATCATATGTTGCGTAGGCCAGGTGGTGACCGCGAGATGATCGACGTCCTATCCTTGGTCCTCCACCATGACGAACAGGCCGTGCTTTGCGCAGTAGAAATGGCGCTGGAGGCGGGCGTACCAACAAAAACCCATGTCTTGAACCTACTTCACAGGCTGGTGGATGGCGCACCGATAGACCAGCCCGATGTGACCCCGCCTGCGGCCCTTTCTTTGAATAAGGAGCCCGAGGCCAATGTCGCACGATATGACGGGCTACGCACCACGGGAGGAACACGTCATGCGTCATGATCCCGCCGGTGCTGCCATCGTCATCATGATGCGTAGCCTGAAGATGCCAGGCATGGCTCAGGCCGTGCAGGACCTGCATGAGCAGGGATCGCCTGCTTTCGATGCAGCGATCCCCATGTTGTCGCAGCTGCTTAAAGCCGAGATTGCTGAACGTGAGGTGCGTTCCATTGCCTACCACATGAAGGCAGCACGCTTTCCGGCATACAAAGACATCTCTGGCTTCGACTTTGGCGCCAGCGAAGTCCGTGAAGCTTTGGTCCGCCAACTTCACCGATGCGAGTTCATGGACGCGGCTGAGAATGTAGTGCTGATCGGAGGCCCTGGAACGGGAAAATCGCATGTCGCTACCGCCCTCGGCATTCAAGCAATCGAGCATCATCGCAAGCGTGTGCGCTTCTTCTCCACGGTCGAGTTGGTCAATGCGTTGGAGCAGGAAAAGGCCCAAGGCAAGGCAGGAAAGATCGCCGAGGTGCTGGTGAAAGCCGATTTAGTGGTCTTGGATGAGCTGGGATACCTGCCGTTCAGCGCTACGGGTGGCGCGTTGCTGTTCCACCTTCTAAGCAAACTCTACGAGCGCACCAGCGTCGTCATCACAACCAACCTGAGCTTTAGCGAATGGGCCAGCGTGTTCGGTGATGCAAAGATGACCACCGCGCTCCTCGACCGCCTCACACATCGTTGCCACATTCTCGAGACCGGCAATGACAGCTACCGGTTCAAGGCCAGCTCCGCGACAGCCAAACAGAAACGAAAGGAAAAAGCGGCATTGACGCCATCATAACGCAAAGAACATAACAACTGGGTGGGTCAAGTCTCGGTGAAAATGCCGGGTCAGTTCTCGGTGACAATCAACAACCCAGATCGCATTTACCGCAGAAAATTGATCTCGAAAGTTGTTCCTGGATCATTCTCCGAGACGGTTATTTCGGCGCCATGCAGATCACAGATTGCTTTTGCTAATGCCAAGCCAAGGCCATTCCCAGGACTGTTCCGACTTTTCTCACCCCTGAAGAACCGTCGAAAAATACGCTCTCGATTCTCGCATTCGATACCCGGACCATCGTCAGTGACGCGCAAGGTCGGACCGACAGGTGTGGTTTCCGCCAAGACCAAAACCTTAGAACCAACGGGACAATGTCTGATCGCGTTCTCGACAAGGTTCGACAGCAGTTGCGTCAGCAGGTTCTTATCCCCAAAAACCTCAAGCTGTTCGTCCGGCACCTTAATGGTCAACTCAATACCAGCATCCTCGGCAGTAGGCTCGAAGACTTCCGTAACATTGCCTATGACCTCACGCAGGTCGTTCCACGCGAACCTTTCACGACGGTCACTTCCTCAATCTGCGCAATGCGCAAAAGGGCGTTAAAGGTCGCTATGATTTCTTCAGTTTGATCCAGACTCGCAGAAATGTCGCCCGGGTTGATAGTCGGACTGTCTCGTAGTTTCTCCAGCCGCTGCCGAAGATGCTGAAGCGGTGTGCGCATGTCATGGGCAATGTCATTGGAGATTTGTTCTTGGCTTTCGAGCAGGCGTTTGATCTGCCCGAGCATACTATTGATCTCGGTTGATAACCGCGAAAGATCGTCGCGTGCCTTTGGGGCGGTCGAAATACGGGAAGCGAGGTTGCCAGAGGAAACCTCCGCGAGAGTGTTGGATATCGCCGTAATCCGTCGCTCGGTAATGCGGCCGATCCGAATACCGACGATTAGACCGAGGATTACGACTGCCAGATAGCCGACCACCAAAGCCATGCCGAGCGCTTCGAGTATCTCCAAGACGATATGGTCGCCTGCCCCTTGGATCAGGCGGTAAGGGCCGACGTCATCTGCGCGCAGCCAATAGCCGGTGACTTCGTCGTGAATCTCTCCAGCAAGCGGCAATGCCTGTGCCGAAAGGTAGTCGGGCAAGGGGCTTTCAACGGTCGAGGACAAGTTGCCGGAAATAATAGCGCCGTCGGCGTTCAGCAGTTGGTAGACCCGGGCATTTTGAAAACTGACTTCGGCAAGGGCGTCGACGCGGTCGACCAGCACCTCATCGCCGCCCAACTCAAAAATCTCAACGAGTGTGGCCGCATCGCTGCGCATTTGATCGAGGACCCAATCTTGGACTTCGTATTGCGTGAACCAGTAGGCCAATGCGAAGACGAGCGCAGAAAGCACCGAATAGAGGAACGAGTATTGCAAAGACAGCCGTATGGATGTCCGCAACGCTGAAGGACCTTTGCGCTTAGGGTTATCCATGAAGGCTGTATCCAGCGCCCCGAACGGTATGGATCAACGGCTGCTCGAAGGGTTTGTCGATCTTGTTGCGCAGACGGCTGATATGCGTTTCGACGACATTGGTGTTCGGGTCGAAGTGAAAATCCCAGACTGCTTCCAGCAACATGGTGCGTGTCACCACCCGCTCGGCGTTCTTCATCAGATAAGACAGCAAGCGAAACTCTCGCGGCTGCACAGCGATCTCCTGACCGGATCGGCACACAGTATGGCGGATCAGGTCGATCTCCAGATCGGCAACCTGAAGTCGCGTTTCTTCGGCCTGCATCGGGGGGCGGCGTGCAAGTGCAGTTAGGCGCGCGGAGAGCTCAGAAAACGCAAAAGGTTTCACAAGATAGTCGTCCGCCCCGGCTTCCAATCCATTCACCCGGTCGTTCAAACCGCCGAGCGCGCTCAAGAACAGGATCGGCGTATCAACGTTCGCACCGCGCACTGATTTGACGAGGGTCAACCCATCCAAGCCGGGCAGCATCCGGTCGACTACGATGACATCAAAGTCATTGTCCAGCGCATCGAGGAAGCCCTGTTTGCCATCCGACGCATGTTTCGTCACATGGCCAAGTGCCTTCAGGCTCGTGCAGATATACTCAGCCGTCTCGCCATCATCTTCTACAACAAGCACCCGCATCTGCGCTCAAGCTCCATAAGGTATTGAGAAAATAGCCTGCTTTGCGGCTTTGCACCATCTTCGTAATATTACGGATCGGTATAGTGCCGACCACCTTTTGCAGATCACCGCCGTCCTATGCCCTTAGAAAAAGGACAGGACAACATGGTCGCAATCGATCCCAAATTCGACACAGCCGTGCGGCAAGAGCATGCGGGGCGCTTTGGCTTAACGCGCAGCGACCAACGGTTCCTGCTGTTTGCGCTTGGTGCTTTGTTCGCCTTGCGTCTGCTTGCCCTGTTCTGGTGGCCTTTCACAGATTCAACAGAAGCCCGTTATGCCGAGATCGCGCGTAAGATGGTCGAGACCGGGGACTGGGTCACACCTCAGTTCGACTATGGCGTCCCGTTTTGGGGCAAACCTCCCTTACATACTTGGCTGTCTGCCTTAGGGATGAAGTTTTTTGGCGTTGGAACCTTTGGCGCGCGGGTATTCATCTTTGCTGCCTCCTTGGGGGTGCTAAGCCTAATTTTCACTTGGGTGCGCCAGCATCGAGGCGCAGATCAGGCTCTTGTCGTGACGACGGTGCTCACCTCATCTTTAATGTTTTTCGGCGCGTCGGCCTTCGTAATGACGGACATGGTCATGGTGCTTGGCACTACATTGAGCATGATCGGCTTCTACAATTGCCTGTCGGACAGCCCCGCGCGCAGCGCCTGGGGGCGGTGGTTCTTTGTTGGAATCGCTATCGGCCTTTTGGCAAAGGGACCGGTCGCGCTTGTCATCACGATGATCGCGCTTGTGCCGTGGCTCGCGCTGACAGGGCGCTGGCGCGAACTACATGGATTTCCTTGGTTGTCGGGGCTATTGATCGCGGCGGCGCTGACCCTTCCTTGGTATATCCTTGCCGAGATCAAGACGCCGGGTTTCCTGCGCTACTTTCTTGTCGGAGAACACTTCCAGCGCTTTGTCGTGCCGGGCTGGCAGGGGGATCTTTACGGGTCCGGCCATCAGCAGCCCAAAGGCCTGATCTGGGTCTATGCCGGGGCTACGTTTCTGCCGTGGAGCTTGTTTTTCTTGGCCTTACTTTCCCGGCCGGGTTCTTGCGTCAACGAGGTGACGGGCAATGACCGGGGCTGGCACAGCTATCTCGCACTTTGGGTCGTTGCGCCGCTGATCCTCTTCACGCCCGCCGCAAACATATTGCCAGCCTATGCTTTGCCCGGGCTTCCCGCCGCAGCGGTTCTCTTGGTGTCGCTTTGGGCGCAAGTGAGGGGGCAGCCGGGCTGGTGGGGGCGAAGAGCGACAGCCGTGGCCATCGGCCTCGTTGGGGCAGCATTTCTAACGGTGACGATTCTGGCGCGCTACCAGCCAGAAAGCGTCACCAATCGATCCGAGCGCGCATTGGTAATTGCGGCGCAAAGTTACGACCTTGATGTGCAGATTACCTATTGGGGCGGTCGCAGCTTTTCTGCCGAGTTCTATACCCGCGGTCGCGTCAAATTCACCGAACGAACCGCGACATTCGACATTTTCGCTGACAATGGCCTGCGCGACGCGGTGGCCATCCCGAGGGCTGTCGCCTCGGAAATCGCTCCCTATTTGGGACCGCGGTTTGGCCCCGCCGGACGGTTCGGGCACCGCATTTTGTTTGTCGAAGATCTGGATCAGGGGGAAGCATCATGAACCGTCGTCCCGAAGGGTTTGAAAAGCCCCGGATCGTTCCGCCTGCAAAGCAAGTTCCTGATCTTTCCTTTGTGATCCCCGCGTTCAATGAGGCGGGCAATATCGCCAGAACGGTGGCCCAGGTAGAGGCGCATGCCCGCAGGCTGGTGCCCAGCTTCGAGATCATCATTGTGGATGACGGCAGCCTTGATGGAACATTTGAAGAAAGCCGAGAGCTATGCGCCAGATATCCGCTTCGTGTGCTGCGCCTGTCGCGGAATTTCGGCAAGGAACATGCGATCATGGCCGGTCTGGAGCGCACGGTGGGTGCAGCGGTGGTTATCCTTGATGCTGATCTTCAGGAACCCCTTTTTCATCTCGAAACCATGTTGAAACATCGCGCCGAGGGGTATGAGATGGTCTATGCCGTCCGCGCGCAACGTCGAGACGAGACATGGCGTAAACGGTTTTTTACCCGCGCGTTCTACGCTCTGCTGAATATCGGCGGCGACACCGCGATACCAGCCAATGCGCGCGATTTTAGGCTCATGGATCGACGGGTTGTCGATGCGCTCTGCGCTTTGCCAGAGCGCAACCGCTTCATGAAAGGGCTGTATGGCTGGGTTGGCTTTCGCGCCAAGGCTGTGGCGATTGAGTTGGACCCGCGCGCGACCGGGGCCTCTAAATTCGGCTTCACTGGCTTGTTTAAGTTAGGCTTGACCGGGCTCACGTCCTTCACCGCCTGGCCGCTGCGGGTCTGGACAGGGGTTGGTATGACCATTGCTGCCTGTTCGATCCTCTACGCCCTCTGGATTGCCGTCCGCACCCTGATCTTCGGCATCGACGTGCCGGGTTGGTCGACCCTTGTGGTGGCCGTTATGTTATTGGGTGGGGTGCAGCTTATCTCCATCGGTGTGTTGGGCGAATACCTCTCGCGGGTCTTTACCGAGGTCAAAGGCCGTCCTGGCTTTATCATCGCCGAGGATTTTTCAGCAGATTCGGAGCACCTGTGATGTGGCGCCAGTTGTTGCGGTTCGGGATGGTCGGTCTGCTCGCGACCTTCGTTCACATGATGATCGGCTTTCTGCTGATCCAGTCGACCTGGCATCCTCTTTTGGCGAACCTGCTCGCCTTCACAATCGCTTTCGTGGTCAGCTTCATCGGCCATCTCGGATTTTCCTTTGCCGATCAGGAAGTCAGCGCATCAAGCGCGCTGTGGAAATTTGCGCTTGTCGCCCTGATCGGCTTTGCCATTAACGAAGGGCTTCTGATCATGTTGCTATCCGAAGGGGATCTATCCGACACAGTGAGCCTGTGGATCTCAACCGGTTCCGCGGCGGTTTTGACTTTTGCACTCAGCAGATTGTGGGCGTTTCGCACCCCGCACAAAGCCGGCGGGCCGGTCGATGTGGAACCGTCTGCCAATCTAACCAATCAGTAATCTGGTGGAGACGTTCCCGGCTACAAGGGTCGGTTATCTCTTGAGGCGAGGTTCCAGTTGGGGGCCGTGCAAGACAGGAAGACCACGATGAAACGTATGATTTCTCTTACCACACTGATTGCCGCAGGTGCGGTCGCGATGGCCGGAATGGCACTGGCTGAAACAGAAAATGCGAAAGAAATGACACTGTTCTCTGTAGCGCAGATCGACATCCAGAAAGCACTCACCATTGCTTTGGAAGGTGTGGATGGCAAGATCACCTCAATTGAATTCGAAAGCGAGGATGGCAAGGCTGTCTACGAGGCAGTCGCCGTCGCCCCGGATGGGTCCATGACCGAGATCCTTATCGATGCCAATGACGGATCAGTAATCGCACAAGGCCCGTTCATGGACGATGACGACGAGAAAGATGACGACAACGGCTAAATCTATACCGGCGCGGCACAGGTTCATCTTGCTGCCGCGCTGGAATTTTCCTTTCCCTTCATCCTAAGCGCCGCCGGTAGTCCGAGCGACACCTTACCAATTGGTAACCTTTCGGTAAGCCTTTCATCAGTCGGCAAACTCTACAGGTGCTTTTGAGGAGAACCCGATGAAAAAAACCGTCTTTCGAACCCTACTGGCTGCATCGGCGGCCGTCATTCTGATCGCTGGAACCGAGGGGCAGTTTTTCTCAATTGCGGCATCTGGCCTACGGTCACTGACCGGCTCCTCTCACTCGCAACTGTTCGACACAAAACGGGTCCACAAGCTGGATGTGACATTGCCGTTCTCTGCTCTCGCGGCAGGTGACGTCGCCTCCTGCGCAAACGGGGGCTACTTTGGAAGAACAAATAGAAACCTACGCTATGCGGTTGGTCTCCCCAGGGCAGAGGCCGCGCCGAACGAGGGCATGTTGGAAACCAAAAGTATCTTAGACCAACACCCCAATACGGCGGTGCTCGCCTTGGGGGATCTGGTTTATAAACACGGCGAAGCTGTGGGCTTTGAAGATTGCTACGACCCATATTGGGGGGCTGCATGGGCACAAACATGGCCGACCCCGGAAACCACGAATACCACTCGCCTTATGCATATGCCTATTACGATTACTGGCAAGATCGCGCGGGGCCAGACCGAAACGGCTATTACGCCCTGCAAGCCGGGAACTGGTTGATCCTGTCGCTGAACAGCGAGATTGATGCGTCCCCAGGGTCTGCACAGGCAGAATGGGTAAAGGAAGTGCTCGCAGCGCACACAGACAGCTGCACTGCGGCATATTTCCACAAACCTGCGTATTCGAGCGTGACGCGCAGCCGAACTGACAGTGCGCGGGCGCTGTTCCGGCTTGTCGCGAAAGCAGGCGTCCGCTTTGTCTTACATGGACACAACCACTTCTACGAACGCACTGCGCCGCTGAATGCCGAGGGCAAACCGGACCAGGGCGGCACGATCGCCTTCGTGGTTGGGGCCGGTGGCAAATCAACACAGGGCAACCTTGAGCCTGCGGCCTTCTCCGAGCGACTAATCACCGGAACGACAGGCATGCTGAAGCTGACCTTTACAGTTAAAACGGCCAGCTGGACCTACCTCACCGGTCCCGGATCGATGGAAACAGACAGCGGCACGGTCCAATGTTGACACCCGCAGTCCAGCACAGCCACCCGCAAAGGCCCGACCATGTTTGCCTTCATCACATCGCTACTCGCCTCCATGGGCAGCCTGGGCGTCGCTACCCTGATGCTGCTTGAGAACGTTTTCCCTCCGATCCCTTCGGAAGTCATCATGCCCTTCGCTGGCTATCTCGCGGCGAGCGGTGACCTCTACTTCGTCAGTGTCGTGATCGCAGGCACGATCGGTTCAGTGGCCGGCGCATTCCTATGGTATTGGATCGGCACATTGGCTTCCGAAACACGGTTGCGCGAGCTCATCGTGCGGCACGGCAGGTGGCTGACCATCTCAGAACAAGATCTCAATCGTTCCCTTGCGTGGTTTCGGCGCAATGGCGGCATGGCGGTGTTTCTGGGCCGGATGGTTCCGGGGTCCGAACGCTCATATCCGTCCCCGCCGGTATGACGGGAATGCCGCTATTGCCGTTTCTTCTCTACACCGGGTTGGGCAGCCTGCTCTGGACAGCCGCCCTCACCATTTCAGGCTATCTGCTGGAAGCGCAGTTTGCCAAAGTTGAGACGTGGATCAATCCGGTGACAAACGTCCTGCTTGGAGGCCTTCTTGTGCTTTATGTATGGCGGTTGCTTCGCCCCAAGGCAGAAAGATGACAGCGTTAAAACAGCATAATTCAAAAAGCTTGAACCACCGATTATTTGCGGTGACCCTTTTTGCAAAAGCAGTCTTGGGCGTTCTTCAATTGGCAACGGCTGCGTCGATCTTCGCGGGAGCAGTAGATCGCCTTCCTGCTCTCACCCAATGGTTCTTTCGCGCAGAGCTTGCGGAGAACCCTAATGATTTCCTCGCGACCCGCGCCATGTCGCTCGCCGGTGTCATCCCGACATCGGATCTGGCGTTCTATACCACTTACTTTCTGGCGCATGGTGGACTTCATATCGCGATTGTCGTGGCGCTGCTTTACGGCGCAGCATGGGCGCATCGCGCAGCGGTTTTCGTGCTCTGGGCGTTTGTGATCTATCAACTATTCGAATGGCTCACTGTTGGCGGCGTGGCTTTGCTGATCCTGACTGCGATCGATCTAACGGTTATCTACATCACCGTGCGCGAACAGCGTAGTCGTGCTCTGTTGGGGTCCTGACGCGGAAATTGCAGTTCTCTTTTATGTGCCTGATCTAAAAAACGAAGCAAACCTCCACCTCGCCTAAACGCTCAAACTCAAAAGAGGAGAATTTATGCATTCCGTTTCAGAATCCTGGCTCTTTTGGGCCATTCTCGCCGCCATATTTGCGGCGCTCACCGCGATCTTTGCAAAAGTCGGGGTGTCGGGCGTAAACTCCAACTTTGCCACTTTTCTGCGCACCATTATCGTCGTTCTCGCGTTGGGTCTGCTGGTTTGGTTGACGGGCGAGGTGCAGTCGTTATCTACAATCTCCGCGAAGACGGGGATCTTTCTGGTGCTGTCCGGTCTTGCGACTGGCGCGTCATGGTTGTGCTATTTTCGCGCGCTTCAGCTCGGCAAGGTCTCGCAGGTAGCACCTATCGACAAGTTGAGCGTTGTGCTTGCCGCAATTATCGCCGCGGTTTTTCTGGGAGAGAAGTTATCAATGACCGGATGGAGCGGCGTTGGTTTGATAGGGCTCGGCGCGGTTCTTGTGGCCTTGACCTGATATGCCGCGAGCGAGGCTTAGCTTTCTTTTTGCTTGCAGACTCTGCGGAGGCAACGTTCTGCGTCGGCAAGGGGGTGATTGCTGGGTTCGAAACCTGTTCCCAAGCAGGGGCATTGTTACGGCAGGCGGCTCGCTCCGCGGTGATCATAGCCAAAACGCTCTTGGTGCTGTCGTCGATGGTGGTCATAAAGAAAGTTCCTTCTGTGCTGTTGTGAGAAGGAAGTCGGCGCTTCCGCGAAAAAAGTGTTCTCTGTTTGTTTCCCGACTTCCTTGCCTGAGGGACAGCGCGAAGGGGCGGACCGCGGGGCGAACCAGGCCGGATGAAGTGGCGGTGTTCTGGCAATGCGGATCTGCTACACGGTAGCAATGCAGAATCGAAAACCCCGGATAATCGGGGAAAACCCCCGGAAATCCACGCATAGCGTGCTACATGAAGTTCATTCGGAGCTGAGGTTAAGAGATTGAAAAATAAGGTTGAAAAATCAGCCCGCCTGAGCGTGGCACCCATGATGGACTGGACCGACCGCCACTGCCGCTACCTCCACCGGCTGCTAAGCCGTGAGACGCTCCTCTATACCGAGATGGTCACCGCCCCCGCGCTGGTGCGGGGTGGGGCGTTGCATCTGCTGGATCATGACCCTTCGGAACATCCCGTGGCCCTACAACTTGGCGGGTCGGACCCCGCAGAGCTGGCACGGGCAGCACGGTTGGGGGCTGACACGGGCTATGATGAGATTAACCTCAATTGCGGCTGCCCGTCTGACCGGGTGCAATCGGGCGCCTTTGGCGCGGTCTTGATGCAGCAGCCGGGGCTGGTGGCGGACTGTGTGGATGCCATGCGCGCGGCCTGCGATGTCGAGGTGACCGTGAAATGCCGTATCGGCGTGGACGATCAGAACCCTGAGGAAATCTTGCCCGAGTTCCTCGCGCGTATCGTGGCGGCGGGCTGCACCCGTGTCACGATCCATGCGCGCAAGGCGTGGCTGCAGGGGCTGAGCCCCAAGGAAAACCGCGATATTCCGCCGTTGGACTATAATCTCGTGCATCAGATGAAGGGGCTGTTTCCGAACCTGCATATTTCGGTCAACGGTGGGGTCACATCGCTCGATCAGGCCGAAGCTTTTCTGGATGCCGGGTTAGATGGCGTCATGGTGGGGCGCAGCGCCTATCATGCGCCGACCGATATCCTCGCCAGCGCTGATCGGCGCATCTACGGGCGGGGTACTGACAGGAGTGCAGAGGCCGCGGTGCAGGGGATGTTGCCCTATATCGAGGCGCATCTGGCCAGCGGCGGGCGTCTGGGGCAAATCACCCGGCATATGTTGGGGCTTTTTGCCGGGCGGCCCGGCGCGCGGCAGTGGCGGCGTATCCTGTCCGAAGGGGCGCATAAGCCCGGCGCGGGGCCGGAACTGGTCGAGGCCGCCTTGGCCGAGGTCGCCGCGGCGCAGGAAATCGCCGCGGCGGGGTAGGGTTAGACCGTGGGCTCTGCCACCGGGCGGGCCGCAGCAGCGCCAGCGTGAGCAGGGCGGCCACCAGTCCGCAGGCCGCAATCGCCCCCAGCATCGGTGTGACAGTCCCGTCAAAAAACGGCCCGGCCAGCGCGATGGAGAGGCCACCCGCCACCATCTGCAATGTGCCGCCCAGCGAAGAGGCGAGACCAGCGATATCGCCGTGATCGTCCAGCGCCACGACCATCACTGTCGGCACCACAACGCCAAGGCAGGCATTGGCGCAAAACAGCCCCGCCATCACCAGATAGAGGCCCGGATCGGTTGCCAGTGCTGTGACAAAAATCGCGGCGGAAAAGAGGACGAAGCCCGCCACCCCGCGCCGCACAAGGCTGCGCATGCCCCAGCGTTCGCCCAGCCACCCCGCCAGTTGCGAGGCCGAGAAGAAGCCGACCGCGTTGACCGCAAAGGCCAGCGAAAACCCCGTCGGCCCCAGCCCGTATTGCCCGGTATAGACAAAGGGCGCAAAGGCGATGAAGACAAAGAATGACCCCATGGCAAAGCCGCCGATAAAGGTCAGCCCCATGAAGATCGGATCGCTCAGCAGCACTTTCGCCCCGCGCCAAAGGTTGCGCGGGTTGATCCGCACGCGGCGTTTGACGGGCAGCGTCTCGGGCTGGGCGAAGGCGGTGAGTGCCAGCGCGGCGATGGCCAACACGCCCAGAGTCACGAAGATCGCGCGCCAATCGGCAAGCGCCATCACCGCGCTGCCCGCCAGTGGGGCCAACATCGGCGAGATTGAGATCACCAGCATCAGCATCGCCATCAACCGCGTCGCCTGGGTGCCGGTGTATTGGTCACGGATGATCGCACGCGGCACCACCATCAGCACGGCCCCGCCAAGCCCTTGCAGCGCGCGCCAGCCCGTCAGCGCCGCCATCGTCGGCGCGAAGGCGGCCCCGAATGACGCGATGAGGAACAGCACCAGCCCCACCATGATCGGCAGCTTGCGCCCCGCCTGATCGGCCCATGGGCCATAGAAAAGCTGACCCAGCCCGAAGGCGATGAAATAGGCCGTGATGGTCGCCTGAACCGCCGTCTCTGACGCGCCATAGCTGGCAGCGATGGCAGGCATGGCGGGCAGATACATGTCGATGGCGAAGGGGCCGACCAGCCCCAGCAACCCGAGAATGAGCGCTGAACGTAGCACGTGATGTCCTTTCGGATGGGATGGCCGGGGCCAAATGGGCAAGGCGGCAAGCGCAGACCGATGTCTGGGGCCGACTTTCGCGCGCAACCTAACCCCCTTGGGGGAAGTGCAACCCCGGCGTTATCGCTTGAACCCCCGGCGCGAAAGGGCTTGATAGGCGCATCGACAGCCGGGAGGGGCCACATGCCAGAGTTGAACGATCTTTTGCCGATGCTGATGCTTATCGCCCTGATCGGAGGCTTTGCCGGGGTTTTGGCAGGGCTGCTGGGCGTCGGTGGGGGGATCGTCTTGGTCCCCGCGTTTTTCTATGCGCTGCAATCGCTCGGCTATGACGGGCCACAGCTGATGCAGATTTGCCTTGCGACATCACTGGCGACGATCATCGTCACCTCTGCGCGCTCGGTCCATGCGCATAATAAAAAGGGCGCGGTCGATTGGGAAATCCTGCGCACTTGGGCGCCGGGGATCATGGTGGGGGCCATCTTGGGCGTGCTGCTGGTGGCGCAATTACGCACCCAGACGCTTCAGGCGATCTTTGGCGGACTGGCGCTGATTGTCGGGCTCTACCTAGGGTTCGGGCGCAGCGATTGGCGCTTGGGAGAGACCATGCCGCGTGGCATCAAACGTGCGACCCTGTCGCCGATGGTCGGGTTTCTGTCGGTGCTGATGGGGATCGGAGGCGGCAGCTTTGGCGTGCCGCTGATGACGCTCCATGGTCGGCCCATTCACCGGGCCGTGGCCACGGCGGCGGGCTTTGGGCTTTTGATCGCCGTGCCCTCGGTGATTGCCTTTCTCTTCGTTGATATCGCGCAAAGCCGCCCGCCCTTGACCATCGGCGCGGTTAATCTAGGTGCCTTCGGGATCGTCGTGACAATGACGCTCATCACCGCGCCTTGGGGCGTGCGGTTGGCCCATGCGATGGACCCCAAGCCGCTCAGACGGGTCTTTGCCGTGTTTCTGGTGCTGGTGGCGCTAAATATGTTGAGAAAAGCACTTTGGGGCTGAGTTGACCCGTTTTTGACCTTAAACCTGCCGGAATGTGACGGTTTCTGCCCAATTTCGGACAATGTTCATCAAATTGCCGCAATCTCGACACAAACAACTGGCTTACTGCCTTAACAAACGCAGAATCATCCGAACCAAGGGACGTGACGAGATGCGCCGAAGCGGGACCAAAGCGATCATCCTCAAAGGGCAGGGCAGTGACCTCGCCTATTGGAAACCTGCGCGCCGTGGCCGTCGGGCATTTCGCTTTGACGGGATGTTCACCCGCGAAACCAGCCTGACATTTGCCCGTGCCTCGGTGCCCGCGGCCAATTACAACGCGACCCCGATGGGCCTCCACGATGCCACGAACGGCGAAGCGGCTCTTATTTTCCTGAACGAGATCGTCCAGCGTCGCGGCGCCTAAGGCCGCTCTAGTCGCGCCGTCGTGCCAGTTTCGCCGCGCGGCCCCCGCGCCGTTTTGCGTGGGCGCTTTCACGTTGGGGCAATTCCGCCATGATGGCGCGGCGCTCCTCCGCGCTCATCGCCGACCAGCGGCCAATCTCATCAATCGAACGCAAACAGCCCGTGCAGAGCCGGCTTTCGGGATGCACCACGCAGATGTTGATGCAGGGGCTTTCGATCTCATCGCGTTGCCAGACTTTCTTATTCACGGCGCATCACCTGCAAACGGTCCAAAAGCCCCTGAAGGATGTAGCCCGCGGCCACATGGTCGATCACCTCGGCGCGGCGTTTGCGGGTGGTGTCGGCCTCTAGCAATGCGCGTTCGGCGGCCACGGTCGACAGCCGCTCGTCCCAATAGGTGATGGGCAGCGGCGTGAGCCGGTCGAAGTTGCGGGCGAAAGCGCGGGTCGATTGGCAGCGCGGCCCTTCTGAGCCGTCCATATTGCGCGGCAATCCCAAAACCAGCCCACCGATACGGCGCTCGGCGATGATCTCGGCCAGACGGGCGGCATCCACGCCGAATTTCTTGCGCCGCACGGTTTCCAGCGGGGTGGCGACGGATTGGAAGCTGTCGCTCACCGCGACGCCGATGGTCTTTTCGCCCAGGTCAAGCCCGATCAACGCCTGCATCGGGGGCAGGGCGGCGATGAAATCTGCCGTGTCGTCGTAAATCATCCTGCCACTCCTGCACGTTCTCCGGCGCTGCGGATCATGTCCAGCGCCGCATTATCGCCTGAAAAGACCTCAAGCGCGTTGTCATAGACCGCGCGGGCCTGATCGGTGTCCCCCAAAACGCCGAGCGATGTGATCAGCCGCGCCCAGTCCTGCGGGGGCCTCCTTCGCTGGCCAGACGATCCGACAGGCCAGCCACCATGCCGCCGATCATTTCCATCCGGTCGTCCGCGCTCATCTCCGAGGCGGCTTCAATGTCTTCGGCGGATGGCCCCCGCGCAGGGGCGCCGGTGCCGATCTGAGGCATTTCGTAATTCACCCCGGCAAGGCTGGCGACCTGCGAAATCTGCGCGCGGATCGGCTCGATCCATGCCGCATCCGCAGGCCCGCGCCGCAACAGCGCGTCCCAAATGCGGAAACCGACATCCGGCCGCCCAGTCTGCACCATCATCAGGCCAAGGTAATAGCGTGCGCGGCCATCCTGCTCATCGCGGTTGAGCACTTCCCGCAGGGCGGTTTCCGCCTCGGGAGAGACATAGCCCCCGCGGCGAGCACCAAAAGTTCGGCGTAATCCGCGATGTCCTTCGCGGTCCGGTCCGCGCCCTTGAGACGCAGCACATTGCCCTGCGCCTCGGCTGCGGCGGCGAAATTACCGACACGGGCCTCGTTCTGCGCCAACAGGGTCTGGCCCTGCAAATCCTCGGGCCGTTCTTTGACCGTGGCGCGAAGCTGCTGCATCAGCGCGAGGTAATCCGCGCTCAGCCCCTCGGTACTGGGGCTGGCAGGCAGGCTTTCCACCGCGCTTTGCTGGCTGGGGCGGTTGCGGCGCATGTCTTCGGCAAAGGCGATGCGGTCGGCCAAGGCCAGATCGCCATAGCCGGGCTGCCCCAGATGCCAGTAGAGCGCCAGTGATCCGGCACCCAAGACCACGACCCCTGCGATCAGCACAACGGGCGCGGGCCGCGAGGTGTTTTGCTTGCCCCCATCCTGCGCGGCATCGGCGGCAAGGATGCGGCGCGAAATCTCGGTGCGGATCCGGACGGCATCGGCCTCAGACACCACACCGCGGGCGAGGTCACGCTCGACCTCGTCCAATTGGTCGCGGTAGACCTTGAGGTCATAATCCGCCTGCGCGGGCAGGGGCGTATCCGCGCCGCGCCACGCGGCCCGCGCTAGAAAACCGCCCACGACAAGCGCCATCGCGCCAGAGAGAAACCAAAATATCATGCCCTCTACCTAACCTTTGCCCGGCGCCGACAAAAGACCGCAAATGCCGCGCCCCCTGCGGCATTTTTCACCAATCGCGCCACATGTCGCAAAACCGCATCCAAATGCCGTGGTGGTCATTTCGAATATCTGCTCCTAGGCTCAGAAAAGACCTCAGCCGCCCGCGCGGCCCGAATCCTTGCCGGGAAGTGACGTGATGAAGAAATACTCCGTTTTCGCAGTGGCCCGAGAGGCCATGCGCCATCATACGGGCTGGACCCGCGCCTGGCGCGATGCGCAGCCCAAGAAACGCTATGATGTGATCATCGTCGGCGCAGGCGGGCATGGGCTGGCCACGGCCTATTATCTGGGTAAGAATTTCGGCATCACCAATGTAGCGGTGCTTGAAAAGGGATGGCTCGGCGGTGGTAACACCGGGCGCAATACGACGATCATCCGCTCGAACTATCTGCAAGATCCCTCTGCCGCGATCTATGAAAAGGCGCGCAGCCTTTACGAGACGATGAGCCAGGATTTGAACTACAACGTCATGTTCAGCCCCCGCGGGGTGATCATGCTGGCGCAGACCGAACATGAGGTGCGCGGCTATCAGCGCACGGCGCATGCCAACGCGCTTCAGGGCGTCAGCACCGAATTCATCGGGCCGGACCGGGTTAAACAACTGGTGCCGATCATCAACATCGACGGGCCGCGCTATCCGGTGCTCGGCGGATTGTGGCAAGCCCGCGGCGGCACGGCGCGGCATGATGCGGTGGCTTGGGGCTATGCGCGGGCCTGCTCGGATATGGGCATGGACATCATCCAGAAATGTGAGGTCACCGGCGTGCGCCAGACGGGCGGCAAGGTCACCGGTGTCAGCACCACGCGCGGCGATATTGAGTGCGATAAGCTGGGCATGGTGGTGGCCGGGCATTCCGGGCAGTTGGCGAATATGGCGGGCTTCCGTCTGCCGATGGAAAGCGTCGCCCTGCAAGCGCTGGTCAGCGAGCCGATCAAACCCTGTATGGATGTGGTCGTGATGGCCAATACGGTGCACGGCTACATGAGCCAGTCCGACAAGGGCGAGATGGTCATCGGTGGCGGCACGGATGGCTACAACAACTACACCCAACGCGGCAGCTTCCATCATATCGAAGAGACGGTGCGCGCGCTGGTTGAGACCTTCCCGATGATCTCACGGCTTAAGATGTTGCGGCAGTGGGGCGGGATCGTGGATGTGACCGGCGACCGCTCTCCGATCCTCAGCAAGACCCCGGTGGAGGGGTCTTTATCAACGGCGGCTGGGGCACGGGCGGGTTCAAGGCGATCCCCGGGTCGGGCTGGGGTTTTGCCGAGTTGATGGCCAAGGGGCATTCGCCGCTGACCGACGCCTTTGGGCTAGAGCGGTTCGCCGAAGGCCGCTTTATCGACGAATCCGTGGCCGCCGGGGTGGCCCATTGATGTTGCGGATCGGCCACAAATCGCTGAAGCGTTGTATTGCGCGGAACGATTTCGCCCGCGCTGGAGTTGCCTGTTCAGACATTGAATATAACGGAGCTGAACAATGGCAACCCCGGAAAACAACCGCACAGACCACGTTGATCACACCAACACCACCACGACCACAACCACGACTGACCGTGGCGGCAGCAGCGGCCTTGCCTTTATCGTTGGCGCGGTTGTCGTTGTCGTGGCTCTGCTGGCCTACTTCCTCTTTGCAGGTGGCGACATCGACGGTGCGAATGACGTTAACGTCAACGTCGAAGGCGCAACCGAAAGCACAGGCGAAGCCATCGAAGGCGCAGCCGAAAGCACAGCGGACGCCGTCGAAGAGACAGCCACACCGACTGAGTAAACCGACTTTGGCAGCGTCCCGCGTGGCGCTGCCCTCTCACGACCGACGCCGTTCCGCGCTTTTGCGCCGGGGCGGCGTTTTGCCGTTCTCCATACGACAAGGAGCCTGCCCATGCTGATCCTCACCTGTCCTTGCTGTCATGTCACCGCCGAGGAGACAGAGTTTCACGGCGGCGGTGAAGCGCATCTGAAACGTGTCGGCCCCGGCGGCGCGGACGACGATTTCGAGAGCTATCTGTTCATGCGCGAGAACCCGAAGGGAGTGCATCTGGAGCGGTGGCGCCATGTCTATGGCTGTGGCAAGTGGTTTCACATGGCCCGTGATACCGCTACGCTTGAGGTCTTTGGCAGCTATGCGGCCCAGACCCTCGCCCCGCCCGATCACATCCGTGATGCGATCCGCAAACGCCATCCCGACTGGCAGTGGCGCAGCGCCAACTAGCCCCGTTCGGTTCCGATCCCCACATCGGCATCCCCCTTTCTTCAGCCCGCAAGGTTTTCCAAGATGAGCACAAGACTGGCCACAGGCGGCCGCCTGCTGAACAAAAGCAAACCGCTGAGTTTCACCTTCAACGGCAAGCAAATGCGCGGCTATGAGGGCGACACACTGGCCTCGGCTCTGCTGGCCAACGATCAGGTGTTGGTCGGGCGCTCGTTCAAGTACCACCGCCCGCGCGGCATCGTGACCTCCGGCCCCGAAGAACCCAACGGTTTGGTGGGGCTGGGCCAAGAGGGGCAGTTCGAGCCCAATGCCCGTGTTACGACGACCGAACTGCATGAAGGGTTGGAAGCGGCGAGCCAGAACCATTGGCCGAGCCTTGAGTTCGATGTCGGCGCCCTTAACAAACACCTCAGCCGCTTTCTGCCCGCGGGGTTCTACTACAAGATGTTCATGCATCCGCGCCCACTGTGGAAGCATCTCTACGAGCCGATCATCCGCCATTCCGCAGGCCTGGGCAAAGCGCCAAAGGCGGCGGATGCGGATACCTATGAACACTTCCACGCCTTCTGCGACGTGCTGGTCATCGGCGGCGGGGTCGCGGGGCTGCAAGCGGCGCTGGCGGCGGGGCTGAGCGGCGCGCGGGTCATCGTGATGGAGCAATCCGGCCATTGGGGCGGGCGTGCGCCGGTCGATGGGGGCACGGTGGATGGCGCACTGGTTGAGGATTGGATTGCCCAAACGCTCGACCGTCTGCGCGGCATGGAGAATGTCGACCTGCGCGACCGGACCATGGGCGCGGGTGTCTACGATCACGGCTATGTGCTGGGCTATGAACGGCTGCGGGATCATGTGCCGGAGGATGCCGGACCACGCCACCGGCTGTGGCGCGTTCGGGCCGGGCATGTGATCACCGCGACAGGCGCGATTGAGCGGCCTTTGAGCTTTGCGGGCAATGACGTGCCCGGCGTGATGCTGGCCTCGGCCATGCGCGACTATGTGGCGAATTACGGGGTCTCGCCGGGGGACCGCACTGTTCTGGTCACCAATAACGACAACGCCTATCTTACCGCCATTGCGCTGAAACAGGCGGGGCTGGATGTGCCTGCCGTGCTAGATGCCCGGGTATTGCCACAAGACAGCGAATTGGTCGCAAAGGCCAAGGCGCTCGGCATTCGGGTGGTCATGGGCCATGCGGTTTCCTCGGTTCAGGGGGCAAGCGCGTGACCGGCGTGGCGGTCTGTTCGCAGGCGGGCGAAGGCGCGGTGCTGGAAGAGATCGCCTGCGATGCGGTCGCCATGTCGGGCGGCTGGTCGCCCGTGGTGCACCTGTGGTCCCATTGCGGCGGCAAGCTGACGTGGGACACGACCCATGCCTGCTTCCGCCCCGATCAGGATCATCCGCCCACCGGGGCGGATGGCCACGGTTTCGTCACGCCCGCGGGGGCTGCGGCGGGGGTCTTCGCGCTCGACGACGTGTTGCACGACGCCCATGCCGCCGCCGATGGGGTGGCCACCTCGCTCGGGTTCAAGATGCCGCGCGATTTCACCTCGCCCGAGGCCGTGCGCCGCGAGGAAGCGCCGATGATGCCGGTCTGGCAAATGCCGCAGGGCGCCAGCGTCAAACTGCGCGAGAAGACCTTTCTCGATTACCAGAACGACGTCAAAGTCTCAGATGTGCGTCTGGCCGCGCAAGAGGGCTTCGTCTCGGTTGAACATGCCAAACGCTATACCACGCTCGGCATGGCCACGGATCAGGGGAAGCTCAGCAATATCAACGGGCTGGCCGCGCTCGCGGGGGCGCTGGACGCAGAGATCCCCAGCGTCGGCACCACCACCTTCCGCCCGCCTTATCACCCGATCTCAATGGGGGCGATTGCGGGGTCGGCGCGGGGCGATACCTTCCAACCGATCCGCCGCACCTCGCTGCATGATTGGCACGCGGCCAATGGCGCGGTGTGGGAGCCGGTCGGCCAATGGCGGCGGCCCTATGCCTATGTGCAAAGCGGCGAAAGCACCCATGACGCGGTGATGCGCGAGGTGTCGAATACGCGGCAAAACCTCGGCCTGCTGGATGCCTCGACACTGGGCAAGCTGATCGTGCGCGGCCCGGATGCGGCGCGGTTCCTCGACATGATGTACACCAATATGATGTCGACGCTGAAGCCCGGCAAATGCCGCTATGGGTTGATGTGCAACGAAAACGGGTTTCTGATCGACGACGGCGTGGTCGCGCGGCTGGATGAGCAGACCTTCCTCTGTCACACCACCACTGGCGGGGCCGAGAGCATCCATGCCCACATGGAAGAATGGCTTCAAACCGAATGGTGGGACTGGAAAGTGCATGTGGTCAACGCCACCGAAAATTACGCGCAGGTGGCCGTGGTCGGCCCAAATGCGCGCAAATGTCTGGAGAAACTCGGCGGCATGGACCTCAGCCGCGAGGCGCTTGGCTTCATGGAATGGACCGACGGTGAGCTTGGCGGTTTCAAGGTGCGCGTCTTCCGTATCTCTTTCTCGGGCGAGTTGAGCTATGAGATCGCGGTCGAGGCCGGGCAGGGGCAAGCATTCTGGGACGCACTGCTGATTGCTGGACATGATTTGGGCGTAATGCCCTATGGCACGGAATGTCTGCATATTCTGCGCGCGGAAAAGGGCTTTATCATGATCGGGGATGAAACCGATGGCACGGTGATCCCGCAAGACCTTGGCCTGAACTGGGCGATTTCGAAAAAGAAAGATGACTACCTTGGCAAACGCGCCCAGCAGCGCCGCCATATGCAGGACCCGACACGCTGGAAGTTGGTGGGACTGGAAACCACCGATGGTAGCACCCTGCCGGATGGCGCCTACGCGCTTGGCGAGGGAGAGAATGAGAACGGGCAAAAGGTAATGCAGGGGCGCGTGACCTCGACCTATCATTCGCCGACGCTCGACCGCGGCATCGCCATGGGGCTGGTGCTGAACGGGCCGGACCGGATGGGCGAAGTGCTGACCTTCCCCGGCACCGACGGCAAAACCTATGAGGCGATGATCGTCGACCCGGTGTTTTATGATCCCAAAGGGGAGAAACAGAATGTCTGAACCCGTCACCGCATTGAAGAACGCCCGCTACGACGCTGGTATCGCTACGATTTCCGAAGTCGCCCCCTTGGGCATGATCACCATTCGCGGCGATCTGGATGCCCCCTATGTCCGCAAGGTGACCAAAAAACTCACCGGCGTTGACCGCCCGGAGCACGGGCAGTGCCAGTTCGAAGGCGCAGCCGGCGTGGCTTGGATGTCGCCCGACGAACTGCTGCTTTTCTGTCCGCACCCGCAGGTGCCAGAGGTGCTGGCGCGGCTGCATGCGGCCTTTGAGGATACCCATACCACAGCGGTGGATGTCTCTGGCGCGCGGGCGGTGTTTCGCGTCGAAGGCCCCCATGCGCGGGAGGTGCTGGCCAAGCTGGCGCCGGTCGACCTCGCCCCCGGTCAGTTCACCTCCGGCATGTTCCGCCGTACCCGCATGGGGCAGGTGCCAGCGGCCTTATGGCTGCGCGAAGACGGTGCCTTTGAGGTGATCTGCTTTCGGTCGGTTGCCCAGTATATGTTCGACCTGCTCAGTGTCGCGGCCCAGCCCGGCAGCGAGGTGGGCCATTTCCAAACGGTATAAGTCGGGAGAAAAACTGACTATTTCGCTTGGAACGGATGTGATTTGCAGACGTTGACCTTGACGTTGGCGCTTGATCCCCATCAAGTGGCCGCAGCGAAATTCCCAAATGAGGAGGCCCAGAAATGGCTTTTGAACTTCCCGATCTCCCCTATGCCCACGACGCGCTTGCATCCAAAGGCATGTCCAAGGAAACGCTGGAATACCACCACGACAAGCACCACAACGCCTATGTGACCAACGGCAACAAGGCGATCGAAGGCACCGAGTGGGAGGGCAAGACCCTCGAAGAGATCATCAAGGGCACCTATGACCCGAACGCCGTGGCGCAAAGCGGCATCTTCAACAACATCAGCCAGCTGTGGAACCACAACCAGTTCTGGGAAATGATGAGCCCCGAAGACAACAAGCTTCCCGGCGAGCTGGAAAAAGCGATCACCGAGAGCTTTGGTTCCGTCGACAAGTTTAAGGATGAGTTCAAAGCCGCAGGCGCGGGCCAGTTCGGCTCGGGCTGGGCGTGGCTGGTTAAGGATAAAGACGGCAGCCTGAAGGTCACCAAGACCGAGAACGGCGTGAACCCGATCTGCTTTGACCAAACGACACTGCTGGGCTGCGACGTGTGGGAACACTCCTACTACATCGACTTCCGCAACGCGCGCCCCGACTACCTTTCGAACTTCCTCGACAATCTGGTGAACTGGGACAACGTCGCCTCGCGCCTGTGATTAGGTTGCGGCGCGTTTGAGCGACGCCTGCGCTTGATGCGGGTGTTGCTCTCCCAGCCACCGCCGCCCGCGGCTGCGCCGCAGGCTGGGTGAACTGGGACAACGTCGCCTCGCGATTGTGATTTGACCCTCCGGCCTTCAGGCTGGCCCCAAGTGGCAGACAGAACCCCGCAGCCTGCTGCGGGGTTTTTTCGTTGGAACCCAAGCCCCTTCGCGGATGTTTTTCCCATGAGACTTCACGTCAAAAAAGGAGGACAACATGGCCGAGCGGAAACGATCCAACGACGGTACCAAGGAAACGGAAAAATTCCTCTCCGAGACTGAGACGCCAGACCAAGGTGGCCGCGCCGTGGGAGACCTGCAAAAGGACGTGGGCACCCAAGATGCCATGCGCCGCGCCGCGAAGGGCGAAGACGGCGTGACCCGTGTCACCGGCGAAGACAAACGCAACCACGGAGAGCCTTCATGACCAAACTCAGCCAAGACACATGGGTGCTGATCGCGGACGGCGAAAAGGCCCTTTTCCTGCAAAACCACACGGATGGCGAAGACCCTTATCTTCAGGTCGTGCGCAAGGAAGAGCAGGAAAATCCCCCGACGCGGGAACAAGCCGCCAACCGCCCCGGACGTATGAGCGACGGGCCCAGCGGGCACCGCTCTGCCTTTGACGATACCGATTGGCACGAGCTGGAAAAAGAGCGCTTTGCCAAAGACTTGGCGGACATTCTTTACAAGCTTGCCCACAAGGGACGTTTCGAGCGGATCGTTCTGGTGGCGCCACCCGCCGTGCTGGGTGATCTGCGCGATGATCTTCACAAAGAGGTGCGGAACAAGGTCGTGGGCGAAATCCCCAAGACCCTGACCAACCACCCCATTGATGAGATCGAAAAGATCGTGGCCGGGGAACTGGCCCAGGCCTGACTTTTCCCTTGGCGCGGGAATTGATTGCCTTCACAAGGAAGCAGTCTACCGCGCCAAGGATTTCCAATGACCGACACCACCAAGGGTTTCGCCGCCATGATCGCGGCCTGCTGCATCTGGGGGCTGTCGTCGATCTTCTATAAATTGTTGTCGCATGTGCCCGCCGCCGAGGTGCTTGCGCATCGTACCCTATGGTCGCTGGTGTTTTTCATCATCGTCTTGACGGTACAGCGGCGTCTGCGGGCGGTATTCGACGCGATGGCGGGGCCGCGGGCCTTTGGTCTGCTCGCCTTCGCGGCGCTG
This sequence comes from Sulfitobacter profundi, assembly GCF_042661425.1. Lineage (NCBI taxonomy): Bacteria > Pseudomonadati > Pseudomonadota > Alphaproteobacteria > Rhodobacterales > Roseobacteraceae > Sulfitobacter > Sulfitobacter profundi. Next base: position 161,200 of record NZ_JBHSWA010000001.1, on the reverse strand, counting down.
GTGATCGCGACGAACTGGTATCTTTTCATCTCAGCGGTGCAGAGCGGGCAGGCGACCGAGGCCGCTTTGGGCTACTACATCTTCCCGCTGGTCTCCGTCCTGCTGGGGCGGCTGGTCTTTGGCGAGCGGCTGAGCCCTGTGCAGCTCTTCTCGGTCGGTTTGGTCACCGTGGCCGTCTCATTTCTCACCTATGGGCTGGGCACCGCGCCCTGGCTCGCCCTGGCGCTGGCGGCCTCCTTCGGGCTTTATGGGTTGGCGAAAAAGCGGTTGGCGGTGGGGCCGGTGGTCTCCGTCACGGCGGAGGTGCTGCTTTTGTCGCCCCTCGCGGTGCTCGTGCTGTGGCAAACGGGTGACAATGGGGCCGGGGCCTTTGGTGCGTCGTTTCGCGATACGGCGCTTTTGATACTGGCCGGACCGATCACGGCCACGCCGCTGATCCTGTTTAGCTACGCCGCGCGGCGGCTGTCGATGGCGACGGCCGGATTGCTGAGCTACATCAATCCGACCTTGCAGTTTTTCTGCGCCGTGGTCCTGTTTCGCGAGCCTTTCACTGGCTGGCATGTGCAGGCTTTCGTTCTGATCTGGTGCGCGTTGGCGGTCTATTCCGTCAGCAGCTTCCGTCAGGACAAGGCGCGGCGCAGGGCGCTGAGAGCGGCATCGGCATCCGCCACTACGGTGACGTAATTCAATAGCGTCGCATCGGCAAAACCATGAGCCACGACATGGTTCATCAATGACATGAACGGATCCCAGTATCCGTTTGTGTTCACAAGGAAAATCGGTTTTTCATGTAGGCCCAACTGGCGCCATGTCAGCACCTCGAAAAGCTCATCCAGCGATCCCGCGCCGCCGGGCAAAACGGCTACGGCATCACAGTTCATGAACATCACTTTTTTGCGTTCATGCATCGTCTCGGTTACGATGTAGCGGGTCAGATCGGTCTTGCCGACTTCCCATGCAACAAGATGCGCGGGGATCACGCCAAAGGTGTCTCCGCCAGCCGCTTGGGCGGCACGGGCGACGCTGCCCATCAGGCCGACATCGCCAGCGCCATAGACCAGCCGCAGCCCGGCTTCGGCCAGACCACGGCCCAGCGTTTCGGCGTCTTGGGTGAAGGCATCGTCATCGCCGGGGCGGGAGCCGCAATAGACACAGACAGAATGTTGCATGGTAAAGCGTCCTGATGATTAGGAAAATTCGGCGCGGATCGTCTGCGCTTTTGACCCCTGTTAGCCTGCTTGCTAAAAAGGCTCAACCACAGGGGAAGTAGAAGATGTTCAAGGGATTTGGCCGGTTTGGCGGCATGGGAGCGATGGCGGCGGGCGCCTTTGCGGCGGCGGTGCTGGCGCTTGGCGCGTGGATCGGCAGCAAGCGCAGCGGGCCGGAGGAGGCAGGGCAAACCACGGTGGCCGTGCTCCCCGAACGCGATGCCACCCCAGAGAACGCCACGCTTGTGCCAAATGCCGTGCAGGGCGTTTCCGTGGGCCCCGAAGACGCGGCAGCGACGGAGCCCAAGGTCACACAGCAAGCGACAGAGCCGCAGGCCCCAGCCTTTGACGAAGTGCGCCGCGAAAGCGATGGGATGACCGTGATCGCAGGCCGCGCGGCCCCCGGCAGCAGCGTGGCAGTGTTGAAAGACGGCAAGGAGATCGCCACCGCCACCGCCGATGGGTCCGGAAAGTTCGCGACCCTCGCGATGATCCCTCCCGACGGCAAGGGCCATGTGCTGACGCTTTTGGGGCAGGACGGTGAGACCAAGCTCGCCTCGGAAGAAGAAATCATCCTCACGCCGAATGCAGCGCCTCTGCAGATGGCAGAGGCGGACACCACGCCCGAGCAAAGCCCGCTTGGGATTGCGGAGGAGGGCGCGGACCCCGGTGGCGACGCGGCAGCAGACGAGGGTGCCGAGCCTGACCTCGCATCGCCGGGCGACGCGCAGGTTGAGTCTGAAGCCTCTGACGTGACCTCGCTTGCCGAGGCGGAGATGACGCGAGAGGCGCCTGCGGATCAGACGGCTTCGACCGATGCTCCTGCCGAAGAGCGGGACGAGGCCGCAATCGAGCCCGCCGCGACCGCTCCGGCACAGGCGACCCCGCTCGCCGGGACTGCGACCGCCGAGGCTGAGGAGGCTGCCGAAAGCCAGCCATCATCTGACGACGGTTCGCCAACGCCCGCCGCTGCAAGCGAGACGGCCACAGCGGAGCAAGAGACCATTGAGGGCGGAGGCCAATCCGAGCCTACGGAAACCGACAGGCCCGGGGGCAGCGCATCAGAGCAAGAGCCTGCCGCAGGCGAAGGAGAGATTGCAAACGTATCCGACCCCACTCAGGCCACACCGCTTTCCGATACCGGCACCGCGGAGGGCGCGAACTCCGCCCCAAAGCAAGAGGTTGCCGTGGGCGAAAGTGAGACCGCCAACATTTCCGACCCCACTCAGGCCACACCGCTTTCCGAAACCGGCACCGCGGAGGGCGCGAACTCCGCCCCAGAGCAAGAGGCTGCCGCGGGCGAAGGAGAGACTGCCACCGTCTCTGACCCCACTCAGGCCACACCGCTTTCCGAAACCGGCCCCGCGGAGGGAGCGGGCTCCGCACCGGAGCAGGACCAAGCCACCGAGGCGGGGGAAGACCTTGCCACCGGCACCGCGCCCTCTCAAGCGACTCCGTTGGCCGGAACGGGCACTGGCGCGGGGTTGGCCGGAACGGGCACCGGCGCGGGCGACAATACTGCGCCTGACCAAGGGCAACAGGCGACCTCCGACGCCCTAGCCCAAGCCACGCCGCTGGCGGAGACGGGAACGGCGGATCCCGCCACTGGCGCTGCCGATGATACCGCATCCCCTGCGCAGGGGGCCACGACGCCAAATCCCACAACCGATGCCCCCAGCCTCGCGGAACGCGACGCGCCCAGCCCTGAGACCACAAACCCGACGCCCACGAAAGAAACCGACACCACCGCCGCCCCGGCTCAGCCATCTGCGCCAGCCCCGGTGCTGAAATCCACGGCCGAGGGGGTGGAGCGGCTCGACACCGCGCCACCGCAAGTCATGACCAATGTAGCGCTCGACACTATCGGCTATTCCGATCAGGGGGACGTGCAGCTTGCAGGCCGTGCGCAGCCGGACACCAGCGAAGTGCGCGTCTATCTCAACAACAACGCGGTGATCAGCCTGCCGGTCGATCAGGAGGGCCGCTGGCGGGGCGATCTGCCCAATGTCGATGAGGGCGTCTATACCCTGCGGGTGGATGAGCTTTCTCGCGCAGGCGATGTGACCAGCCGGGTGGAGACACCCTTCAAACGCGATCCCCCGAGGTGCTGGCCGCCGCCACCGAAGGGCTGAGCGGCCCGCTGAGCGCTGTGACGGTCCAGAAAGGCGACACGCTCTGGGCGATCTCACGCGAACGCTACGGTGATCCGTTGCTTTACGTGAAGGTGTTCGAGGCCAATAGCGGCAACATCCGCGACCCCGATCTGATCTACCCCGGACAGGTTTTCGATTTGCCCGAAGAACCCGCATCTGAGTGATCCGACGCCCGACCTCAGGGGCCCAAACCGGGGCGGCATTCGCAGCGCGCAGACCGGCTGTGCGCCGCCTCACACTGGCAACCTCGGCGCATGGGGCCTATGTAGCCTGTAATCACTTCAGGAATTCCCATGCCAGCCGATACAGACCAATCTCCCGCCGCGCGTCGGCGCGACCGCAAAACCCCCAAGCCTGACCGCATCCCCACAGAGGCCGAGATGATCGACGCTGCCGAGCGTCAATCGGGCTTTTGGTGCTGCGCAAGGTGGCGCCCTACCTTTGGCCCAAGGATATGCCTTGGGTAAAGCGCCGGGTGGTTCTGGCGATGTTGGCGCTTTTGGTGTCGAAACTGATCATCGTCGCCACGCCGTTCTTCTACCGCGACGCGGTGGATGCGCTGGCGGGCGAGGGCGCGCCGATGCTGGCGCTTGGGGCGATTGGCCTGACCGTGGCCTACGGCATGGCGCGACTGATGGGCGTGGGCTTTCAACAGGTGCGCGATGCGGTCTTTGCCCGTGTTGGGCAGCGCGCCCTGCGGATGTTGGCGCTTGAGACCTTTCAGCACATCCACAAACTCTCGATGCGCTATCACATCACCCGCAAGACCGGCGGGCTGAGCCGGATCATTGAGCGCGGTGTCAAAGGCGTCGATTTTCTGCTGCGCTTTTTGCTGTTCTCCATCGGGCCGCTGATCCTTGAGCTGATCCTCGTCGGCGTGATCCTCGCCGTTTTGTTCGACATTTGGTATCTGGCGGTCGTGACCGTGACCATCGCGGTCTACGTCTGGTTTACCTTTGCCGTGACCGAATGGCGCGTGCGTCTGCGGCGGCAGATGAACGACAGCGACACCGAGGCCAACCAACGTGCGATCGACAGCCTGCTGAACTATGAGACGGTGAAATACTTCGGCGCCGAGGGCCGTGAGGCCGCGCGTTATGACTTGGCAATGGCGGATTATGAAAACGCGGCGATCAAGACGAACTATTCGCTCGCTTTCCTGAACTTTGGTCAAGCGCTGATCATCACCGCGGGGCTTGTGGGCGTCATGGTCATGGCGGCGATGGGCGTGCAAAGCGGTGAACTCAGCGTCGGTGACTTCGTCATGGTGAACTCCTACATGATCCAATTGACCGTGCCGCTGAACTTCCTTGGCACCGTTTACCGCGAGATCCGTCAGGCGCTGGTGGATATGGGCCAGATGTTCGGCCTGCTCGAACAACCGGCAGAGATTGACGACAAGCCGAATGCGCCGGACCTCAAGGTGACGGGCGGCCATGTGACGCTGGAGAATGTGCGCTTTGCCTATGACACCGACCGTGAAATCCTCAAAGGCATCTCGCTTGAGGCGCGACCGGGAGAGACGGTGGCGATCGTCGGCTCGACCGGGTCGGGCAAATCCACCATCGGGCGGCTGTTGTTCCGGTTCTACGATGTCGCCGGAGGCGCACTGAAAATCGATGGGCAAGACGTGCGCGATGTGACCCAGCATTCGCTGCATATGGCCATCGGCGTGGTGCCGCAGGATACGGTGCTGTTCAACGACACCATCGGCTATAACATCGCCTACGGACGCGATGGTTCGACGCAGGAAGAGGTCGAAGCCGCCGCCCGCGCTGCACAGATCCACGATTTCATCATGGCGCTGCCGCAGGGGTATAAGACCACGGTGGGCGAGCGGGGGCTGAAGCTTTCAGGCGGCGAGAAACAGCGCGTGGGCATCGCCCGGACGTTGCTGAAAGACCCGCCCATCCTGCTGCTGGACGAGGCGACAAGCGCGCTCGACAGTGAGACGGAGCACGAAATCCAAGACGCGCTGCGCCGGGCCGGGCAGGGGCGCACGGTGCTGACCATCGCCCACCGTCTGTCGACCATCGCAGAGGCGGATCGCATCGTCGTGCTGGAGAAGGGCGAGATCATCGAGCAGGGCAGCCACGAGGTGCTCTTGGCCCAAGGCGGGCGTTATGCCCAGCTATGGCAGCGCCAGCAGGCGGAAGAAGAGTAAACGCCGCGCAGGCCCCGCCTTCTGTTTTGGCAGACGGGCGGAGCGTTGCCGCCGATGGTGCAATCGCTGCTGATCTGCTCTTGCGTTGTGCCAAGCGGCACACGATATCTACCGCCATGACCGATCTCTCCTCCCTCGCCACAATCGCTGCGCGCCCGCGCGGCGCGACTGGCTGACCGCGCATCGTTTCAGAACTTCATTCTGGGCGTGATTCTGTTCAACGCCGTGATCTTGGGGCTGGAAACCTCGGATGAGGTGATGGCGGAGGTGGGGTCGCTGATCCTGCTGCTCGACAAGGTCTGCCTTGGCATCTTTGTCATTGAGATCGCGATTAAACTCTACGGTCGGGGGATGGATTTCTTCAAACGCGGCTGGAGCATCTTCGACTTCGTGATTGTTGCCATTTCGCTGATCCCGGCGACCCAAGGGCTCAGCGTGTTGCGTGCCCTGCGTATCCTGCGCCTGCTGCGCGTGGTCTCCGTCGCCCCCTCGCTGCGCCGCGTGGTTGAGGGGCTGGTCAACGCGCTGCCGGGCATGGGGTCGGTTTTCCTGCTGATGGGGGTGATCTTTTACATCGCCTCCGTCATGGCCACCAAACTCTTTGGCGCGGATTTCCCGCAGTGGTTCGGCACGCTGGGGCGCTCGGGCTATTCGCTGTTTCAGATCATGACGCTGGAATCGTGGTCGATGGGCATCGTGCGCCCGGTGATGGAGGTCTATCCCTATGCGTGGATGTTCTTTGTGCCCTTCATCATGGTCACGACCTTCGCGGTGGTGAACCTGCTGGTCGGTCTGATCGTGAACTCAATGCAAGACGCGCATCATGAGGAAAGCAACGAGCAGACCAATACCTACCGCGATGAGGTCATGTCGCGGCTGACCGATCTGGAAAACCTCATCAAGGCGCAGAACACCCCGCCCAAACGCTAAGGTCCGGGCGGGGAGAAGCGTTACTCTTCGCCGATCGCCTTGGCGGTGAGGTTGTCCAGCGCCTCGGTCATCTTAGTGATATATTCGGCCTCTTCCGGCAGACCATGCGCCGTGACCAGCGTCTCGGGCGCGGCATAGGCGACGTGCACCGCGCCTTCACCATCAGCATAGACCAGCACCCGCATCGGCAGATCCAGCCCGGCCGTCTGGGCGTCCTGCATCGCGGGCGTGCCGAGCTTGGGGTTGCCAAAGATCAAAAGCTGCGTTGGGCGCAATTCCATCTCGGCCTTCTCGGCCCCTGCGGCGTGATCGACGCGGGCGAAAACCTCGGCCCCGGCCTCTTCGACGGCGCTTTCCAGCCGGTCCATCGTCGTCACCACGTCATGGGGTGAGACTTTGGCCACCAAATCTTGGGCCAAGGCGGGCACCGCCGCCATCACCAGACCTGCCGCCATTGCAATCGCTCTCATCATCGTCTCCTTTCGCTGCATCCTGCCACTGACTTAGCGTGACCTCGGCCCGCGCCAAGCGCTCAACACCGTGCTGCGGTTCGCTGGGTCTTGGCTTGGCTGCTCACGCGCGGTAAGAGGGGCAAAATCAGGCCGGGGGCAGGGCGCGATGAGCGATACCGACAGTTTTATTGACGAAGTGAACGAAGAGGTCCGCCGCGACCGGTTTTATGGCCTGCTGCGCCGCTATGGCTGGATCGCTGTGGTCGCTGTGGTTGCCATCGTCGGCGGTGCCGCGTGGAACGAATATAGCAAAGCGCAAGAACGCGCGCAGGCCGAAGCCTTGGGCGATGCCATGCTCGAAGCGCTTGAAGCGGATGCCAGCAATGCCCGCGCCGAAGCGCTTGCCCCGATTGAGGCCGAAGGCCCGGTGCCCGCGCCGTGTTGAATTTCATGCGCGCCGATGCCTTGGCCGAGGCCGGCGAGATTGACGCCGCCGTTGAACAGCTCGACGCCGTGGCGCTCGACGGCGATCTTGCGCCGATTTACCGCCAACTGGCGCAGTTCAAAGCCGTGACCCTTCAGGGCCAATCGGTGCCCGTGGCAGAGCGGCGTCAGGCGCTCGAAGCACTGGCCCAGCCCGGTGCCCCGCTGCGCCTACTGGCCGAAGAGCAACTGGCCCTGATCGACATCCAAGAGGGTGAGACCGACAAGGCCGTGGCGCGCTACCAATCCATTCTCTCCGATGCGGAAACCACCCCGGACTTGCAACAACGCGCCCTTCAGGTGATTGTGGCCTTGGGTGAAGAACCGGGGGTCGAAGACGCTGCTGCAGCGGCTGAGCTGGAGATCCCCGAAGCAACGGGTGACTGACACATATCCACCCGCCGAAAACGGCGGGGGCGTGAAGGTTGAGGAAAGACAGAAAGTGAGCAGGTCCATGACGAAGCATCGCGAATCCGAACCCGGCCATGCGGGTCTGCGGGGGCTGGGCGTGGCGGGGGCCTTCGGTGCCGCGCTGTTGCTGACGGCCTGCGCGGATGAGCAGACCTATCTGCCGGGCAAACGCGAAGACGTGCGCGCGGTGCTGCAAAACCCCGGTGTGCAAAACCCGGCCTTTGACGCCATTGACGGCCCGGTGCCAGAAAACACCAGCCGCGCCATCGCTTTGGGCGGCGCGGTAAACAACGCCAACTGGACCCACAGTGTCGGCACCCCCTCGACCCGCGTGGGCCACCCCGCGTTGCGCAGCACATTGCAGCCGGTCTGGAGCGCCAAGATCGGCGCGGGCGACAGCCGCAAACAGCGCATCACTGCTGATCCGGTGGTCGCGGGCGGGCGCGTCTTTACGCTCGATGCCGGCGCGCAGGTCACTGCGACCTCGACCTCCGGGCAAACGCTCTGGACCCGCGACCTCACCCCCGCATCCGACCGCGAAGGCCAAGCCTCCGGTGGCGGGCTCGCCGTGGACGGCGAAACGCTTTACGTCTCTGTGGGCTTTGGTGTTCTGGCCGCGCTCGACGTGACGACAGGCGGAGTGCGTTGGACGCAAGACCTCGACGCCACGGGCTCCGGCACGCCGACCGTCTCGGGCGATCTGGTCTATCTCACGGCGGGTGACGATACCGGCTTCGCGCTCGACAAAACCACAGGCCGCATCCAGTGGCAGACCGGTGCTGTCACCAGCCTCAGCAACGTGTTGGGCGCACCGGCGCCCGCCGTCACCAATGATCTTGCGATCTTTGCCTTCGGCTCGGGTGAGGTTCAGGGGCTGTTCCGTCAAGGCGGGCTGGAGCGGTGGGCGACCTCTGTTCTGGGCAAACGTCAGGGCCGCGCGCTGAGCTTTGTTGGCGACGTGACAAGCGCGCCCGTGGTCTCGGGCGGGACTGTCTATGTGGGCAACCATTCGGGCCGTCTGGCCGCGCTCGACGTTAACAGCGGGGACCGTAAATGGGTCGCGCGCGACGGGGCGATCGGCCCGGTCTGGCCTGCGGGCGATTCTGTTTTCGCGGTCACCGACCTCAATGAACTTGTGCGGCTCGACGCCAGCACGGGCCGCCGCATCTGGGGCACGCCGCTGCCGAATTTCGTCAAGGACCGGCCCAGAAGGCAATCCGAAGTCGTGGCGCATTACGGCCCGATCATCGCCGGAGGCCGCGTGATCGTGGCGTCCAACGACGGGGTGCTGCGCAGCTTTGACCCCGTGGGCGGCGGGCTGACGGGCACCACCCAAATCCCCGGCGGGGCGACCACTGCCCCCGTCGTGGCAGGCGGCACGCTTTATGTCGTCTCCACCAAGGGGCAATTGCACGCTTTCCGTTAGGCCGCAAATAGGCTAAGGCGCGTGTCTGAACTGGCCCAACCGGGGCCCGGAGCCTGAATTATGTCCTTTACCCTTGCCATCGTGGGCCGTCCCAATGTCGGGAAATCCACGCTGTTCAACCGCCTTGTCGGCAAACGCCTTGCGCTGGTCGACGACCAGCCCGGCGTGACCCGCGATCTGCGCGAAGGGGCGGCCAAACTGGCCGACCTGCGCTTTACCGTGATCGACACGGCCGGTCTGGAAGAGGTCACCGACGACAGCCTCCAAGGCCGGATGCGCCGCCTGACCGAGCGTGCCGTGGATATGGCCGATATCTGTCTGTTCATGATCGACGCCCGTGTCGGCGTGACCCCGTCGGATATGGTCTTTGCCGAGATCCTGCGCAAAAAATCCGCCCATGTGATTCTCGCCGGTAACAAGGCCGAGGGCAAAGCCGCCGATGCTGGCATGATCGAGGCCTATTCGCTGGGTCTGGGCGAGCCCATTCGCATGTCCGCCGAACATGGCGAAGGTCTGACCGATCTTTACTCCGTGCTGATGCCGCTGGCCGATGAATATGAGGACCGCGCCACGCAGGACGCGCCCGAGACGGATGTGGACCTGCCTGAGGATGACGCCGATCTCGAAGCCGAATCCGTGCCGATGCCCACGCGCTCCAAACCTCTGCAGGTTGCCGTGGTGGGCCGCCCCAATGCGGGCAAGTCGACGTTGATTAATCAGATTTTGGGCGAGGACCGCTTGCTCACCGGGCCGGAGGCGGGGATCACCCGCGATGCGATCTCTCTCATGACCGAATGGGCCGGGCCGGATGGTGATCCGGTGCCAATGCGGATTTTCGACACCGCCGGGATGCGCAAAAAGGCCAAGGTACAGGAGAAGCTTGAAAAGCTCAGTGTCAGCGATGGTCTGCGCGCGGTGAAATTTGCCGAGGTCGTTGTCGTCCTGCTCGACGCCGAAATCCCGTTTGAGCAGCAAGACCTGCGCATCGCCGATCTGGCCGAACGTGAGGGCCGCGCGGTCGTTGTGGCCGTGAACAAATGGGACATCGAAGAGAACCGTCAGGAAAAGCTGCGCGATCTCAAGGAAAGCTTTGAGAGGCTCTTGCCGCAGTTGCGTGGCGCGCCGCTGATCACTGTGTCTGCCAAAACGGGCAGGGGGCTTGACCGTCTTCAGGCCGCGATCATGCGCGCCTATGAGGTCTGGAACAGCCGGATCACCACCGCACAGCTCAACCGCTGGCTCTCGGGCATGATGGAGGCGCATCCGCCCCCGCGCCGCAGGGCAAGCGCATCAAGCTGCGTTACATGACCCAAGCCAAGACCCGTCCGCCGGGCTTCGTTGTGATGTGCAGCCATCCCGACAAGGTGCCGGACAGCTACACGCGCTATCTGGTCAACGGGTTGCGGTTGGATTTCGACATGCCCGGCACGCCGATCCGTCTGTGGATGCGCGGCCAGTCGGATGCCAACCCCTATAAAAACCGCAAAAAGGCCGCGCCGTCGAAGCTGCGCAAGCACACCGACGGTCGCCGCCGGGATTGACCGTGGTCAGCCCCGCCGAAACGCCCTGAGCATGGGCAGCGCCACAAGGATGCTGCCCCCAAAGGCCAGATAGGCGACCAAGGGCGTTTCGCCCCAATTGGTCACGATCACGCCCACCAGCCCCCAGATCACCGCGATACCGTAGGTGGGGGTCCGGCCAAGGGCGGTCTGCACGATGGCCCCAATCGCCCCTGCGAGCCCGACAAAGACCACGGCGGCCGTCTGGTCTTCCAGATAGCCATAGCCCGCCGCAAGCAGCGCCAGTGACACACAGGATGCGGCAGAGAGCCAGCCCGCGTAGAGCCCCACCGGGGCCGCGGCCCACAGCGGGTCTTCGACCGGGGCGAGGAACAGGGCGATCAGGGCGGTGATCAGCATGACCCAGATCAGCACCGCCGCCCAGATCGGGCTCATGGTGGCCACCGCGAGCCATGTCGTCCCCACGGCGAGCGACAGGCAGAGCGGCACGCGCATGTCGTGCCACTGCCCATCCCGCGGCGCGCGCAAAAGCCCATAGGCCAGTCCGATGATCAGCCAAAGATAGATCACGCCCCAGATGGAAAACGCATAGCCCGCGGGCTGCGCGGGCGGGTTGTCTTGCGGGATCGGGAATTGGTTTGGGTCAAAGCCTGAAAAGCTGGGCACGAAGAAGGGCGAAATCGCGAAGGCGATGCTGAGCAGCAGTGCGAGCGCTGCGATCAGGGTGCGGGAGGATTTGGGCAAGCGGGGGCCTCGCGGGATTAGCTGTTGCGGTACAGCTAATCTTAGAGCGGGCGGGAACCATGGCAACCAAGGGCCATCGCCTACCCGTCCGGGCGGGCAGGCGATGGCCCGGCGCATGCGGCTTGATCCCGGGCCTAGTGGATGCCCCATCCTTAGGCGAGCACACCTTCCGCGGTCAGCGTCGTCTTCCCACCCAAATAGGGCGCCAGCGCGTCCGGCAGTTTCACCGACCCATCCGCCTGCTGGCCATTCTCCAACACCGCGATGAGGCAGCGTCCGACGGCCAAACCAGAACCGTTCAGCGTATGCACGAACTGCGGCTTGCCGCCGCCTTCGGGCTTGAACCGCGCGTTCATGCGCCGCGCCTGAAAATCCCCGGTGGTCGAGACCGAGGAAATCTCGCGGTAGCAATTCTGCCCCGGCACCCAAGCCTCGATGTCATAGGTGCGGCGCGCGCCAAAGCCCATGTCCCCGGTGCAGAGGATCACCGTGCGGTAGGGTACGCCGAGTTTTTCAAGGATACCTTCGGCGCAGCCAACCATGCGCTGCTGCTCGGCGTCGCTTTGATCCGGGTGGGTGACCGAGACCATCTCGACCTTCTCAAACTGGTGTTGGCGCAGCATGCCAGCGGTGTCTCGGCCAGCACTCCCGGCCTCGGAGCGGAAGCAGAGGGTATGGGCGGTCAGCCGGATCGGCAGGGCACTTTCCTCTAACGTATCGCCGCCCACCGAATAGGTCAGCGGCACTTCCGAGGTCGGGACCAGCCACCAGCCATTGGTGGTTTGATAGCTGTCCTCGCCGAATTTGGGCAGCTTATCCGTGCCATACATCGCCTCGTCGCGCACCAGCACGGGGGAGTTTACCTCAGTCAGCCCATTCTCATCCACATGGGTGTCGATCATGAACTGCGCCAGCGCCCGGTGCACCCGCGCCACGGCGCCTTTCAGCATGACGAACCGCGCGCCCGAAGTCTTGGCCGCGGTCTCGAAATCCATGCCGGGTTTGACGCCCTTGATCTCGTAATGCTCGACCGGTTTGAAATCAAAGCTGGGCTTCTCGCCCCAGCTTTTCACCTCGACGTTGTCACCTTCGTCATCGCCCTGCGGCACGTCATCGGCGGGGCTGTTGGGGATGCGGGCCAGCATGTCGATCAGCTGTGCATCCAGCTCCTGCGCCTCAGCATTCATCGCGGCGACTTCGGCCTTTTTGTCGCTGACCAGCGCGCGCAGGCGCTCAAATTCGGCCTCATCACCCTTTGCCTTGGCAGCACCAACCTCTTTGCTGGCCTTGTTCTGCTCGGCTTTGGCCGTCTCAGCCGCAGCGATCTTAGCGCGGCGCGCGGCATCGAGCGACAGCACCGCCTGCGACATCGCAGCCTCGCCCCGGCGGGCGAGAGCGGCGTCAAAAGCCTCGGGATTGTCGCGGATGGCGCGGATGTCGTGCATGGGTTTGTCCTCAAGATCGGGTGAGTCGGTTTCGTTGCCTTATGCCTCAAAGTGCTGCGCGGCGGTAGGGGCCGCAACCGTGCGGCGATTGGCCCCGCGCAGGCGGCCATGCGGCGGCGGCTTTCCACCTTGCACCCCGCTGCCGCCGCGCATAGGTTCTGGCCAAATTCTCAGGGCCCATCCTGCGGCCCAATACCCATCGAAAAGGACGACCCCCATGGAAGGCATCCAGCAATTTGTGCCGCTGATCCTGATCTTCGCGATCATGTATTTTCTGCTCATCCGCCCGCAGCAGAAGAAGGCCAAAGAACATCAGGCCATGGTGGCCGGCCTGCGCCGCGGCGATCAGGTCGTCACCCAAGGCGGAATCATCGGCAAGGTCTCCAAGGTCAAAGACGACGGCGAGCTTGAGGTGGAAATCGCCGAAGGCGTGAAAATTCGGGTGGTGCAGGCCACCATCGCGACCGTCGTTTCCAAGACCGAACCGGCGAAATAAACCCTACCCCGAGGCCGCAACCCAAAGGCGGAACTATGCTACAGATTGATCTGTGGAAGCGGATTGTCATTGTCCTGACCTGTTTGGCAGGGCTTTGGCTGGCGCTTCCCAATGCCTTTACGCTCCTGTTGAAAAGCACAATGACGCCGTTGCGGCCATCGAAGTTCAGGGCAGCACGCCCGAACTGGAAGCGCAGCGCGCGCTTTGGCCTGAATGGATGCCCTCGGGGTTGGTGAACCTTGGCCTCGATCTGCGCGGCGGCGCGCATCTGCTGGCCGAAGTGCAACTGGCCGATGTCTATGCCTCGCGGATGGAAGCCCAATGGCCTGAGGTCCGCGATGCCCTGCGCAGCCTGACCCCGGTCCGGCGCGAAGAAGCGCCAGCGGGGGAATTGCGGGTCCGTCTGAATGATCCGTCGAAAATGGCCGAAGCGCTGCAGATCACCCGTGATCTGGCACGTCCCGTCACTACGGTGACCGGGGCAGGCGGCAGCGACATCGACGTGAGCGGCGCTGATGGCGTCATCACAATCACCCTGTCGGAGGCCGAAATGCAGGCCACCGATGAGCGCACCATGCAGCAGAGCCTCGAAATTGTGCGCCGCCGCATCGACGAAGTCGGCACCCGCGAGCCGACGATCCAGCGTCAGGGTGCAGACCGCATTCTGATTCAGGTGCCGGGCATTGGCTCTGCTGCCGAGTTGAAGGCGATCATCGGCACCACGGCGCAGCTGACCTTCAACCCGGTGGTCAACCGTGGCTCCAATGAAAACGACAACCCCGGCATCGGCAACGCGATCCTGCCGGCGGCGGATGAAGAGGGCGTGTTCTACACGATCGAAACCGCCCCCGTCGTCACCGGCGAGCAACTCGTCGACGCGCAGCCAAGCTTTGATCAGAACGGCGCACCTGCCGTGTCCTTCCGCTTTGACACCTCCGGTGCGCGCAAATTCGGGGACTACACGGCCGAGAACATCGGCTCGCCTTTTGCCATCGTGCTTGACGATGAAGTCATCAGCGCGCCGACCATCCAAAGCCATATTCCCGGCGGCTCAGGCATCATCACCGGGCGCTTCTCGGTCGAGGAAAGCACCAACCTTGCCGTGCTGCTGCGCGCCGGGGCCCTGCCTGCGGGGCTGAGCTTTGTCGAAGAACGCACCATCGGGCCGGAACTGGGCCAAGACAGCATCGACGCGGGCAAGATCGCGACCATGGTGGCCTTTGCCGCTGTGCTGTTCTTCATGTGGGCGTCTTATGGGCTCTTCGGGTTCTTCGCCAATATCGCGCTGATCATCAACGTCGGGCTGATCTTTGGCCTGCTGAGCCTCATCGGGGCCACGCTGACCCTGCCGGGCATTGCCGGGATCGTGCTGACGGTCGGCATGGCGGTGGATGCCAACGTGCTGATCTTTGAGCGTATCCGCGAAGAGCAACGCAACGCCAAGGGTGCCGCGCGGGCGATCTCGCTGGGCTATGAGCGCGCACTCAGCGCCATTCTGGATGCCAACATCACGACCTTCATCGTGGCGGTCATCCTCTTTGCCCTAGGCTCTGGCCCGGTGCGCGGCTTCGCCGTAACGCTGGGACTGGGCATCATGACATCGGTCTTCACCGCCTTCTTCGTCACCCGTCTGCTGGTGGTGATCTGGTTTGAACGCCGCCGCCCCAAGACAATCGAGGTTTGACATGCGACTGAAGCTGGTACCCGACAACACGAACTTCGATTTCTTCGGCTATGCCAAGATCACCTTTGGCGCGTCTGTGGTGGCGATGATCCTGTCGCTGATCGCTTGGGGCGTGATGGGGCTGAACTTTGGCATCGACTTCCGCGGTGGCACCACGCTGCGGACGGAAAGCTCTGAGGCCATCGACGTGGGCGCTTACCGCGATGCCCTCGGCCCTCTGGAACTGGGCGACGTGACGATTTCCGAGGTCTTTGACCCCGGTTTCGGCGCGGATCGCCATGTGGCGATGATCCGCGTGCAGGCCCAAGAGGGCCAAGAAGCGGCGACCACGGAAACCATCCAAACCATCGAGGCCGCGCTGCAAGGCGTGTCCCCCGACATCAAGTTCACATCGGTGGAATCCGTTGGGCCCAAGGTCTCGGGCGAGCTGATCCAGACGGCGTTCCTCGCCGTGGGCGGGGCGCTGGCGGCGATCCTGATCTACATCTGGTTGCGGTTCGAATGGCAGTTTTCGGTGGGCGCGGTGGTGGCGCTGTTCCATGACGTTGTGCTGACGATCGGCCTGTTCTCGATCCTGCAAATCCGTTTCGACCTGCCGGTGGTGGCCGCGATCCTGACCATCATTGGCTATTCGATCAACGATACGGTGGTGATCTTTGACCGGCTGCGGGAGAACCTGCGCAAATACAAAAAGCGCCCTCTGCGTGAGGTGATGAACCTCAGCGTGAACGAGACGCTCAGCCGGACACTGATGACCTCGGGCACCACGCTGCTGGCGCTGATCGCGCTGCTGATCTTGGGCGGCGATGTGATCCGGGCCTTTGTCTTTGCGATTACATGGGGCGTGATCGTCGGCACCTATTCCTCGGTCTATGTGGCCAAGAATGTGGTGCTGTACCTTGGCGTGAAACGCGACTGGTCCAAGCCCGACGCGGGCGCAGGCACACAATTCGCCAATATTGATGCCTGACCTGCTGGCGCAGGCCATGGCCACCCCGGGGTGGCTTGGCTTGCGCTGGCCGTGATCGTGGCAGGGCTGGTCCGCGGCTTTGCGGGATTTGGCTCTGCCATGATTATCATGCCGGCGGCGGCCTCTGTGCTCTCTCCGGTCGAAGCGATCCTGTTCATGACCGCTGCCGAGTTAATCGGCCCCCTGCCAAACCTCCCTGATGCCCTGCGCGAAGGTGCCCCCCGTGAAGTGGGGCGGCTACTGCTGGGCGTGCTGATCGGGATGCCGCTGGGGCTCTGGGGGCTGTCGCTGATGTCGCCCGAGGGCTTTGGCTGGATCGTTTCCGGTGGGGTTCTGGGGCTTCTGGTGCTGCTGCTTGCGGGCTGGCGCTACCATGGCCCGCTTGGCCCGAAGCTGGTGACGGCCACCGGCGCTCTGGGTGGCTTCATGACCGGTTTCGCGGGCATCGCCGGGCCGCCGGTGATCCTGCTCTATATGGCCAGCCGTCGGCCCGCTGCGGTGATCCGCGCCAATTTCCTGCTCTATCTTCTGGGGCTGGACTTGATGCTCTTTGCGATGCTGGCAGCGACGGGGCAGGTGGTCTGGCCGGTGCTGATGCTGGGCCTCTTGGCCGGGGTGCCGAATGTCATCGCCAATATCGTCGGGGCGCGGCTATTTGATCCGGGCCGAGAGCGGCTTTTTCGCGCGGTGGCCTATATCGTCATCGCCGCATCGGCTATCCTTGGCCTGCCGCTGTGGAATACCTGAGCCTGAGAGGGACATGACATGCGATTGAATGAGATCACCTATACCGACGCCAAACCGATCGACGGCTACGGCCCCGGCTTTTTCCGCATTGGCGGAGAGGTTGTGCAAGGGCCGCAAGTGATCGGCCCCGACGGCATCACAGGCTGGGGCGGTCTGGCTGATCCCGCGCCGGTGCTGGCGCTGGCGGGCAAGGTCGATGTGGTCTTCCTCGGCACCGGGGCGGACGTGGCGCATATCCCCGACGACCTGCGTGAGACTTTGGAGGAGGCGGGCCTGGGGGTCGAGGTCATGTCGTCCCCCGCCGCTTGCCGGACCTACAACATCTTGCTGAGCGAGGGGCGGCGCATCGCACTGGCCCTTTTGCCGGTCTAAGGGCGGAGCGGCGACGCCGGTGCAAATAAGCGATCTCAGCGTGGCGCGCGGCGGGGTGCCGGTGCTTTCGGGCGTATCCTTCGCACTGGAGTCGGGTGAGGCTTTGGTGCTGCGCGGCCCCAACGGGGCGGGCAAGACGACGCTGCTGCGCTGCATCGCTGGGCTGCAAGCGCCGCTCACGGGGCAGATCGAGGGGGCGGAGGACCGTGTCGCCTATGCTGCCCATGCGGATGGGCTGAAATCCATGCTGACCGTGCGCGAGAACCTGAGCTTTTGGGCCCAAGTCTTTGGGAACGCAGATATTTCTGAGGCGCTTGATGGTTATGCGCTGCGGCCGCTTGCAGATCGTTTGGCAGGGACGCTCTCTGCCGGGCAAAAGCGGCGTCTGGGGCTGGCGCGGCTGTTGGTGACCGGGCGGCCGATTTGGGTGTTGGACGAGCCGACGGTTTCGCTCGATGCGGATGCCGTGGCGCTGTTCGGCAGCGTTCTGCGCGGGCATCTCGCGGCGGGGGGATCGGCGCTGATGGCCACGCATATTGATCTGGGGGTCGATGCCCGCGTGCTTGATATCACCGCATTTCGCGCGGCCCCCGATGCCGATTTCGGCGCCAGCGACGCGGCGTTCCTATGAAGGCGCTGTTGCTGCGGGACTTGCGGCTGGCGCTGCGCGCGGGCGGAGGCTTTGGCCTTGGGCTGGCGTTTTTGATCGTGACGATGCTGGTGCCCTTTAGCGTTGGGCCAGAGGCCACGCTGCTCAAGGCGATTGCCCCCGGTGTGCTCTGGCTCGGGGCGCTGTTGGCCTGCCTATTGTCGCTCGACCGTCTGCTGGCGCTCGACCTCGAAGATGGGTCGCTGGAACTGCTACTCACTGCGCCTTTGCCCCTTGAAGGTGCGCTTGCGATCAAGGCTTTGGCGCATTGGCTGACCACAGGGTTGCCGCTGGTGCTGGCGGCCCCATTCCTTGGCGTGATGCTGCAACTCGCCGCACCCGGACATCTGTGGCTGCTGGCCTCGCTCGCACTCGGCACGCCTGCGCTGTCGGTAATCGGCATGTTCGGCGCGGCGCTGACGGTTGGGATCAAACGCGGTGGTCTGCTGCTGTCACTGCTGGTGCTGCCGCTTTATATCCCCACGCTTATTTTCGGCGCCGAGGTCGCGCGGCGCGGGGCGGCGGGGCTGGATGTCAGCACACCGCTTTTCATGCTGGCGGGGCTGACGCTGGCCGTTCTGGCCTTGATGCCATTTGCCGCAGCGGCGGTGCTTCGGATGGGGTTGCGATGACCCCAAGAAATCGTGCCCCAAGTATTTGTGCATTGAGCACCACCCACCCGCGCGATAGGTAGTCCGCATGTCCCTTTGGCAATACGCAAACCCGGTCAAATTCCTTGCGCTTTCAGAGCGTGTGCAGCCTGTGCTTTGGGCGCTTGCGGCTGTTTTTGTAAGCCTCGGCCTGCTCTGGGGGTTCTTCGGCACGCCCGATGACGCGCGCCAAGGCAGCACGGTCAAGATCATCTATTTGCATGTGCCTGCCGCCCTGATGGCGATCAACGCATGGTTCATGATGCTGGTCGCCTCGCTGATCTGGCTGATCCGTCGGCACCACGTCAGCGCCTTGGCGGCCAAGGCTGCGGCCCCCGTGGGGCTGGTCATGACGTTAATCGCGCTGGTGACGGGGGCGATCTGGGGTCAGCCGATGTGGGGCACATGGTGGGCGTGGGATCCGCGGCTGACGTCGTTTCTGATCCTGTTTTTGTTCTACCTTGGCTATATCGCGCTGTGGCAGGCGGTCGAAGACCCAGACACCGCTGCCGATCTGACATCGGTCCTCTGCCTTGTGGGCTCGGTCTTTGCGGTGCTGTCGCGCTATGCGGTGCAGTTCTGGAACCAAGGGCTGCATCAGGGCACGTCGATCCCCGTGGCCACGGGCAACCGCAGCGTGGCGGATGTATTTTTCTATCCTTTGGTGCTGGCGATGATCGGCTTCGGCCTGCTGTTTCTGGCGCTGGTGGTCTACCGCACGGGCACCGAAATTCGCCTGCGCCGCACGGCGGCGCTGCGGGCGCGGATGAACAGGGGGCGTGATGCCGGAACTTGGAAAATATGCGGCCGAGGTGCTCTCGGCCTATGGGGTGTCGCTGCTGCTGTTGGCCGCATTGGTGGGGCTGACCCTGCTGCGGGGCCGGGCGGCACGCCGCGCTTTGGAAGAGGTCGAAGCGGAGGCCGGACGCCGTGGCTAAACTCTCTCCCATGATGATCGCCCCGCCGCTGATCTTCGCGGCCTTCGTGGCGCTGGCGGCGGTCGGCATGTACCGCGATGACCCTGAGGGGCTGCCCTCTACGCTGGTTGGCAAACAGGCGCCCGCCATGCCCGAGGCCGCGTTGCCCGGCTATCCGCAGGCCACCGACGACATGCTGCGCGGGGGAGGTGAGCCTTGTGAATTTCTGGGCAAGCTGGTGCCCGCCCTGCCGTGCTGAGCATCCCAAGCTGCTGGAATTGCAGGCCGAGGGGATGAACATCATCGGCGTGAATTTCAAGGATACCGAGAAGAACGCCAGCGCCTATCTGGAAGACGAAAAAAGCCCCTTTGCCGGGGTTGGTTTCGACCCCCAAGGGCGGGTGGCGATCGACTGGGGCGTGACCGCCCCGCCAGAGACGTTCATCGTTGGCGGTGACGGGACGGTGCTGTTCCGATTTGCCGGGCCGCTGGTCGGCAGCGATTACGAGCAGCGGTTCCTCCCGGCATTGCAAGACGCGCTTAGCCGCTGATCTTGCCTGCGAATTCGACCAGACGTTTGGCCTGAAAGGCGACGGATTTCTTGCCCGTTTCACCCAGCGGGCCGGGTTCGCAGGAATAGCCGTAAGGGTTGCCGCCGTCTTCGAACTTCACCCCATCGGCATAGCCCGGCGGCACGATGATCGCGCCCCAGTGCATCGCAGTGACATAGATCGATTGGAGTGTGGTTTCTTGGCCCCCGTGGGGGTTCTGGGCAGAGGTTGTCGCGGTGACCGCTTTATTGGCCAGCGCGCCTGATTGCCACTGCGGCCCCAACGTGTCGATAAAGGCGCGGAACTGGCTGGCGGCGACGCCAAAGCGCGTCGGGACGGAGATGAAATAGCCATCGGCCCATTCCATGTCTTCGGGCTTGGCCTCGGGAATGTCTTTCATCTTGTCCAACTGTTCGCGCCACGCATCTTGTCCGTCGACAACGGCTCTTGGGGCGGTTTCGGTACAGCGGCGGAGGCGAACCTCGGCGCCTGCCTCTTTGGCGGCGCGGGCGGCTTCCTCAGCGATGGCGTGGTTTGTGCCATAGGTGGAGTAGAAAAGAACGGTGATTTTCGGGCTCATGAGGTGTCCTTTCGCTTGGGTGCGTCAAGATCAACGGCTCGCAGGGTGTTCTGTTCCTCCCGCTCAAAGCGAATACTGCCGCGCCCAGTCTCGCAGTCGGGCGATGAACTGCGCATCGGTCAGTTGATCCAAGGTGCCCTCAGGCGCGGTAAAATCGGGCAGCGGCTCTAGTGCGATGCGCAGGCGGCGCATCTGTTCGGGGTAGGGTGCGACCCGCTGGGCCATCTCGACCATCGCCGCGGGCACGCGGCGGGCAGGGTGTTCGGCACTGTAGTAGAGCGCGAATTGCATCGCGTTGAGGTTCGACACCAGATCGGCAAGCTCAGGCAGGATGATGGTGTTCATCTCGTTGCTATCGGCTGCAAACATGGACGCTTTGGTCAGCAGCCCGCGCGCTTGGGCCACGGTGGTGGTGGTCGACAGCACAAAGCTGACCGACAGCGTGAGGATCACCATACCGTTGACCCCAGCAAGGACCGACAGCACCAGCCAAAAGGGGTTTTCGGTCTGAAACGGCCCGCCGCCGAGGGTTGAGAGCAGATGGCCGACGAATGCGAAATCGCGCAGAAAGCCCGCCGGGCGTTCGCTTTCGGTCATCACCACGGCCTCGCGGCTTATCTGAAAGACCAAGGTCCAGCCAAGCGAGACGAGTATGATCCATGTCACCGCAATGGCTGTCATCACCACCGGGCCAGAGAGGCGGTGGCGGGCGTTGCCCTCTGGCATGATTTTGGAAAAGACGAAGAACGCCGCCCGTGCAACCCGCTCCGACAGGGGCGCGACAGGGGCGGCACCGATGGCGGTATAGAGAAAGTCCAGCAGCACGATAGCTAGGATCAGCGCGCCCAAAGCGCCAAGCGCGTAACCTGCTATCATTGCTTTGCCTTCCCCGAACGCGATCGTCTTACAGGGGCAACCCGTGATCGGCAGGCAGGTTCCCGCGCAGGGGCTTGGGGCAAAGAAAAGGAGCGGCCCGCTGGGGGCCGCTCCTTGATCAGTTCGCGAGGGCGATCGGCGCTTAGGCCGATTTCGCCAAGTTGCGCAGCACGTAGTGCAGCACGCCGCCGTGTTCGATGTATTCGATCTCAATCGCGGTATCGATGCGGCACTTCAGCGTGATCTCTTTGGTGCTGCCATCGGCCATTGTGATCGTGCAGGGCACTTCTTGCAGCGGCTTGATGGTGTCCAGACCGCTGATCGACACGGTTTCTTCGCCGGTCAGGCCCAGCGATTTGCGGGTGTCGCCGCCGGTGAACTCAAACGGGATGACGCCCATGCCGACGAGGTTGGAGCGGTGGATACGCTCAAAGCTCTCGGCGATCACGGCCTTCACACCCAGCAGGGCTGTGCCCTTGGCGGCCCAGTCACGCGAGGAGCCCGCGCCGTACTGTTCGCCACCGAAGATCACCAGCGGGGTGCCGTTTTCCTGATGCGCCATGGCGGCATCAAAGATCGAGGTCTGCGCGCCATCGGGGCCTTTGGTATAACCGCCCTCAACGCCGTCCAGCATCTCGTTCTTGATGCGGATGTTGGCGAATGTGCCACGCATCATGACCTCGTGGTTACCACGACGCGACCCGTAGGAGTTGAACTCCCGCACCGGCACCTGACGCTCTGTCAGGTACTGACCCGCAGGGGTGGTTTCCTTAAAGGAACCGGCGGGCGAGATGTGGTCGGTGGTGATCATGTCACCCAGCACCGCCAGCACTTTCGCGCCGTCGATGTTGGAGATCACGCCCGGCTCTGGCGACATGCCTTGGAAGTAGGGCGGGTTTTGCACGTAGGTCGAGGTCGGCGGCCAGTCGTAGGTCTTGCTGTCCGTGGTTTCGACCGACTGCCACTTTTCGTCGCCTTTGAAGACATCGGCGTATTTCTCTTGAAAGGCTTCGCGCGTCACGGTCTGTTCGACCAGTTCAGCGACTTCCTGCGTCGAGGGCCAGATGTCTTTCAGGTAGACGTCGTTGCCGTTCTTGTCCTGACCCAGCGGGCTGTTTGTCAGGTCGTGGTTCATGTCACCCACCAGCGCATAGGCCACCACGAGGGGCGGGGAGGCGAGGTAGTTGGCACGTACATCAGGGCTGATCCGGCCTTCGAAGTTACGGTTGCCTGAGAGGACCGAGGTGCCGATCAGGTCATAATCGTTGATCGCCTTGCTGATCGGCGCTTCCAGCGGGCCGGAGTTGCCGATGCAGGTGGTGCAGCCATAGCCCACGAGGTTGAAGCCAATCGCATCAAGGTCTTCTTGCAGGCCAGCGGCCTCAAGGTAATGCGACACGACCTGCGAGCCCGGCGCCAGCGATGTCTTGACCCAAGGCTTGCGGGTCAGGCCCAATTCACGCGCTTTGCGTGCCACGAGGCCCGCGCCGATCATGACGTAGGGGTTCGAGGTGTTGGTGCAGGACGTGATCGAGGCGATCACGATGGAGCCGTCGTGCAGCTGGTAGTTGCCATCATCCGTGGCGACATAGCCGCGGTTGTGATGGCCTTCGTCACCGGGGATGTCGCGCGGCTCGGGCTGGCCGCCTTCGCCTTCCCAACGGATTTCCGAGTTGGCCGAAGTGTCTTTGCCTTCGCGGATGCCTTTGACGTATTCGGCGAATGCAGTGTGCGCACTGTCGAGAGCGATGTAATCCTGCGGGCGTTTGGGGCCGGAAATCGCAGGCACGATGGTGCCCATGTCGAGCGACAGCGTGTCGGTGTAGACCGGCGCATAGTTCGCATCGCGCCACATGCCGTTCTCTTGGGCATAGGCTTTGACCAGCGCCACACGATCCTTGTCGCGGCCTGTGTTGGTCAGGTAACGCAGGGTCTCGTCGTCGATCGGGAAGAACCCACAGGTCGCGCCGTATTCGGGGGCCATGTTGGCGATGGTTGCCCGGTCGGCCAGCGGCAGGTGATCCAGACCTTCGCCGTAGAATTCGACGAATTTGCTCACCACGCCTTTTTCGCGCAGCATTTCCACGACTTTCAGCACGAGGTCGGTACCGGTGGTGCCTTCCATCATGCGGCCTGTCAGCTCAAAGCCGATGACTTCGGGGATCAGCATGGAGATCGGCTGCCCCAGCATTGCGGCTTCGGCCTCAATCCCGCCAACACCCCAGCCCAGAACGGCAGCGCCGTTGACCATGGTGGTGTGGCTGTCGGTGCCGACGAGCGTATCGGGGTAGGCGACTTCCTCGCCGTTTTGGTCCTTGTCGGTCCAAACGGTCTGGCTGAGATACTCAAGGTTCACCTGGTGGCAGATGCCGGTGCCGGGGGGCACAACGCGGAAGTTGTTAAACGCCTTTTGGCCCCACTTGAGGAAGGTGTAGCGCTCAATGTTGCGCTCATATTCGCGGTCGACGTTCATCTGGAACGCGCGCGGGTTGCCGAATTCGTCGATCATGACGGAGTGGTCGATGACAAGGTCAACAGGGTTCAGCGGGTTGATCTTGTCAGCGTCACCGCCCAAGGCAACCAGACCGTCGCGCATCGCGGCAAGGTCAACGACGGCTGGAACACCGGTGAAATCCTGCATCAGCACGCGGGCCGGACGGTAGGCGATTTCACGGGGGTTCTTGCCGCCTTTGGTCGCCCATTCGGCGAAAGCCTTGATGTCGTCCTGAGTGACGGTCTTGCCGTCTTCGAAACGCAGCATGTTTTCCAGAACGACTTTCAGCGCCGCTGGCAATTTGGAGAAATCGCCCAAGCCCGCGGCCTCGGCGGCGGGGATGGAGTAATAGGCGACTTTCTGGCTGCCAACGGAGAGGGTCTTGCGGGTCTTGGCACTGTCGTGACCAACTTGGATCGTCATGGCGGGCTCCCTTCGGGGTCTGATGGGTGGCTAGATTGCCGTCTCAATGCCACTAGAGGCGCGGCGGTTCAACTGTTATCAAGCGGGTTCGCGTGAATTTGTATACCATTGTGTACCGAGATTAAAGGGGGCAGTCTGCGCAAAGCCCGCTGGGGGCGCTAACGGGCGTCTCAACAAAGGTTGATTGGTGTTTCAGCCACCAAGCCGTTAGACCAATGCCATCACCGCGATATTGATCCGTCTGGAATTTTATGAAGCCCCTGATTTATCCCGTTCTCGCCGCGTTTTCGCTGCTGGCCGCCCCGTTGCAGGCCGAGCAGGATCAGCCTGTGGTGGTCGAACTCTTTACCTCTCAGGGCTGTTCCTCTTGTCCCGCCGCCGATGAAATGCTCGCCGAATTGGCCGATCGGGACGACATTATCGCCTTGGCGCTGCACGTGGATTACTGGGATTATATCGGTTGGGAAGACCCCTTTGGCGACCCGGCCCATGCCGAGCGCCAGCGCGCCTATGCCGCCGTGGGCGGGCGGCGCAGTGTCTATACGCCGGAGCTGATCGTGCAGGGGCAGACCGACATTGTGGGCGCCAAACCGATGAAGCTGATGGACGCGGTCGAGAAACACGCTGAGGCCACGCCGCGCGTAGCGCTGGCGATCAGCCGCTCAGGCGATGCCGTTCAAATTGAAGCGGAGCCGTTGGCCACGACATCAGAGCCGATGCATGTGCACATGCTGCGCTACTCTCCGATGGAGCGGACCAAGGTCACCCGCGGCGAGAATGCGGGCCATGTCATGGAGCACAGCAATGTCGTCCAAGACTGGCAAGTCTTAACCGATTGGGACGGGTCGGCACCCCTGTCGCTGAGCGCGAAGGTCGAGGGTGATTTGCCTGTTGTCGTGATCATTCAACGCCAAGAGAAGGGCGGTCCGGGCGCGATTCTTGCGGCAGCGCGCAGCAAATAAGCCGCGGCAGCCGTTACTTCTCGTGCGGGCGCCAGCGGCGGTGCACCCAGAACCACTGCTCAGGTGTCTTGGTGACCTGCGCGGTCAGGCTGTCGTTCAGCGCCTGCGTCATGGTCATCGGATCGCTATGCGGTACCGGAGCCTCAAGCACCACGTCAAAGCTCACCCCATCGTCTTGGCGGATGCCGTAAAACGGGATCAACAGCGCGTCATAGCGCAGCGCCAGCTCTGCCGCCGAGATCGCGGTGCGGGCAGGTTTGCCGATAAAGTCGAGGATCGGCGCGCGGATGACATGCTGGTCAAACAGCAGCACCAGCCGACCGCCCTGTTTCAGATGCCGCACGAACCCCGCCGTGCCGCGCCGTCCTTGCGGAAACACCGGCCCACCGAAGGCTTCGAGCGTTTTGACGTAATGCGCGTTGAAATAAGGGTTCTTCATCTCGCGGTAGAGCCCGCCGATGTCATAGCCCCGCGCCACGAGGGACGCCCGCGCCGCTTCGTAATTGCCGTAATGCCCGGTCACCAAGATCACCGGCTGGCCACTGCGATTGGCCTCCTCCAGCGCCGCCATGCCGGGGCCCCGCGGCTCGGCATCGGCCATGCGTTTGGGGAAATCATCGGCCGAGTAATTCTCGATGAAAGACCGGCCAAGGTTGTTGAGACAGCGCGTGGCGATTTCTTCGCGACGGGCGAGCGGCATCTCGGGCCAGACGTGTTCCAGATTATCAAGCGCGCGGCGGCGGTAGCCCGCCAGCGGGGCCAAGACATGCTGCACCAAGCTGCCGACAAAGCTGAGCCGCGCCTTATAGGGCAGGGCCAAAGCCGTGCGAATGATCCCGACGATCAGCAGATTGCTCAGGTAATGGCGCGCCCGGCGACCGAAGGGATAGGGATTTTTGACTTGGGGGGCTTGGTCCGACATGGGCTCTGACAGGCTGTTAAAGTTTTCCTGACATAGCCTGCGCCGCCCCGCGCAACAAGCCATCCCGCGCGTCATAGGCCGGGGTCAGCCGTCGAAGGCCCGCGCAGTCGCAGCCGCGGGGGCCGCCAGGGCGCGGCCCTCTGATCCAGCAATGAGAAACCCTGCCGCCGTTGAAAACCTCAGGCGGTGGCGTCTGGCACGCAGGTTCCGCTGCTGATGTCGAGTTTCATTCCCTCGGCGCAGGTCATGACCTGTTTGTCATGAATGCAGCCCGATGCAAGGGCGAGGGAGGGGGCCGTGAGCGCCATGAGGGCGCCGAGTGTCAGTGCGAGTTTCATGTCGTTTGCTCCTTTGACAGGCGCAGACAGGGTACACCCGTCCGCGCCAATCTCAAAGCATTACGATGATCGCATCACGCGCCGAAGACGCGCTTGAAGATCGTGTCGACATGTTTGGTGTGATAGCCCATGTCGAATTTCTCGTTGATGCCATCTTCGCCCAAGGCCGCGACGACCTCTTCATCGGCGAGCAGCAATTCGCGGAAATCAAGGCGTTCTTCCCAGACTTTCAGCGCGTTGCGCTGCACCATGGAATAGGCGTCTTCGCGGCTTACGCCAGCTTGGGTCAGGGCCAGAAGCACCCGCTGGCTCATCACCAAGCCGGGGAATTTGTTCATGTTCTCCAGCATGTTCTCGGGGAAGACGAGCATTTTGTCGATCACGCCTGCCAGACGGTGCAGGGCGAAATCAAGTGTGACGGTTGCGTCAGGGCCGATACCGCGCTCGACGGAGGAATGCGAGATGTCGCGTTCGTGCCAAAGTGCTACGTTCTCCATCGCCGGAACCACGGCCATGCGCACCAGACGGGCAAGCCCGGTGAGGTTCTCGGTCAGCACGGGGTTCTTTTTATGCGGCATGGCCGAGGAGCCTTTTTGCCCCATCGAGAAGAATTCCGCCCCTTCGAGCACCTCGGTGCGCTGCATGTGGCGGATTTCAGTCGCCACGTTTTCGATGCTGCTGGCGATAACGCCGAGCGTGGCAAAGAACATCGCGTGACGGTCGCGCGGGATCACTTGGGTCGAGATCGGCTCAGGGTTGAGGCCCAGTTTCTCGCAGACATGCTCTTCGACGCGCGGGTCGATATTGGCGAAGGTGCCGACAGCGCCCGAGATCGCGCCGGTGGCGATTTCCTCACGCGCGGCGACAAGACGAGCGCGGTTGCGGTCCATCTCGGCGTAGAAGCGGGCAAAGGTCAGGCCCATGGTCGTAGGCTCGGCGTGGATGCCATGGCTGCGGCCGACGCGGACGGTGTCTTTATGCTCAAGCGCGCGTTTCTTCAGCGCGGCGAGCAGCTTGTCCATGCCGACAAGCAGCAGATCAGCGGCGCGGGTCAGTTGTACGTTGAAACAGGTATCGAGCACATCCGACGAGGTCATGCCCTGATGCACGAAACGCGCTTCGTCGCTGCCGACATGTTCGGCCAAGTGGGTCAGGAAGGCGATGACGTCATGTTTGGTGACGGCTTCGATCTCGTCGATGCGGGCCACGTCGAATTCGACGTCTTTGGCTTTCCATACGGCGTCGGCATTCTCGCGCGGGATGGTGCCCAGATCGGCCATCGCGTCGCAGGCATGGGCTTCGATCTCGAACCAGATGCGGAATTTCGTTTCCGGCGACCAAACGGCAACCATATCGGGACGGGAATAGCGGGGGATCATGCGCGCACCTTTTTAGGACAGGGGATGGGTCAGGGGCGGCATAGACTGACTTGGGGTTAAGGACAAGTGTGAGGAGGGCGGGTCAGTGTCTGCCCGTGGAGTGGCGATGCTCAGGTGGCTTCGTGCCACTTAATGGGGCAGCCTTGGGGTGACCTCGAAGACGGACGCCCAGCCTCACCAAATCGCCGGCCCGTCGCACCGCAGGTGCACCGCAATTATTCGGCACGCCTCTGGCGTGACGGGCGGACAGACGATGGCCCGGCGCCGACGGCTTAATTCCGGGCTGTGACCGGTTTCATCCTTCTTACAACAGTTCCGTCAGCACCGTCGAACTCCGCTCCAACGTCCGATGCACCGGGCACTTATCCGCGATCTCCAACAACCGTTGGCGCTGTTCTTCACTCAGATCCCCCTCCAACCGGATACGTCGCCGCCACGTGTCAATCTTCTCCGCTGCCCCAGTCCCCGCGTCCTGCGCATGGACCTTGTCATGGCACACATCCACGCTGACACCCGTCAGCGGCCAGCCCTTGCGCCGCGCATACATGCGGATCGTCATTGACGTGCAAGCGCCCAAGCCCGCAGACAAAAACCCATAGGGCGACATGCCGCGATTGGTTCCGCCATAAGCCAGCGGCTCATCCGCCAAAGCGTGGTGGTGGGGGCCTGCGTTCACGTCTTGCAAGAACCCATCGGGATCGGCCTCGCTCACCCGAACGATCCCTTCGGGCGCGCCGGGGGCGGGGCGGGGAATTTCAGTGTCATATAGCGATCCGCCCATGTGGCGATGATCTCGGCTGCATATTCGGCATCGCCCGCGCGGGTGATGAGGTGGTCGGCATCGTCCAGCGTAACAAAGCTTTTAGGATGTTTCGCGGCCAAGAAAATTTGGCCCGCGTTGTCGATGCTGACAATCTCATCCCGCGGGGCGTGGAGCACCAGCAGCGCGGCTTTCAGCTTGGCGATATCAGGGGCGAGGGAGGCGCCCTGCACATCGTCGATAAAGCCCTGACTGATGGTGAAAGGCCGCCCGCCAAGATTGACCTCAGCACTGCCATTGGCCGAAATCTCAGGCAGGCTCTCGGCGAAATTATGGGTGACATGGGCCGGATCGAAGGGCGCGCCGAGCGTGGCGACCGCTTTGACATGGGCCAGTTGCGCCGCTGCTTTCAGCACCGCTGCTCCGCCCAGAGAATGACCGATCAACAGCGCCGGGGCCATGTCGCGGCTCGATAGATAGCTGCAGGCAGCGATCAAGTCGTTGACGTTTGAAGAAAAAGACGTGTTCTCAAATTCACCGCCCGAATGGCCCAGCCCGGTAAAATCAAACCGCAGCACGGCGATGCCCATCGCCGCCAACCGCCCGGCGATACGCCGCGCGGCGGGGATGTCCTTGCCACAGGTAAAGCAATGCGCAAACAGCGCGGTCGCCAGATGCGGCCCTTCGGGCATGTCCAGCCGGGCGGCCAGTTCCGTGCCATCCGGGCCGGGGAATGTGATACGTTCAGTGGCCATGGGGCGCTCCAGTTTGGGGTGCATCAAAGGTGACATGTTCTGCCGTTGGATCAAGGGCCGTGGCTCTCTGCTCACCCAAGCGTTACGTGAAAGCACTGGCCGTGATCCCATTTGCCCCGGCTTGTTGCTTTGTATACCACTTGGAAAAACATCTGTTGGAGAAACCACTTGGCACAGCCTCCCAAACCCCAATTGCACCCTGCCACCATCGCGGCTCAGGCCGCAGGCGCCGTCGATCCCGCTTCGGGCGGGGTGGTGCCGCCGGTGCAATTTGCCACCACCTATCTGCGCGATGAGAACTACGATCTGGTCAATCCCGACAACGTCTATCTGCGCTCTCACAACGAAAACACCCGTGTGGCGGAGCGTATCCTGAACGCGCTCGAAGGGGCCGAAGAGACGCTCATTTTCCCCTCGGGCATGGCCGCCATCGCGGCGGTCTTCCGGACCGTGCCCAATGGCGCGAGCGTTGTGGTGCAAAGCCAGATTTACTGGGGCACGACGAAATGGATCCGCGATTTCTGCACCCGTCGGCAGATTGCGTTGCATGAGGTGGACGCCAGCGATCTTGATGCCTTTGCAGCACTTTGCAGGGCCGAAAAGCCTGACCTGTGTTTGATCGAGACCCCTTCGAACCCATGGCTGCGGATCACCGATATCGCCGGGGCCGCCGCCGCCGCGCATGAGGTCGGCGCGACGCTAGTGGTCGATAGCACGGCGGCTTCGCCGGTGCTGAGCCACCCGCTGGAGCATGGCGCGGATATCGTGATGCATTCGGCCACCAAGGGGATCAATGGCCATTCCGATGTTTTGGCCGGCTCGCTTGCCACCAATGACGCAGGCGCGCCGCGCTGGCAGATGATCCGCGATGACCGGAACGAAGCGGGCGCGGTGATCGGCCCGATGGAGGCGTGGTTGCTGGCGCGCGGCATGCGTACCCTGCCGCTCAGAATGCGCGAGATGTCCCGCAATGCCATGACATTGGCGGAGTTTCTGGCGGATCACCCTCAGGTCGAACAGGTGATGTATCCCGGCCTGCCGGACCATCCCGGCCACGCCCTTGCTGCGCAGCAGATGAGCGGGGGCTATGGCGGGCTGTTGTCATTTGTCGTCAAAGGCGGGGCGGGAGCGGCGCTGAAAGCGGCAGGGCGGTTGGAGCTTTTCCACCGCGCCACGTCGCTTGGCGGTGTGGAAAGCCTTGTCGAGCATCGCCACACGATTGAGCCGCACACCGGGATCCCCGAAGGGCTGCTGCGGCTCTCGGTCGGGATTGAGGATGTCGAAGACCTTGGTGCTGATCTGGGGCAAGCGCTCGGCCAGTAACCTCATTGGCCGCGGGCCTCCGCGGCCAATCTCGCGCAGGGCACGATGTTGTGCCCGTCCCGGTGCGCGAAAAATAACCGCTAGGTTTCAGACCAAGCCTGCAGCTTCTCGATCGCCCCATCGGTCAGCGATTGCAAATCGTCTTGCACCGCCAGCGCGGGGCAGGGCCGATCCAGCCGCGCGGCGATATCGCCCATGCGGAACCCGTTGGCGCTGTCGAGGTTTCCCAACTCTTCCCACGTTACCGGCACGGCGACCGGCGCACCGGGGCGCGCGCGCAGGGAATAGGGCGCGATGGCCGTAGACCCGCGTTCATTGCGCAGCCAATCGATGAAAATGCGGCCCTTGCGCTTGGCCTTGGACATGGTCGCGACATAGCGATCAGGGTTCTGCGCCGCCATGACATGGGCAAAGGTTTTGGAGAACAGCTTGACCGTCTCCCAGCCGCGTGTCCGGCGTAAGGCCAGCCAGACGTGCACGCCCTTGCCGCCGGTGACGATGGCACCCGACTGCAGGCCCAGAGCCGCCAGCGCGTCGCGCAGCTCAAAGGCTGCCGCGCGGACATCGGGCCAGTCCAGCCCCTCATCGGGGTCAAGGTCAAAGACCAGCCGGTCGGGGCGGTCCAACCGGTCAACCCGCGCGCCCCAGATATGATATTCCAGACTGCCCATCTGCGCGGCCGCGATCAGGCTTTCGGGCCGCGTGGCATAGAGGTAATCCGCCGCGTCGCCATCGCTTTGTTCAATCGACACCCGCGACAGCGCATCAGGCATCCCGCCGCTGTCATGTTTTTGAAAGAAACATTGCCCGTCGATCCCCGAGGGGCAGCGGAACAGCGACAGAGGGCGATGGCCCATGAGTTCAATCATGCGCGGGCCGACACGCGCGTAATGCCGTGCCACGTCACCCTTGGTGCAACCGGCATCGGGGAAAACCTTGCGGTCGGCGTTGGAGATCTGCACGCCGCCGATCTTGCTGTCATCGCCCATCTTCGGCTCCTCCTGCGGTTCCTCCAATGTCACTTGGCCGGCGTCCTTGTCCTGACGCAGGCCCAGAAAACTGCCGTGGCGGATCACGCCATCGGCGGTGAACTCGGTAAAGTCGACCTCGGCCACCAGATCGGCCCGGACCCATTTCGCATCCCGCGCAACCTCGGCTGGCACGTCGCTGGCGGGCGGGGTTTTGCGGGCGGTCATGGCACGGGCAAGATCGGCCATCACCGCTTCGGAAAACCCCGTGCCGACACGGCCTTTATAGCGCAACTCACCCCCTCATGGCTGCCCAACAGCAGAGAGGCAAAGGCGCGGCCCTTTTTGTCAGAAGGGGAATAGCCGATGATGACGAATTCCTGCCGCCGGGTGCATTTGACCTTGAGCCAACTCTTGCTGCGTCTGCCGGAGTAGGGCGCGTCGATACGTTTGCTGATGATCCCCTCGGCCCCGGCTTTGCACGCGCGGTCAAAGACTTCGGGGCCATGACCGACAACATGTTCGCTCAGCCGTAACGGCCCGCCCGCTGGCACGCCGGAAAGCAGCTTTGCCAGACGCGCGCGGCGGTCTTTTTGTGCATCGCTCCGAAAGTCATCGCCATCAAGTGACAACAAATCGAAAGCGTAAAAAACCAGCGGATGCCCCTCTTTCAGCGCTTTTTGCAGCGATGAAAACGCAGAGCCGTTGATCTTGGCCGCCATCACTTCTCCGTCCAGCAGGGCGCGGTCGCAGGGCAGCGGATCAAAGGCATGGCCAAGCCCGTTGAATTTGTCGGTCCAATCCTTGCCCGAGCGGGTATAGAGCCGCGCACCGCCCTTGCCGAGAGAGACCAGACAGCGGTAGCCGTCAAATTTCGTCTCATGCATCCAATCCTCGCCCTCGGGCGCGTCGGAAACGAGCGTGGCAAGCTGTGGTTTGACAAAGCTGGGGTTCTTGCCTTTGCGTTTGGGCTGTGGGTCCGCGACATCTTTCGCGGGGGCATCCTTGGCGATTTCCGCCATGGTGCGGCCTGTGGTGATAGACCGGGCAGTGCCCTTGGTCAGCCCATCCGGTACATCGCGGGCATAGTCGTCTCGTTCCTTGATCAGCAGCCAGTTCTCACGCTTTTCCTGACCCCGCATCCGCACCAGTGTCCAACCGCCCTGCATCTGTTGGCCTTGCAGCGTGAATTTGAGCTTGCCGTCCTTCAATCCCTTGGCGACATCGCCCTGCGGCATCCAAGTGCCCCGGTCCCAGAGCATCACCGTGCCGCCGCCATATTGCCCCTTTGGGATCGTCCCTTCGAACCCGCCGTAGTCGAGCGGGTGATCCTCTGTCCGCACGGCAAGGCGCTTTTCGGATGGGTCGGGAGAGGGGCCTTTGGTGACGGCCCAGCTCAGCAGCACCCCTTCCCATTCAAGACGAAAGTCATAATGCAGGCGGGTTGCGTCATGTTTTTGGACAACGAAGCCTTGGCCCGCGCCGCTGCCGATCTGGCCACGGGGTTCGGCTGTCGTCTCGAAATCGCGCTTGGCGTTATAATTGGCAAGCCTGTCGGGGGATTTGGCCATCACGAGGCCTTCTTGCGCGGCGCCTTCTTCTTGGCGCTGGATTTACCGCCTGCTTCCTTCAGGCTCTCTTTCAATGCGCCCATCAGGTCGATGACATTCTCGCCCTCGGCAGGGCCGTCATCCCCGGTTTGCACGCGCGGGGTTTTCTTGTTCTTCACCTTCGCATCCAAAAGCTTTTGCATCGCCTCGGCATATTTGTCGGTATAGGCGGAGGCGTCGAAGGGGCTGTTTTCTTGTCGATGAGCGATGTCGCCACATCGAGCAGGTCCTTGTCGGTCTTCTCATCCTCGAAATCGGTGAAAATCTGATCCGCCTCACGCAGCTCATCGGCGTAGTGCAGCGTCTCCATCAGCAGCCCGTCGCCACAGGGTTTGACGCAGGCCAGATATTCTTTGCCGCGCATGGTGACCTGCCCCAAACCGACCTTGCCCGCTTGGCGCAGCGCGTCGCGCACCACGCGGTAGGCATCTTGTGCCAGATCGTCGGAGGCGGTGATGTAATAGGGTTTGTCAAAATAGAGCGGAGAGATTTCGCAGGCGTCGACGAATTGCACCAACTCAAAGGTCTTCTTCGTCTCGAGTTTGATCTCATCCACTTCGTCGGGGTCAAGCAGGATATATTCGTCACTGCCGACCTCATAGCCTTTGACGATATCTTCTGCCTTGACCGGCCCGATTCCGGGCACGGATTTCTCATAGCGAACCCGCTTGCCCGAGGGTTTGTGGATCTGCCGAAAAGAGACCTTGGAACTGGTCTTGGTAGCCGAGAATATCTCGACCGGGATCGACACCAATGAGAGGCGAAGCTGACCTTTCCAGAGTGCGCGCGGTGCCATTGGATCCCCTCCTATTTACCCTTGGCGCGGCCCAGCCTGTCGGCCTTGACCGCGTCGCGGTGGCCCATCGGCTCTTCTGGACCGGTGGTGCTGTCCTTACGGGTCTGGGCTTCCATTTCGGAGTTGAACTCGGCCCCCAAGAGCACGATGAAGGCCGAAATCCACAGCCACATCAGCAGGATGATCGCCCCGGCCATGCTGCCGAAACTCTCGTTATAGCTGCCGAAGTTGCTGACGTAGATCGAAAAGCCGACAGAGGCGACGATCCACAGGATGCAGGCAATGACGGAGCCGGGGGTGAGCCATTTCCACTCTGCGTCATCGCGGGCGGGGCCATAGCGGTAAAGCACGGCCAGCGCGAGCGTTGTGAGCGCGGCAAGCAATACCCAACTGCCATAGGTAAGCAATGTCTCAACCCAATCCGGCAGGGCGAGGAAGGCGACTACCGCAGGCACCGCCAGTGTCGCGGCAAGACCCAAGAGCAGCACACCGATCAACATCACAGTGAGGCCCAGTGTCCAGATCAATTTGGTGACGAAACCACGGGTTTCATTCTCATCATAGGCCACGTTGAGACCTTCCATCAGACTGCCAACGCCCTTGGAGGCAGAGTAGAGCGCAAGACCCAGACCGATGAGAAAGGCCCAGCCGAGCCCCGTCTCTTCCGACCCGGTCACGGCAACGGCCTGATCGAGAATGATGGTTGCAGCTTCTTTGGGAATGAGGTTTGTCAGCGCTTCAAGCTGGGCGGTGACCTGTGCAGGCTCCATCACCAGCCCGGCCAGCGCCATCAGCGCGGTGACAGCGGGAAAAATCGCCAGCAGCGCATAAAAGGCAACACCGGCGGCAACGAGCGACACGTGATCGGCGGCGATTTCATCCTTGACCCGAAACAGGATGTCTTTCCATCCGGGGGCCGGTATCTCCATCGGCGTTTCCGCTTCACGTCCGCGCGCCATAATCGTACCTCTGACTTGCAATTATTGTCGTAAAAAGGAGCCCACCCCCGGATGCCGGGAGCGGGCAATGGTATCGCTTAGCTCTTCACGTCGCCGAGCTTTTGCTTGTCGGCTTCGCTTTTGGCAGCATCTGCAACGCGCTGACCGCTTTCCTTGGCCTTTTTCACGGCGGCGTCGGCGGCGGTCTCTTCGTCGGCTGCGGCGTCGGCGTTGGCTTTCGTCTCTTTCAAGACTTTGCCTGCCTCATCCGTGGCGGCCTTGGCTACTTTGCTCAGCTTGTCACGCTCTTCCACGTAGATACGCTCGGCTTCGTTAAAGAGCGCATCGCTGTGCTCGCCCAGATAGGCGTCTTCGGTGCGGCTGCGGGGCAGGGCGGCACCGATGGCGGCACCCACTGCGAGAGCCAATGCACCAGCGACCATCGGATGCTCTTCGAACATGTCCGAGGCACGCTCACCGCCCTGACGGGCATAGCGGCCACCGGCATTCCACGCATCGACGGCACGAGCACGGGCCATCACGATGCGCTCACGCGCTTCGGCGGTCATGTTCTCGGTGCCTTCCGACAGACGGTCGCGCAGCACATGGGCACGCTCGTTGGCGGCATTGGCGCTGTCACGCACGCTATGGGCGGCGCCGCTGGCGGTGCTGCGGATGCTGTCTACGGCAGAGCTTGCACCATAAGACGCGCGATCACGGGCATAGCGGGCACCGCTGGCAACCGACGACCCGGCAGAGCGGGCACGACCAGCAGCCGAGCTTGCAGCGCCTTTGACGCTACCGGCGGCGGAGCCTGCGGCACCGGACACACCACTCGCGGCGGAGCCTGCGGCCCCCTTTACGCTACCAGCGGCAGAGCGGGCACGGTCGCCCAAGCCACGGCTATCATCGTCATCATGATGCACATCACGGGCCCATGCGGGCACATTGTCACCTGCGCCACGCTCGGAGCCATAGCTGGAGGCATAGGCGCTTGCAGGGGCGGAGGAGCGGCGTGCGTCACGCACGGCGGGACGGGTTTCGGTGTTGGTCACCGGCACCGGCACGGGATGTGCGCGGTCGCGGTTTAGCCCTTCGTAGCCACGGCGGTCACGGCTGTTGCCGCTGCCGAACATCATCCACGCCAGACCAGCACCTGTCAGCGCCAGAGCAACTGGGTTGCGCTTGGCCGCGTCAGAGATGGAGCGACCCCAGTCGCCGCCATGTTCGCGGAACTGGTCAGAAAACTGACGCGCGATGCCTTCGACCGAGAAGCGGTCTTGCAAATCGTCCAGCGTGTCGGCCAGACCGGCGCGCTCCCGTTCGATTTCGCGTTCAATTTCTTCGGGGTTTCTGGAGTCATTTGTCATCGTAGACCTCCTTCATGGTTGCTGCGTCACGCTTGACGTTTTTGGCGGTGCGGGTCGGCGCAAGGCTGCTGAGTTTCAGATCACTGGTGCCTTTCTGGACCATCACGTAGGCGACGATGGCCAGAAGAACGCCGACGATCACGGCGGACCAGCCAGCGGCGATGCCAGCTTCGGTCAGGGCGGCGACGAGAGCGGCGCTCAGCACATTCAGTGCAGTGAGGGCCACGACAACGGCGCCGACGATCAGCCCAATGGCCACGCCCGCATGTTTCAGGTTCTCGTTCACTTCGGCGCGGGCCAGATCGACCTCTTTGCGCATCAGGGAACTGACGTGGGAGAGTGCTTCGGTCAGCAGGCTCCCGGCGGATTTATTGCTTTCGGTGGTCATGCTTTCTCTCCTGTTACGACGTTGGGCGCGGCAGGCTGCGGGGTCGGCTGTGCGGCGGTGCGGCCGGGCACGGTGCTTGCGGCACCTGTGGGCGGCGTACCGGGCATGGGCCGGTCGATGCGGTCGTCGTCGTCATATTCGACGCCGCTGCCGCCATAGCCGCCCTGAGGCCGGTCGCTGGACGCTTTGGCAAAGCGGGTCGCCACAAAGCCCAGAAGGGCAGCGCCACCAAGGAAGACCAGCGGGTTGCGCTTGGCAAAGCCATTGAGGTCGCCCATCATCTCGCCCAGATCTTTGTCGCGCATTGTGTCTGAGACATCGGCAAGGCCATCGGCGAGTTGGCTAAAGCTGCGCTCCTGCGGGGAGCCGCTGCGCAGCTCATCGGCTGCGGTGCGCAGTGCGGATGCGACGCCTTTGACTTCGTCGGCGGCGGTGTCACGCGCTTGGTAGGCATAGTTGGTAGCTTCGGCAGATACAGTGTCGGCCACGTCCCGGGCCTGTGCCTTGGCGCTCTCGGCAGCACTGCTGGCGGCAGCGGCGGCTTTGTCTTTTGCAGCGGTCGCCTGCTCTTTCGCGGCGGCGGTTTGGGTCTGTGTGTTTTTGTCGTCGGGCATGGTGACCTCCTTTAAAATACGAGATTCAGGATCGCGAGAACGACCACGATCAGGCCGATGAGGTAGAAAATTCCGTGCATGGGTCCCTCCATTCGTCTGCAGCAATTATCTTATCTACAGTCCAACGACTGACGCTGCGGGCGGTTCCCCGGTCAGACCAAAAGATTGCAGGGAACCCGTTGGCCTGTGGGAATTAAACGGGCTCAGAGGCCCGCTGAGCCCACAAACGCAAGCGGCGCGCCCCAAGGGGACGCGCCGCGGCTTAACAAAGGTTAAGTGGTTCTTAGCCGTCGATGCGGCTGGCCATGATGGCGATGGCCTTTTGATAGACGCCCGCCGCGTTCCATGCCTGAATGACGCGGAAGTTCGGCTGCCCCTCCTGATAGCCAGCCCCCGGCTGCCAGCCTTTCTGGCGCAGGAAATTGGCGGTCGAAGCCAGCGCGTCGACTTCGTTATAGAAATCCACGCGGCCGTCACCGTTGCCATCAACACCATAGGTCAGCGCGTTGCCGGGCAGGAATTGGGTGTGGCCAAGCTCACCGTGTTTCGCGCCTTGGGTGTTGGGCGTGATCGCGCCGCGGTCCACCAGCTTTAGGGCACCGATGGCGTGGGGCACGAAAAAGTCGGAGCGGCGGCAATCATAGGCCAGCGTCGTGATCGCCGAGACGACCGCGCTATTGCCCATGAAACCGCCAAAGCCTGTTTCCATCCCGTGAATCGCCAGCAAAACCCCCGCGGGCACGCCATAGCGCTGCTCAAGCGCGTTAAAGAGCCCCGCACTGCGGGCTTTACGCTTGCGGCCTTGGGCCACGATCGTATCCGCGCCACGCACCTGCATGAACTTGGACAGGGAATACTTAAAGGATTTCTGGTTCCGGTCAGCGGCGATGGTCCCATTGGCGTAGCGGGCGCTGGCCAAGGCATCCAGTCCGCGCTGGCCTACTCCGGCGGCGCGGGCCTCTTGGGCGAAAGCGCCTTTCCAGGCCTCAAAGCCATTGGCCGTATTGCCGCATTGGGCTGCCAATGCGGGCGCGGCCATAAAGGTGCAGATGGCCGCGGTGGTGGTGAAAAGTGATTTGAACATGAGTTTGACCCTCTGCGTCTGTGTGCCGATCAGAGGTTAGCCCGTCTGGACAACGGTTCAACTCAGTTGGTGAAGGAAAGGTAAAATCTTTGACCCTCAGCGCGGCAGCAGCGCGCGGACATATTCGATTGCAGTGCCTGCCCAGGCATGGACCTGCGGGGCACTATCTTGGGCAAAACTCGCCCCGCCGAACAGCAAACCGAGGGTCACCAGAAACATCAGCCCTTTTCGGCTGCGTTTGGCGCGGCGGTGCTTGCCTTCCGCGCGTTTTGCGCGCTGTTCAATGCGGGTCAGCCGCTCGTTGAAGGTCGTCGTGGAAGTCGCCATCTTAGAAGTCGCCATCTTATCTGCTTCCTTTGCAGGGTCTCGTTAAAGATTGCTTAGGTCCTGTGGCCCTTTTATGGCGATGGTGGGGCGGGTTGCGGTCAGCCGCCTAGAAAATAGGACGCGCCGGCAAGTCCCGCAATGCCCGCCCCGATGAAGGCCAGCAACATCAGCAGGCCGTCACGATAGAGCAGCGCCAGCCCGAAGATCGAGATCACGATCATCGGTGCCGAGGTGGCAAAGGGCACCACCTCAAGCGGCGGGACGGAGAAGCAAAGGCAAAGGATGACGACACAGGCGACCTTTTGACCGGTGGGGCCTGCAAAGCGGGACAGCCGGGCATGCAACTTGTCGTCGATCCATTCTGACACGGGCCGCAGCCACTCAACCGACTTTAACACCTTTTCGGATTTCAGAGATCGTTCGCGCAGCCAGTTCGGGGCCCAAAAATGCTCATAGCCCAGCAGCAGCCGCAACGCGAGGATGCCGACCAACAGCGCCAGAACGGTTGGGAAACCGGGAATGCCGCCCAAGGGGGTAAGCTCCATCAGCGGAATGACAGCAAGGGCAGGGCCGTAGCCCCGTTGGTCTAGCGCGTCGATCAATTGGCCGACTTCAACGGTGTCTTTCCCCTGGGAGGCGTCTTTCAGCTCGTCAACAACATCCGTCAGCGCCGTTGAATCCTCGGCCATGATCCGCACCCCTCTCTCGCTGCTCTGCCAAGCCAACGCGGCACGGGAGGCTCTGTTCCGGGGGGCATGCAAAAGGGCGCGGAATGAACCGCGCCCTTTCTAATTTCTCCAATCGCCCGGTAGGGCGGGGATGGATCAGCAGCTGTAGTACATGCCGAATTCGACGGGGTGTGGGGTCTGTTCGAATTTCAGAACCTCTTCCATCTTCAGCCCGATATAGCCTTCGATCTGGTCGCGGGTGAACACGTCACCGGCCAGCAGGTAGTCCATGTCCTTGGACAGTTCGTCCAGCGCTTCGCGCAGCGAACCGGCCACTGTCGGGATGTCCGCCAGCTCTTCTGCGGGCAGGTCATAGAGGTTCTTGTCCATCGCCTCGCCCGGATCGATCTTGTTCTTGATGCCGTCAAGGCCAGCCATCAAGAGGGCCGAGAAGGCCAAATAGGGGTTCGCCGCCGGATCGGGGAAACGGGCCTCAACGCGCTTGGCTTTGGGGCTTTCGGTCCATGGGATACGCACGCAGCCCGACCGGTTACGCGCGGAATAGGCGCGCAGAACGGGGGCTTCAAAACCCGGGATCAGACGCTTGTAGCTGTTGGTCGTCGGGTTGGTGAAGGCGTTGAGCGATTTGGCGTGGGTCAGAATGCCGCCGATGAACCACAGCGCTTCTTGGCTGAGGTCGGCGTATTTGTCACCTGCAAACAGCGGCTTGCCGTCTTTCCAGATCGACATGTTCACGTGCATACCAGAGCCGTTGTCGCCAAAGATCGGCTTGGGCATGAAGGTGGCCGACTTGCCATAGGCATGAGCCACGTTGTGAACCACGTATTTGTATTTCTGGATTTCGTCCGCCTGTTCGGTCAACTCACCAAAGATGAGACCCAGTTCGTGCTGGCAGGACGCAACTTCGTGGTGGTGCTTGTCGACCTTCATGCCAAGGCGCTTCATCGTCGAAAGCATCTCGGCGCGCAGGTCTTGGGCTTCGTCCACCGGGTTCACCGGGAAGTAGCCGCCCTTGAGGCCCGGGCGGTGGCCCATGTTGCCCATTTCATAATCGGTGTCGGAGTTCCACGAGCCGTCGGATGCGTCAACTTCGTAAGATACCTTGTTGATCTTGTTCGAGAACTTGACGTTGTCGAAAAGGAAGAACTCGGCCTCGGGGCCAAAGTAGGCATTGTCGCCGATGCCGGAGGAGCGCAGATAGGCTTCGGCTTTTTCGGCGGTGCCGCGGGGGTCACGCTCATAGCTTTCGCCGGTGTCGGGCTCGGCGATGGAGCAATGCAGACAGATCGTGGTTTCTGCATAGAAGGGATCGACATAGGCGGTGCTGACGTCGGGCATCAGCTTCATGTCGGAGGCTTCGATGCTTTTCCAACCTGCGATGGACGAGCCGTCGAACATGAAGCCTTCTTCGAGGAAATCTTCGTCGACCAGATCGCTTACGATGGTAACGTGCTGCAAGGCGCCGCGGGTGTCAGTGAAGCGGATGTCGACATATTCGATGCCTTCATCTTTGATTTTGCTCAGGAATTCCTGGGTATCCATCGTGTAGGTCCTTTATGGTCTATTCGTAGTCTGGGCCCGAAGGCCGATGTCAAAGTGCGTCTGAACCGGATTCACCGGTACGGATGCGAATTGTTTGTTCTACAGGGGAAACGAAGATTTTGCCGTCACCGATTTTCTCCGTTTTGGCGGCGTCGACGATGGCCTCAATAGCGGCATCGACCTGATCGTCATCCAATACCACTTCCACCTTCACTTTGGGAAGGAAATCTACAACATATTCCGCACCACGGTAGAGTTCGGTGTGGCCTTTTTGACGGCCGAAGCCTTTTACTTCAATCACGCTGAGGCCTTGAACGCCCACATCTTGAAGGGCTTCTTTGACTTCGTCGAGTTTGAACGGCTTGATGATGGCTTCGATCTTTTTCATGGTATTCCCCTGACAATTCCCGCGCATTTATGCTCTGGTTTCGACAGAGCATCCTGCCCGCGTAACGTCCAGCGCCGGGCAGGGGGTAACATGGCGCGGCGGATGCATTTGCCAAGGGGCGCTGAGAATTTGCGCACCTCGCCTAAAAAATAAGCATTCGTGAATCGGTCTCAGGCTGTACCTTTGGGCGGCAGTTGCTAGATCCCATTGCATGACCATTTCCGAGATCACCCGCGAGAGCCTTGATGTTGCACTGTTGCGCAAGCAGCCGGGGCATAAATACGACCACGGCCATGCGCTGATCCTGTCCGGCGGGCCGGGCCAGACCGGTGCCGCACGGATGGCGGCGCGCGCGGCACTGAGGATCGGCGCCGGGGCTGTGACATTGGGCGTGCCGCCAGCGGCGCAGCTTGAAACGGCGATGCAGGTCACGGCGATCATGCTGCAAAGGGTGCCGGATGGCGCGGCGTTGTCGGAGGCGTTGAAAGACAGCCGGATCAACGCGCTTTGTCTTGGTCCCGCCTTGGGATTGGGGGCGCGTGCGGCGGACATGGTCAAGGCCGCCCTTGCCGCGCCCCAAGTTGTTCTGGACGCCGATGCGATCACCCTGCTGTCGCAAGACGCCGATCTGCGCGCCGCCCTTCACCCCGGCTGCGTTTTAACCCCCATATGGGAGAGTTCGCCCGGCTGGCCCCCGATTTGGCGGAGGCCGCCAAGGCTGAGGGGCAGGGCGCAAAAGCGCAAGCCGCCCGGGATGCAGCCACGCGATTTGGGTGCGTGATCTTGCTGAAAGGGCCCGAGACGATCATCGCCACGCCTGAGGGGGACCTGCGGCGTCACCGTGCGACCCAAGACCGCGCGACACCGTGGTTGGCCACTGCGGGGGCGGGCGATGTGTTGGCGGGGCTTATTACCGGCCTGCTCGCGCGGGGGGCGCACCGGTAGAGGCGGCCACCCTCGCCACATGGATGCATGCGGAGGCGGCGTTGCTGCACGGGCCGGGGCTGATCGCTGAGGACCTGCCGGACCTGATGCCACAGGTGTTGCGCGACTTGGGGGTCTAAGCGGCGTGCAGCACCGCGCCGCGGGCGCGGGCGGCATCGGCGGTGCCAAGCTCCAGCCCATCGGCATAGATGATATGCGGGCCGTTGCAGAAAATCTGGATCAACGTCGTCTCTTCCTCACCCAGATCGGTGATGAATTCCTCGTCGACCAATGCGCGCGCTGCGACCAAGGCGCGTTCGGAGTTGAAAAGCGCCCGCGCGCGCCAATCGCGCACCAGCAGCATCTGATCTCCGGCGAGCTGCACATCGCGTTCGGGCCGCGTGTGGCCCAGCGATCCTGCCGCCAGCGCGATGCGCCGCACCTTGCGGGTCGTGCGTTGAATATGGAGGATTTTGGCAAAGCCACTGTCGCGCGTGATGACCCGATCCCCGACCGAGAGGAACTCAACCGGGATTTCACCGTCCAGCGTCAGAATAAGGGCGCCCTGCACAAGACCGGTGTCCAGCGCAGCAAATGGGGAAAACTGCCCCCCACGGCGATCGTTGTCGCCTACGCACCCGACCGTATTCGGTTTCATGGGCGTCTCTTTCTATTGTACCTGCCTCAGGTATCACCAACCATATGCAAACATCTGGTTAATGTCTTGTGCTTTTTTGCTCTCGCATCTGCCGCGCGGGTTTGCTAATCAGCGCGGGCACCGGTTGGTGCAGTGCGGGTGTGGCGGAATTGGTAGACGCACCAGATTTAGGTTCTGGCGCCTATGGCGTGGGGGTTCGAGTCCCTTCACCCGCACCACTTCCCCTCTTAAATGACGGATATTTCAGGCTTTTCGCGGACGCTTTCGTTCAACCCAGAACCGTCAACCAAAGCCATACCGTCAAGATCGAACTGCCCGTCGCGATCAGCACCGAGCTTGCCGCGACACGGCGCGCGCGGCCGTACATATTGGCGAATATATAGGCGTTGAACCCCGGTGCCATGGCCGCCGTCAGCACGCCGGACCGAAATCCCGCCTGCGGCAGGTCAAACATGGTGCCAAAGCTCCAGACCAGCGCGGGATGTACCAAGAGGGCGATGGCGCAGACCATGAGGATCGCTTTCATGTCGCCTTCGGGCTTGTATTGCAGCAGCACCCCGCCAAGCGCAAAGAGGGCGGCAGGCAGAGCGGCGCGGACAATGAGCGACAGCGCGTCATCCACCACGCCGGGGATCGGCAAGCCGCTGAGGTTGACGGCAAATCCCCCAAGGATCGCGATCACCAGCGCGTTGCGGAACATCGCGCGGCTGACGTTGCGCAACAGCGACAGGCCCGATTGCCCGCGGTTGCGCACGAACTCCATCACCGTGATGCCCAAGCCATAGCAAAAGGGCGCGT
This sequence comes from Sulfitobacter profundi, assembly GCF_042661425.1. NCBI lineage: Bacteria > Pseudomonadati > Pseudomonadota > Alphaproteobacteria > Rhodobacterales > Roseobacteraceae > Sulfitobacter > Sulfitobacter profundi. The sequence goes on along the minus strand of NZ_JBHSWA010000001.1, from coordinate 117,322 downwards.
GGAACGACAGGATCGCATAGTTCCCGGCCAGCGCCTCTGGCCCATAGGCGCGTTCGGTGATCGGTAGGCCCAAGAGGATCGAGTTCGAAAACAGGCAACAAAACCCGATCGCCACACTGTCCTCCCAATCGCGGCGAAAGAGCACCCGCGCGCCGAGGATGCCAAGCGCAAAGCACAGCGCCGCTCCGCCGTAGAAACTGCTCAGAAGACGCGGGTCATAGCTGCTGGAAAGATCAATGCGGGCAATGGCTTGGAACAACAGGCAGGGGATGGCGAAATTTTGGGTGAATTTCATCACCCCGTCGATGCCAGAGACGGGGAACAGCCCGCGCCAGACTGCCACGTAACCAAAGCCGATGACCAGAAAGACCGGCAGAATAACGTCTAAAAGAGTTTGCACTTAAAAGGGGCCTTTTGGGGGCTCGCCGGGGGCGCCGACCCTCTGGCCTGCGCCCGGCGCCGCCTAGTCTGAATGAGGAAGGGGGAAATGAAGGGTCAGCCCGTCATAGGCCGGTTGAATATGATCCGGCGTCTCTGCGGCGACGGTGTGGTAATCAAGATCGTTGTGCATATTGGTCAGAACGGCGGTTTGTGGGGCCACGCGGGCGATCCACTCCAACGTCTGTGCCAAATGGCTATGGGTTGGATGCGGGTCACGGCGCAGCGCATCGACGATCCAGCAGCGCAGGTTGTCCATCATCGGCCAGCAGTCCTCGGGAATGGCCGAGACATCGGGCAAATAGACGATATCGTCAAAGCGAAAGCCAAGCGCGTCGATATTGCCGTGGGTCACGGTAAAGGGCGCGAATTCGAGCGTGCCGCCGGGGCCGTCGATGCGGACTTCGCCGGTGATGTCATGCATGTCGAGGATGGGCGGATAGCTGGACCATTCGGGCTGCACGAAAGCATAGCCAAAGCGCTCGATCAGCGCGTCCCGCGTGGGCGCATCGGCCCAGACCGGCAGGCGGGCGCGCATGTTCATCACCACCATGCGCAGGTCATCCAGCCCGTGCACGTGGTCCGCATGGGCATGGGTGTAGATCACCGCATCAAGCCGTCCGACGCCCGCGTCGAGAAGTTGGCTGCGCATGTCGGGGGAGGTGTCGATCAGAACGGTGGTTGTGCCCGCATCCGTCACCCGCTCCACAAGGATCGAGCAGCGGCGGCGGGCGTTTTTGGGCTCATTCGGGTCGCAGTCCCCCCAGTGGCCGCCGATCCGCGGCACGCCCCCGGAAGAGCCGCTGCCCAATATGGTCACCCGCAGCTCAGCCATCAGCGCGCGGGCTCCCAAGCGGCGGCTTTCGCAAAGAGCCGCTCGAAATTCGCCTGCGTGCGGGCCGCGAAATCGGCGAAGTCGAGGCCAAAGGTCTCTGCCGCGCGGCGGGCGGTATGGGCGGTGAAGGCGGGCTCATTCGGCTTGCCCCGATGCGGGGGCGGCGCGAGGTAGGGCGCGTCAGTTTCCACCAAGATACGGTCTAGCGGGGCTTGGCTGAAGATATCGCGCAGATCTTGCGACTTGGGAAAGGCGGTGATGCCGGACATCGACAGGTAAAACCCCAGGTCCAGCGCCGCGCGGGCCAGTTCAGCCGAGGAGGAGAAGCAATGCATGACACAGGAATAGGCACCTTGCGCATGTTCCTCGCGCAGGATGCGGGCCATGTCGTCATCCGCATCGCGGGCGTGGATGATCAACGGCAGGCCACTTTCCCGCGCCGCGGCGATATGGATGCGCAGGGAGGTCTTTTGCACCTCCGCACTCTCGGCGGTGTAGTGGTAATCAAGGCCGGTCTCACCGATGCCGACCATCTTGGGGTGGCGGGTCAGGGCGAGCAACTCATCGACCGAGGCGAGCGGCTCTTCGGCGGCGGACATCGGGTGGGTGCCCGCGGCGTAGAACACCGGATCATGCGCCTCGGCAATGGCGCGCACGGCGGGCTCATTCTTTAGCCGGGTGCAGATGGTGACCATGCGCGTGACGCCTGCGTCAGCGGCGCGGGCGATGACGGCGGGCAGGTCTTCTTGCAGGCTCTCGAAGTCGAGGTGGCAATGGCTGTCGGTGATGTGGGGCGTGTCGGTCATGCTGTCCTTTCGGCTATCGCGGCGCCGTCTGGCCTATCTGCCGCAGGGTATCTAGGACCAGCGCGGCAGGGTCAAGGTTCACCGCCAGTCCATGGCGGGCGCGGTCGGATATCTGTTGCGCGGCATCGGCCCAAGCGCGGCCCTGTGCGGGACTGGGCGAGAGACGTTGCAGCACGGCGATCTCATCGGGGCAGGCGGCTCGCGCAGGCGGCGCACCAGTGGCCCCGGTGCGTGCCAGACGGACCAACAGCAGGTCGAGCAGGATAAAAAGCAGGTCGAGCTTGGCTTCGGCCCCGCGCTGTGCTGCGGCTTCGGCCAGCTTGATGGCGCGGCCCCGGTCGAGTTGCGGCAGCGAAGAGATCAGCCCCACAAGATCGGCATAGGTTTTGACCCCGCCCATCAGCGACAGGCGCAGCGCGCCGCCGACCGACCCACCGGAAAGCTCGGCCAGCGCTCCGGGGTCGCCCTCGACCTCCACCCCCGAGCCGGCCAACGCCTCGGCCATCTGGTCCGCGTCGAGCGTGCCAAGCCGCAGCGTACGGCAACGCGAGCGAATGGTGGGCAACAGGCTGGAGGGTTGATGGCTCAGCAGCAGCAGGATGGCCCGTTCTGGCGGTTCTTCCAGCATCTTGAGCAAGGCATTGGCGGCGTTGGGGTTCATCTCATCCGCGTCGTCGATGATGACCACGCGGCGGCCCCCGTCGGCGGCGGACATCTGGAAGAACCCGTTTAGCGCGCGGATGTCATCGACGACGATCTGCTTGCGCATTTTCTTGGTGTCGGGGTTCAGCGTGCGGGTGACGGATTTCAGCCCCGCTTCGGCCCCGGCGGCCACACGGCGGGCGACAGGATGCTCGGGGTCGATCTCAAGCGTGTCAGCCGGGGGCAGGTCGAACATGCCGCCATCGGGGTCGGGCGTGGCCAAAAGGAACCGCGCGATGCGCCATGCCAGCGTCGCTTTGCCGACGCCGCGTGGGCCGGTCAGCATCCAGGCGTGGTGCAATTTTCCGCTGTTAAACGCGTCGAGAAAGGCGGCCTCGGCTGCGCTTTGGCCGATCAGTTTCGGCGTGTCGCGCGGGTGGCGGGCACCTTCCACACGGTCTGGCTGGGGGCGTCGTCTGTCATGGCCTCGGTCTAGCATGTTTCGCCGCAGAGGGAAGCGGGCAGGGCGATCACCCCAAATGGGCGGTCACGGTCGTGGTCACATCACGCGCAACGCTGTCAATATCGCGGCCCCCGTCGATCACTTGGAAACGGTCGCTGAATTCTTCGGCAAGGCTCAGAAAACCGGCCCGCATCTTCGCTTGGAGTTCCACGCCGAAATCCTCAAACCGCTCCTCCGCCGTCTGGCGCGAGAGGGCACGCTCCAGCCCATTGGCCGGGTCCATGTCGATCAACAGGGTCAGGTCAGGCTCGACCCCGATCATCAGCGCATGCAGATCGTCCACCATCTGCCGCAGATCACCGCGCGAGAGGCCCTGATACATCCGCGTGCTGTCAGCAAAACGGTCGCAGATGACGATCTTTCCTGCCTCCAGGGCGGGGCGAATGGTCCGCTCCAGATGGTCGCGGCGGGCGGCGGTAAAAAGCAGGATTTCGGTCTGAGCCGACCAGCGATCGGGATCGCCCTGCAACACCAGCGCGCGGATTTCTTCGGCCCCCGGGCTGCCGCCCGGTTCGCGGGTCAGCACGACGTCATGGCCCTGCGCTGTCAGATGGTCTGCCAAAAGCCGCGCTTGGGTGGATTTGCCGGACCCGTCGATGCCTTCGAACGTCACGAAGAGGCCCGGCGCGCGGGCCTTCTCTACGCTGGTCACGAAGCTTCCGCTTCCACGTCAGGGGTCGCCTGCGGCCCCGCGTTAAGGCGGTTCATCAGATGCAGCGCGGCGGCGGTCATTTTAACCATGAACCCCCCGGCGCGATGGAGGCGGAGGCCACCAGCGGCACGCGCATGGCGGGCAATTCGCCCCGGTCGACCACCAGTTCGCCCAATTCGTCGCCCTTGCTGATCGGCGCTTGGAACGGGCCAGTATAGATCACCTCGGCTTCGATCTCATCCCCGCCGGTGACGGGCACCAGCATCGACAGATCGTCCTTCAGCTCAAGCCCGACCGATTGGGTCGTGCCAAGGGCAACAGGCGCCTCGGCGATGCGGCTGCCCGCCGCGCCCAGATTGCGCTGCGTGAACTGACGGAAGGCCCAGTTGACCACCGATTCAGCCTCCTGCGCGCGGGCAGCGGCGCTGTCGAGGCCCGACAGCACAAAGATCACCCGGCGGTCGCCCTGTTTGGCCGAACCGACGAGACCATAGCCCGCTTCGCTGGTGTGGCCCGTTTTCAGACCGTCCGCGCCGATGCCGAGACCCAAAAGCGGGTTGCGGTTGGTCTTGTTCTGCGGCGCACGGCCATCAAAGGCAAACTCACGTTCGGCAAAGAGCGGGTAGAACTGCGGGTAGTCCGAGATGATCCGGTTGGCCAGCAACCCAAGGTCGCGCACCGACATCAGATGCCCCGCCTGCGGCCAGCCGTTGGAGTTGGCGAAAGTGGAATTGGTCATCCCCATCTGCTGCGCTCGCTGTGTCATCAGCCGGGCAAAGCCGTATTCCGTGCCATCGGGGCTCAGCGCCTCTGCGATCACGGCGGAGGCGTCGTTGCCCGAGAGCACGATGATGCCCCGGATCAGGTCTTCGACAGAGACGCGGTCGGTGGTGTCGAGAAACATGGTCGAGCCACCATAGGACATGGCATGTTCGGACACGGGCAGTTTTTCGACAAGGTCGAGCCCGCCGTTCTGCTTGCCGCGTTCCACGGCCTCAAAGGCCATGTAGAGCGTCATCAGCTTGGACATCGACGCAGGCGGCAGCGGCTCATCCGCGTTTTTGGCCAGCAGCACGGTGCCGGTGGTCTGGTCCAGCACATAGGCGGCAGTGGCGCGGGTATCGAAGGCGGCGGCAGGCTGGAGCGTCAGCACCAGCGCCACGGCGGCAGCAAAAAGGCGGATCATAGGAAGCATTTCCTCCGGTTTGTCAGTTCGACACGGCGTAGGCGTCGGTAAAGCCCTCGGCCTTGACCTTTTTAAGAAGGGCGTCGAGTTCGGATTGGCTGGTGGCGGGGCCGATGACCACGCGCCAGAAGGGTTTGTTGTTGATCGCGCTTTGTTTGACGGTGGGCACCATGCCCGCGCCGCGCATCTGTTTGGCAGTGCGGGTGGCATTGGCCTCAACGCTGAAGATGCCCAGTTGCACGAAGGGTTTGGACAGTTTGGCACCGCTCGCCGTTCGCGCCGGTTTCGGGGCCGCGGCGACTGGCGGTTTGGCCGCCGGGGTGGTGCTGGCTGTGGCGGTGGACGTTGAATTGGCCGCCGTGCTGGCCGCCGTACTGGCCGACGCGGTCGCGGCGGGCTCCAATGCCGTGGCCGTCACGGGGGCAGGGGCGGCAAGCGTGCCAGCGGCATCGCCGGTGTTTTCCGCCTCAAAGCTCTCCTCAGAGGCGGCGCTTTCCTCGCGGCGCAGGGCGGTCACGTTCAGCGGGGCCGGGGCGCCCGCCAGAATGCCAAGTGCTGCGGCAGCGTCCGAGGAAATCTGCAATTTCGGGCCGGGCAGTTCCCGCTCACGGCGAAACAGCGCGCCGATCACGAATTTGCCGTTCGCCTCATTGCGCACGATCACGCGCTCAGGCTCGGTCACATCTGGATGCGCGACCCAGACCCCGCCAAGCGAAGGGCGTCCGTCCCACAGACCCTCATCCGTGGCCGAGAACACTTCAGGCGCTTCGACATCGCGCTCGACCAGTTTGGTTGAGGTGCTGCGCGGGGCGCTGGCACCCTCATTCGCGCCGAAGGGAAGTTTGAAATCGCCGCCTTCACAGCCAGCCAGCAAACCAAGCGCCAAAATGCCCACGCCCAAGCCCGCTGCGCGGCTTTTCTTGATGCGCAACGGTTGATTGTCCCTGCTCATGCCTTCGATGTCCTTGCCTGCTGTCGTCGCGCGCCGCGACCCATGTCCCGCGAGAATGTCGCGCCGTTGGATCGGCACGCCCTTCGCCCCCTGAAAGGGGCTTTGGCGCAGAGTAACCCGACCGAGCGGCCCTTGAAAAGACCGCGCAGGGCAGATCGGCGAATTTCCCCAAGGGGCAGCGGGCGTCTGGCCGCGAAAATGTGCATTTGCCGAATCAATCTGGGCGCACTAGGAGGAGCGTGCTGCGGAGGAGTGGCAGAGTGGTCGAATGCACCGGTCTTGAAAACCGGCGTGCGTGAGAGCGTACCGTGGGTTCGAATCCCACCTCCTCCGCCACCATACCCCAGATCGCAGCCCCTTACAGATAAAACCGCCGTGCCGCCCAGCGGGCCAGTGCTTCGACCGCGGTCCACAGCAGCAAAGACAGCGCCGCCAGCACGATCAACGCCGCGAACATCAGAGCGGTTTGGCCGCGGCCATTGGCCATCAGCATCAGATGCCCCAAGCCGCGGGAGGATCCGACCCATTCGCCGATCAGCACGGCAAGGGGGCCGTAGACCACCGCGAGACGCAGGCCCGAGATCAGGCCGGGCACCGCATGGGGCAGGCGCAGCAGCAGCGTTTCGCGCCAACGGTTGGCGCCGGAGAGACGCGATAGATCGCTCAGGCCCGCAGGCAGCGCCATCAGCCGGTCGAAGAGAGCAGAGGCGATGGGGAAATAGGTGACAAGCGCGATGGTGACGATCTTGGACGGCATGCCGTAACCAAGCCAGAGGGTGATGACCGGGGCGAGCGCGAAGACAGGCACGGCTTGTGCCACCACCAGCATCGGGCGCAGCAACCAGCGCGCGCGGCGCGAAAGGGTCAGCAGCAGCGCCGTCTCAATGCCCAAAAAATCCCCACGCCCAACCCAAGTGCCAGATTGCCCGCCGACCACAGCGCATTCTGCCACAGCAGCGCGGCATTCACGCCCAGCGCCTGCACGACAAGCCATGGCCCCGGCAGGATGAAACGCGGCACCCCGCTGAGGGTGACCACAAGCTGCCAAATCGCCAGAGCAAGCGCAAAGCATACCGCGCCGCGCCATAGTCTATGCCCCACATGCGCCATCAAGCGACCTGCGCGGGTGCGGCCAGCCCCATCCGGCGGAGGAGATCGGCTTGGGCTGCGAGGGTCTCAGGCGCGTCGATCTCGCGCGGTGGACGCGCTTCGGGCAGGCTGCAGGGGGTGATCCCTTGGCGGCTCACGACCCACGCATGATCGGCCAGCCGTAGGGCTTCGGCAGGGTCATGGGTAATCAGCACGACAGTCCGCCCGCAAAGCAGCCGCGCCGCCAAGTCTTGCATTTTAAGGCGGGTCACCACGTCGAGGGCAGAGAAGGGTTCATCCAGCAGGACAACGGGGCGATCTTCGTAGAGGGTACGCGCAAGGGCGACGCGCTGGCGCTGACCGGCGGAAAGCTCGGCGGGTTTGCGGCCCCCTTCGGCGGCGAGGCCCACTTCGGCCAAAAGCGCAGTGGCGCGGTCAGGAACCGCGCGCTCTCCACGCAGGCGGGCGGGGATGGTGACATTTTCCATGGCGCTCGCCCATGGCAGCAACTGATCATCCTGCGCCATCATCGCGACGCGGGGCGCGAGGGGCCGATCGTCATCGGCTGCGATGCGCCCGTTTAGACGGGCGGCAGAGGGCAGGCCCGCCAGAAGTCGCAACAGCGACGTTTTTCCAACACCGGACGGGCCGAGCAGCACGTTCCATTGCCCCGCCCTGAGGGTGACATCGAACCTGTCGATCAAGGGGGCAGCGGCCCCTGCAGCGCGCCTGACAGATGAATTGCAGGCGCTGTCATGGTGCGGCGGGCGCAAGCGCCATGCCCCAGAAACCAACCTCAAGCCGGGTCGCGGTATTGAAACGCTCTTGCAGGGTTTTGGCGCGCGGCAGTGTTTTCCATTCCGCGCTCAGACGCCGCCGCAATGCGCCGTCGATCAAAGCACCAACATCCCGGCAAAGCGCTTGGTAATCTTCGCCGCCATAGACGGCGCACCAATCGGCATAGGGGCCATCATTGCCCCGAAGGCTCAACCCAATCTCACCATAGCCCAACACACAGGGCGCAAGTGCGGCCATCAGATCAAGGAAATCACCGGAATAGCCCGCCTCTAAAACATAGCGTGTATAGGCGAGGTTGCCCGGTGCCTCTGCCGTGGCCTCAAGCGTGGCGCGGTCGATGCCTTGGCGGGCACAGGTTTCCACATGCAGTGGCATCTCTACATGAACAAGCGCATGAACCGTGGCACTGGCTGCGGCCATCTCATCCAGCGTTTCCGCCTTGGCTGCGGCCAGCGCCCATGCGCGGGCGAAATGGATCAGAAAGACATAGTCCTGCCCTAGATAGTGCAGATAGCTGGCCTGTGGCAGCGTCCCCGCGCGCAGCTCTTCGACAAAGGCATGGCGGGTGTAGTCCCGCCACGCCTCTCCGGCGCCGCTGCGCCATGCGGCAAAGGCATCGCCGTAGTCGGGTGCCGTCATGGCTTGGCCTGCGCGGTGACATCGACCACCAGATCAGCGGCGGGGATCACGGTCTCGACCACACCGCTTTCCTGCATGAAAGCCTCGAACCGGTCGTAGCGCCCATGATCCACGGCGGCGGGGCGGGTGGCGAAACGCGGCCATGTGTCTTCCCATGCGCGGGTGTTCAGCTCGTTGCGCAACTCGGCATCGGAGGCAAAAAGGTCTCACCGCTGGCAGCCGGATCGTTGACGATATCGGCCGCGGCACGTTCGGTGGCACGCAGGAAGCGCGCGATCATCTTGCGGTCCATATCCTCGGCATGGGCGACATAGATCAGCTCGTCATAGGCGGGCACGCCTTCGGCCTCGGGATAAAAGCAACGGCCCTCATGGCCTTCGATCTGCATCTGGTTCAGCTCGAAATTGCGGAACGCGCCGATTACGCCGTCGACCTGACCCGACATGAGCGCGGGCGAGATCGACCAGCCGATATTGATCTGCTCAACCTCAGAGGGGGCCACGCCATGGTGGCTCAGCATCGCGTCCAGCAGCATCTCTTGCACGCCTGCCACGGCGAAACCCACTTTCCGGCCCTTGAGGTCGGCCATCTCTTTGACCGGCCCGTCGGCGCGCACCACGAGGCAGGTCAGCGGGGTCTCGACCAAGGTGCCCACGCGGCGCAGGTCCAACCCCTCGCGCTGGGCGAGATGCAGTTCCGGCTGGTAGGAGACCGCCAGATCGACCCGGCCTGCCGCCACCATGCGCGGCGGATCGTTCGGGTCAGCGGGAGAGATCAGTTCAACCTCCAGCCCCGCTTCGGTGAAATAGCCCTTTTCCTCGGCCAGAATGATCGGCCCGTGGTCGGGGTTGATGAACCAATCCAGCATGACTGTCATCTTGTCTTGGGCCAAGGCCGGGGCGGCGATCAATGTCAGGGCGAGGGGAGTAAGGATGTGTTTCACGAAAGGCTCCATTTTGTGGTTTTGTTCAAGAAAGGGTCAGGCACCGGGCAGGGCCAGCAGGGCGATTTCTCCCGGCCAGCGGGCGCGGAGGGTGTTGGCCGCGTGATGCGCGCGCAGGCCGGTGCGGCAGGCGAGCACGATGCGCGGTGTGTGTGGGGGCAGCGGCAGGTCCGGCAGCGCCTCGGGGGGACATGGCGCGCTTGGGCTGAGAAGGGCGCGGGCGCTTCGGCGCGCAGGTCGATAACCATATCGCGCGGGGCGATCTGGCTCTCGGCGATGAAATTTACGGGCGACGCAGGTTCGGGAGCGCTGTCAAAGCGAAAGCCCGACATCCGCCATTGTGCGGCGTCCCAGATCATCAGCTGCCCGAGCGGAGAAGGCGACAGCCCCAGCAGCACCGACAGCGCCATCTGCGCTTGCGCCGCGCCGATTACTCCCACCACGGGGCCCAAAACGCCCGCCGTGGCACAGGTGGCCGCCGTCTGCGGCAAATCTGGGAAAACCGCGCGGAGAGAGGGGGCAGGCCCACAAAAGCCGCCAACATAGCCCGACATCCCAAGCGCCGAAGCCGAGATCAGCGGCTTGCCTTGCGCCAAAGACAGATCCGAAAGCGTCAGGCTGGCGGCGAAAGTGTCCGCGCAGTCGAGGGCAATATCGCACTCCGCCAGCAATCCGGGGGCGTTGGCGGGGGTAAGCCATTCGGCACGCGGGGTGAGCGTCACCTCCGGGTTCAGCGCCGCCATCGCCTCTGCCGCGGCGGTGACCTTGGGCCTGCCGATATCGCCCATTTGGTAGAGCGGTTGGCGGTGCAGGTTACTCTCGGCCACCACATCGCCATCGACCAGCGTGATGCGCCCCACACCGGCCCCGACGAGGTATTGCAGCACCGGCACCGCCAGTGCCCCGGCACCGACAACGAGCATACGCGCGGCAGCAAGCCGTTCCTGCCCCTCGGCACCGACCTGCGGCAGAATGGTCTGGCGGGCGTAGCGGCTCATGCCGTCACCTTGAGCCATTCGCGCATCCGCGCGTCGGGGTCGGCGTTCAGTGTGATATCCGTGACCGCCGCCACCGTGTCGGCCCCGGCGGCAAAGGCCCCCGGCGCACGGGCGACCGACATGCCGCCAATAGCGCAAAGCGGGATGTCACCGATCCGCGCCTTCCATTCGGTCAGCCGATCGAGGCCCTGTTCGGTCCATTTCATCTTTTTCAGAATGGTCGGATAGACCGGACCAAGGGCGATGTAATCGGGGGAGAGGGCCAGCGCGCGGTCAAGTTCGGCGTGGTCGTGGGTGGAGAGGCCCAGTTTCACTCCCGCGCGCCGGATCGCGGGGATGTCGGCTGTGTCCAGATCCTCTTGACCCAGATGCAGCCAGTCGGCCCCCAGTTCAATGGCCAGTTCCCAATGGTCATTCACCACCAACTGCGCGCCGTATTGGCGGCAAAGGTCAAGCGCGGTGGTGATCTCGGTCCGCAGCAGGTCATGCGGCGCGTCTTTGATGCGCAACTGCACCAGCTTGACGCCCAAGGGCACCGCCCGCGCAACCCATGCAGCACTGTCAAAAACGGGATAAAAACGCGGCAGGGTCATAGCCAAGCCTTTCCGATCACGGGGGTGGAGGGCATCGCCATATCGCGCTGGCCCATCGGGCCGGAGGCGGCGGCAAGCGCGCCCGCGCGGCAGGCCAGCGCAAAGGCCTCGGCCATGGCGGCGGGGTTGCGGGCTTCGGCGACGGCGGTGTTGAGGAGCACCGCGTCGAACCCCATCTCAAGCGCCTGTGCGGCATGGCTGGGCAGGCCAAGGCCCGCATCGATCACCATGGCCACCTCCGGAAATGCGGCCCGCAGGCTGCGCAGCCCGTGCAGGTTGTTCAGCCCCAGCCCTGACCCAATCGGCGCGCCCCAAGGCATCAGCACCCGGCAACCCGCATCGACCAGCCGCCCGGCCAGCACCTGATCCTCGGTGGTGTAGGGAAAAACCTCGAACCCATCGGCGCAAAGCGCCTCGGCGGCCTCAACCAAGCCGAAGGGGTCAGGCTGCAGGGTGTCGGCATGGCCGATAACTTCCAGCTTAATCCAATTGGTCCCGAAATACTCCCGCGCCATCTGTGCCGTGGTGATCGCCTCCCGCGCCGAATGGCAACCGGCAGTGTTGGGCAGCAGATGCACGCCGAGCCCGCGCACCATATCCCAAAACGCCTGACCCGCACCCTGTTCGCGGCGCAGGGAAACGGTTGCCACCGGGGCGGCACTTTGGCGAAAGGCGGCCTCCATCACCGCGGGCGAGGGATAGCGCGCGGTGCCCAGCATCAGCGGCAGGGGCAGCGAAATGCCGTAAAAGTCGCGCATCGCTTAGCCCCTGCATGGCGCTGAGCACTTCGAGCTGGTCGCCATCGCTCAGCGTCGTCGCGCCCCGCGCGCCTGCGGGGACGAAATTGCCGTTGAGTGCGGTGGCGACCTTGGCTTCGCCCCAGCCAAGCTCCACCAAGACCGCGTTAAGCCGCGTGGCAGTGACCTCACGCGCTTCGCCGTTCACTTCAATTTTCACGGAATAAATCCCCTGTTGTCGCTGTTGCAAGAAAGGCTGCGGCCTGTTCTGCCAAGGCCGGTGCCATGAGAAACCCGTGCCGAAACAATCCGTTAAGATGCAGCACTGCGCCGCGTTGCACGATGCCGGGAAGGTTGTCGGCAAAGGCGGGGCGCAGGTCGGCGCCCATCTCAATGATCTCGCCTTCGGCAAAGCGCGGGTCGAGCGCATAGGCCGCCGAGAGCAGTTCCAGCGCCGAGCGCGCGGTCATTTGGGCGCGACTGGCGCTTTCGATCTGGGTCGCGCCCAGCATATAAATTCCGTTCCCGCGCGGCACCACATAGAGCGGGTGGCGCGGGTGCAGCAGGCGGATCGGGCGGGTGAGGGTGATCTCAGGCGCGCGCAGCAAGATCATCTCGCCGCGCACCGCCCGCAGGCCGGGTAGGTCGGCGCTGGCGGCCATGCCACGGCAGTCGATCACCGGGCCTGCGACCTTGGATGGGGTGAGGGGCGTGGGCTCGACCTTCACCCCATGGGCGGCGAGCGTTTGGGTAAGATCATGCAGGGCTTGGCGCGGGTTCAGGTGCGCTTCCTCCTCAAAGAACAGCCCGCGCCGATGACGCCCGGTAAGCTCGTGCTCGACCGCCGCGATGGCCTCGGCGTCGCAAGGGGTGTGGCCGTCGGTCCGGTCGGCGAACCGCTGGATTTCAGCGCGGTCCCGTTCCGGGGCGAGGACCAGCGTGCCCCTATGGGTGACCTCGGTGATCTCAGACCAGAGCGCCGCGGCACGCCGCCCGTTGGTCACCACCGCAGGCTCGCTCAGCGCGCCTTCGCAGAAGGGGGCGAGCATCCCGCCCGCCCACCATGAACAGCCATGCGGCCCGGGCGTGCCTTTGCGGTCGACCAACCGGGGCCGCAGCCCCTGCGCCAGACAGGCCCGCGCGGCCCAAAGCCCCGCAACGCCTGCGCCGATGATGGTGACGTCACTCATGGGGCCAAACCGCGTGGAAATGATGCACCGGGCCGTGGCCATGCCCAATGTTCAGCGCATCCGCCGCGGCAATGGCGCGTTGCAGATAGGCATGCGCAGCCTGCACGGCCTGCGGCAACGTTTGCCCCCGCGCCAGCCCCGCGGCGATGGCGGCGGAAAGGGTGCAGCCGGTGCCGTGGGTGTTGGCGGTGTGCTGGCGGGGCGCGGAAAGGCGCAGGGTTTCAGCCGCGGTGATCAGCAGATCGACGCAGGTCTCCCCTTGCCATGCCCGCCCTTCATCAGCACCGCGCCGGGACCGGCAGAGAGCAGGGCGCGGCCCTGTTCCAGCATGGTGGCCTCATTGGTGGCTTCCGGCCTGTCCAGCAGCCGTGCGGCCTCGGGCAGGTTTGGCGTTAGTACATGGGCCAAGGGCAGCATCCGGTCGCGCAGTGTCGCCACCGCCTCGGCAGAGAGCAGCGCATCGCCGGATTTTGCCACCATCACCGGGTCGAGCACCACAGGCGCGGCGCAGCCCGCCAGCCCCTCGGCCACGGCAGTGATCGTTTCAGGATCGCCCAACATGCCGATTTTCACCGCACCGATCGCCAGATCGTCAAAGACCGCCGCCATCTGCGCCCGGATCATCGCGGGAGAGATCATCTCAACCCCGGTCACCGCGCGTGTGTTCTGCGCCGTCACGGCGGTGAGCACGCTGGCCCCATAGACGCCAAGCGCGCTGAAGGTCTTCAGATCGGCCTGAATCCCCGCCCCGCCGCCGCTGTCGGACCCCGCAATCGTCAGTGCTTGAAAAGCCATTTGGCCCCCATGTGTTAGATGGGCCAAGGGCGTGTGGATACGGGATAAACGACGGGCCGCGTGGGGCCGATGCTTGGTTCCGTTCCCTACGCCGGTACGACCCGGATCAGGTTCGATGGGTCGGTTTTCACCTCTCAGCCTTGCGGCACCCCAACGGATTGCGGGCAGGCTAGCGAGGCGGGCTGGCAGGGTCAACTGGTGATGGTTAATTTATGAGTTGTCGTTCTGTATCAACTATTTGCGAGTCACACTTCATCAAATACATGAAGATTCGTTAATGAAAATCCCGCGACTTCGGGATCACACGCGCGTCGCGCGGATGGCTATGCATCGCCACCTGACCGGGCAGCGGATGGGTCGGGTGATCACCCCGCGTGGTGATGCCGGGCATCGGTGCGTCCGACAGCGAAGCAAGCCTGTCAGAGCGGTCCTTAAGCCGGTCGGCCACCACATGGATCACCCGCCCGTCGGTCTGCACGCGCCCTTCGACCACCAGCAGCCGCGCGGCCATGATCGTGGGGCGGTAAAGCTTGAACATATTAGGCCAGATCACGAGGTTCGCCACGCCGCATTCATCCTCCAGCGTGATGAAACAGACCCCCTTGGCGCTGCCCGGCTTTTGCCGCACCAGCACCAGCCCGGCGAGCTTGACCCGTCGCCCATGCCCCATGCGTGCCAAATCGCGGGCCGAAGCAAACCCCTGCGCGGCGAGGCTGGAGCGGTAAAAGGACATCGGATGCGCCTTCAGCGACAGGCGCAGCGTTTGGTAGTCGGCCACGACCTGTTCGGCCTTCGGCATCACCGGCAAGGTGACCTCCGGCTCCGGCCCCTGAGCCGCGGCCTCCGCATGGTCAAAGATCGGCAAGGCGGGCGCGTCGCGCAGCCCTTGGGCCTGCCAGAGCGCCTGACGCCGGTCGATCCCCATGCTGCGCATCGTGTCGGCGGCGGCCAGTTGACGGATCGCCTTGGCATCGAGCCCGGCGCGAGACTTGAGGTCTTCGACATCCGCAAAGGCGCCTCGCGCCGGTCCATGATCCGCGCGGCGGCTTTTTCCTGCAACCCGTCCACCATGCGCAGCCCCAGCCGCAGGGCAAAACCGTCGCCGCAGGGCTCCAGCGTGCAGTTCCAGTCGGAGTAATTCACATCAACCGCGCGCACCTCGACCTGATGCTCGCGGGCGTCGCGCACGATCTGGGCGGGGGCGTAAAACCCCATCGGCTGCGAGTTCAGCAGCGCGCAGGCAAAGGCCGCCGGGTAGTGGCATTTCATCCATGAGGACACATAGACCAGCTTGGCAAAACTCGCCGCATGGCTCTCGGGGAAGCCATATTCGCCGAACCCCTTGATCTGGTCAAAACAGCGCTGCGCAAAGACCGGGTCATAGCCGCGGTTGGTCATCCGGCCCACCATCTTGTCTTGTAGCTTTTCAATCGTCCCGCGCGAGCGGAAGGTGGCCATGGCCTTGCGCAGCTCGTTCGCCTCGGTCGGGGAAAACTGTGCCGCGTCGATGGATATCTTCATCGCCTGTTCTTGAAAGATCGGCACGCCCAGCGTCCGGCTGAGGATGCTGAACAACTCGTCCTGCGGATAGGCCGGGCCGGGGGCGGGGTAGACGACGCTCTCCATCCCCTGGCGGCGGCGCAGGTAGGGGTGGACCATGTCGCCTTGGATCGGGCCGGGGCGGACGATGGCGACCTCGATCACCAGATCATAGAACACGCGGGGGCGCAGCTTCGGCAGCATCGCCATCTGCGCGCGGCTTTCGACCTGAAAGACGCCCAGACTGTCGCCCCGGCAGAGCATGTCGTAGGTGGGTCGCCCTGTGGCGTCGTCCTCGTGATCCTCCACCGGGACCGTGGCCAGTTCCAGCGGGCGGTCGTAATGCGCCTCGATCAGATCAAAGCATTTGGCGATGCAGGTGAGCATGCCAAGGGCGAGGATATCGACCTTGAAGATTTGCAGCGCGTCGATGTCGTCCTTGTCCCATTCGATGAAACTGCGCTCGGGCATGGCGCCGTTGCCGATGGGGACGATCTCGGTCAGGGGGCGTTCGGTCAGGATGAAACCGCCGACGTGCTGGCTCAGGTGGCGCGGCATGCCGATCATCTGGGAGGCCAGTTTCAGCACCATGCGCAGATAGGGATCTGACAGGTCCAACCCCGCCTCGCGGGCGCGGTCATCGTCCATCTGGCCCTCGAAACTGCCCCAGATCGTGCCCGCGAGTTTTGAGGTCACGTCTTCCGACAGCCCCATCGCCTTGCCGACCTCGCGAATGGCCGAGCGTGGGCGGTAGTGGATCACCGTGGCGCAGAGCCCGGCGCGGTGGCGGCCATATTTGCCGTACATGTATTGGATGACCTCTTCGCGCCGCTCATGCTCGAAATCGACGTCGATGTCGGGCGGCTCATCGCGTTCCTCGGAAAGGAACCGCTCGAACAGCAGGTTATGCACCGCCGGGTCGACCGAGGTGATGCCGAGGCAGAAACAGACCGCCGAATTGGCCGCCGAGCCGCGCCCTTGGCAGAGGATCGGCGGCTCAGCTTCCTCGCGGGCAAAGCGCACGATGTCGTAGATGGTCAGGAAATAGCGGGCGATCTTTTTCGACCCGATGAGCGCGAATTCCTTTTCGATGGTCTTTTCTACCCCTCGGGCACGCCTTGCGGGTAGCGCCGCGCCGCGCCCTCCCATGTGAGGCGGGCGAGTTCCTCCATCGGGCTGCGGCCTTCGGGGACGATCTCATGTGGGTATTCGTAGGCCAGATCGGTGAGGCGAAAGGTGATCCTGTCCGCCAGACGCCGCGTCTCGGCGATGGCATGGGGCCAGTCGGCGAAGAGGCGCAGCATCGCCTCGGGCGATTTCAGGTGCCGTTCGGCATTGGCGGCCAAGAGATAGCCCGCCTTGGGCACGATCACGCCCTCGCGGATCGCCACCATCACATCCTGCAAGGGCCGCCGGTGGCGCGCGTGGTAGAGCACATCGTTGGTGGCCAAAATCCTCAGCCCATGGGCGCGGGCCAGTGCGTCCAAGCGGTTGATCCGCGCCCGGTCATCGCCACGATAAAGGAAGCTTGCGCCCACATGCCGCATCCCCGGCAGTGCTTTCACCAGACGCGGCAGGCCAGCGGCAAAGACGTCAAGGTTCTCGGGCGGCATGACGATCAGATGCAGCCCTTCGGCGTGTTGGCTCAGCATCTCCAGCGTCAGATGGGTCTCACCCTTTTGCTGCCATTCGCCGTCTATAGATTGCATCTTGCCCGCCGACAGCAGCGTCGAAAGCCGCGCATAAGCGGCGCGGTCTTGCGGATAGGCCAGCAGTTCGGTCCCACAAAGCAGCGCCAGACGCGCGCCGATCAGGGGGCGGATATGGGCCTTTTCCGCCTCCACATGCAGCCGCACCACGCCCGCCAGCGTGTTGTGATCGGCGATGCCGAGGCTGTCATAGCCGTGGTGATAGGCCATCTCGATCAGGTCCACGGCGTCCGAGGCGGCGCGCAGGAAGGAAAAGCAACTGGCCAGTCCGAACTCGACATAGGCCGCCCGCGGCGGGTCGGCAAAACCGTCTTCGCCCAAGGTGCGGCGCTTATGTCCTTCCTGCTCGGGCATCAGGCAAAGAGCCCATGCAAAAACCAGCGCGGCTCGGCCCCGCGACCGTCATAGATCACCCCCTCGCGGTAGAGCCAGAAACGCTGGCCGCCCTGGACCTCGACTTTGTAGTAATCGCGCAGCCGGGTGCCGGGGCGGTCGCACCACCATTCCGGCGCGATGCGTTCCGGCCCGGTGTGGCGCATGGTTTTATAGGTGACGCGCCGCCAGTTGAACTGCGAGGGCGGGCCTTCGGGCACGGCATAGATCACGCGCACCTCTTCGGCGGGGGTCAGCAGACGCAGCGGACGGTCGCGCAGCAAGGCGGGTGCGGCTGTAGGCGTGCCGTGCAGGGCGTCGACACGTTGCTCCACCCGTTCGGGCTTATGGGTCTCGCGCCACTGCGGCCAGTTGACTTTGTCCGCGCCCAGCTTCGCGGCGAGCCGGTCGAGCAGCCCGGCCACATCCGCCGAAGGGTCGCGTTTGCCGTCGAGGTGGTCTTGCATCAGCGGCAGCGGTTCGCTGGTCAGCGCCTCCAACGTCAGCAGGTCAAAGCCGAAGCCGCTGTCGATGTTTTCCAGTTTGCCGTTGAACAGCCTGCGCAGATGCGCGGGGTCACGGCTGGCCCGCGCTGTCGCCACCCCAAGGGCGCGCCAATCGCCGTCGATGCGGTAGATGGTCAGGCGCAACCGCCGCGCGCCAAGCTCGGCGCGGGCCAGAAGGGTGCAGAGGTCATCGACCAGCGCGGGCAGATGCGGGGCGGGGTCGATCACCGGCTCAGGCAAGCGGCTGCGGGTCATGAAGTGGCGGTGATCGGGTGGGGCGTTCAGCGGGTCGGGCGCGGTGCCAAGCGCCTTGTCCAGCAGGATCAGCGGGTTGCGTGCAGGTTTGAGGCTGGCGAAGCGGCGCATCAGGGCGGCGCGGGGCAGATCGCTGAGCGCGCCAATGGTCTTGAGGCCCAGACGGTCCAAGAGCCGCGTGGTCTGGGCATCCAGCCGCAGGGCGGCGACGGGCAGGGGGCGAGGGCGGTGGCCACGTCCTCAGCCCCGCAGATCTGCGCGCCGGAGCCGAAGCGTGCCAGTGCCTGCGCGGCACCGGGAGTGGGGGCCATGGCGACCCGCGCGGTCAGCCCCTGTAGCGCAAAACGGCTGCGGATGTCGCGCAGCATGGCGACCTCTCCGCCGAACAGATGGGTGCAGCCGGTCACGTCCAGCAGCAGGCCATGGTCCTGATCCCGCGCCGTCCAAGGGCACCAGCGCCGCGCCCAATGCACCAGCCGTTGGATCAGCGCCTCATCGCCCTCCAGATCGGCGGGCTCCACATGCAGATCGGGGTGGATCGCTTGCACATCGACCACCCGCGCGCCCGCCTCGATTCCGCGCATCGTGGCGGCAGCGCTCAGCCCATGGACCACCGGCCCATGGGTTCCGTCGCGCGACAGGACGACCGGCACCTCATCCCCCGGAACGCTGCGGTATTGGGCGATCACCCGGCGCCACCGCTCCATCGTCAGCATAGGGAACCAGACGGAGACGATCCGCGGCGCGGGGGCTTTGGCTTTTGTCGGGGTCATGGGCAGCCACCCAACGCCCCGGCGCATGGCCACGCGCGCGAAACAGTTCCAAATCCCAGCGGGCTGCGCCGGGGGCCTGTGCATCGTATGGATGGGCCTGAGAGGGCAGCGAGGAAATGCGCCACCGCATCCGCGCCGCGCTCAAGCCGCCGGGATCGCCGCTGCGAATGAGATAGAGCGGCACATTTGAGGCCTCGGCCCGAAGCGAGAGCCGTTTGGTGGCGGTGAAATCCAGCACCTCCGGCCCGCCGTGCACCTCGCCGATCACGGCAGAAAGCCCCGCACAGGCGGCCCCTTCCTCCATCGTCCAAAGCACGTCGCGCGGGTGGTTGACGGTGACCAGCAGCACCGGTTGTTCCAGCCCGAAACCGCGCAAGCTGGGCGTATAGGGTGCCCCATTCTCGCGCCGCGACAGAAAGTCCTGCACCCAAAGCACCGGCCCCTTGCCACGCGGCAGCAGCGACAGCACGAAGGCACTGGCCGGGGCCGTGGCGAAGGCCCCCGGAAAGACATCCGTCAGCGGCGCATGTGCGGCCAGAACCCCCGGTTCGGGGGTGTCGACGGACGGCGCCGCGGCAGGGTAAGGACCTGCCCATATGTAGAATCGGTTGTCATGCACGACTCCATATGTTCACATTTTGTTCTGGTTATAAATCATCAATTGCGGTGCTGTCAAAGATCCTGTGGCCCTTGCCGGACGCGGGCAAAACCGCATCTAATGGGCCAAGATGACGGCAAGGGGGCCAACCGATGTGCAATCTCTATTCCCTGACCAAGGGGCAGGCCGCAATCCGCGGCTGGTTCGACGGCATCGACGACCAAACAGGCAACCTGCCGCCGATGCCCGGTATCTACCCCGACTATGCCGCCCCGGTGGTGCGCCACGGCGATGGCGGTCCGGTGCTGGAGATGATGCGGTGGGGGATGCCCTCTCCGGCCTTCGCGCTCAAAGGCAAGAAGACCGACCGCGGCGTGACCAACATCCGCAACATCGCCTCGCCGCATTGGCGGCGCTGGCTGGGGGCCGAGCATCGCTGCGTGGTGCCCTTCACCGCCTTTTCCGAACCGCTGAACCGCCCCGGAGAGCGCTCGCGCCCGGTCTGGTTCGCGCTTGGCGAGGACCGTCCGCTGGCCTTTTTTGCGGGCGTCTGGACCGAATGGACGAGCGTGCGCAAACTGAAGGACGGCGAGACCACTGATACCCTCTATGGCTTTCTGACCACCGAAGCCAATGCCGAGGTCGGGGCCGTGCACCCCAAGGCGATGCCGGTGATCCTGACCAACCCCGACGACGTGCAGCGCTGGCTTACGGTTGAAACGGCCGAGCTGCCCAGCCTGCAACGCCCCTTGCCGGACGGCACGCTCCAGGTCATCGAGCCCGAGGATTAAGCCGCCTCTGCCATCATCCGTGCCGCCATCGCCAGATCGGAGCGGAACTGCGCCGTGGCCTCTTCGCGCAGCGCCGGATCCGGCACGCGCAGCAGATAGGACGGGTGCAGGGTGATCAGCACCGGGATGCCTTCTGGCCCCGTCTCGATCGTGCCACGGCGTTTCAGGATGCCCGTGCCCTTGCCCGTCAGGCTTTGCGCCGCTGTGGCGCCCATGGCGAGGATCAGCTTGGGCTGCACCTGCGCCACCTCGGCGTTCATCCACCAGCGGCACTGGTCGATCTCGGGCGTCTCGGGGCGCTGGTGAATGCGGCGTTTGCCGCGGGCGGTGAACTTGAAGTGTTTGACGGCATTGGTGACGAAAGCCGCCTCGCGGTCGAGCCCGGCCTCTGCCGCCACGCGGTCGAACATCTGTCCCGCCGGCCCGACAAAAGGACGGCCCGCGAGATCCTCCTGATCGCCGGGTTGTTCACCGACCACCATCAGATCGGCGCGGTTTGGCCCTTCGCCCGGCACGGCTTGGGTGGCGTGGCAATGCAGCGGGCAGCGGGTGCAGGCGCGGATCGCGGTGGGCAGGTCCTCCATCGGGCCGTCCCAAGCGGATGAGAAGGCCGAAAGCTGCGCCTGCACGCGGTCCATGCGCACCGGCGGCAGGGTTGGTGCTGCCTCGGCCATGGCGCGGGCGCGGGCGGGGGCCTCGGCGATCATCTGGGGGATGAAGGCGGCCTCGGGCATGTTCTTCCAGTATTTCTTGGGCATCTCGGATTGCATCGCCTTCACCATCAGGCGGGCGGGGTTAAAGATGTTCTGGAAATAGGTGATCCAAAGCTGCTCGCCCGCGTCTTCGGGCAGGTCGGGTTTTTCGTGCCCTTCTTGGAACGTGAGTTTGCCGTTCTCGAAAATGGCCGAGACATCGGGCGTCAGGATGCGCCAGTCCATGTCGGAAAATCGCCGCACGAAGAAATCCGCCGTGGGCTCCACCGTGTGATGCGTCGGCTCGAACCAGGCGGCGAAACTGCGGCGCGGGGCATCGGGCGCGCCGATCTCGCGGAAGCGGACGAAGGCCTTCATCTTGTGCTGGCAACGGCGCACGTTCTTCTCCATCCCGCGCAGCACGGCGAGGTCGGCATCGCCCCGGTCCGACATCAAATGCGGCGCGTCTTTCACGCGCCAAAGAAAGGCATAGAGCCGCGCGAAGCGTTCGGGGTCGCTGTGCCAGACGGCGGTTTCGGCCATGGAGACAAAACTGCGCGGGACCGAGACCTGTCCGCCTTTTGGCGACACAGTCTCACCGCCGAACAGATCGGGCGCGGCAGCATGGTCGCCCCAGAGGATTTGCTCGGGCGAGACACCGGCCGCGAGAAAGCCGCGTGCCGCCTCGCGCCATGCTTTCGCAGCGCCGATCGGGGGCAGGGAGACGCGGTGCATCAGAACAGGGTCAACTGTTCGGGCGGCGGCGCGAAACGTGCGCGCAGGTCGGCGCTGTCGGTCAGCCCACCGGGCGACCAGCCGCCTGCCGTTACAAAGGCGCGGGCCTTTTTCATCGAGGCGCCCATGCGGGTCAGGTCTTCGTAGCGCAGGGACCGATGGCGTCGGGCGGCGAGGATGCGGGTCACCGTTTTCACGCCAAACCCCGGCACCCGCAGCAGCATCTCGCGGCTGGCGCGGTTCACATCGAGGGGAAAATGTTCGCGGTGCACCAGCGCCCAAGCGAGCTTGGGGTCGACCTCCAGATCGAGATTGCCGTCGCGGGTGACGGAGGTGATCTCGTCCAACTGGAAATCATAGAAGCGCAGCAGCCAGTCGGCCTGATAAAGCCGATGCTCGCGTTGCAGGGGCGGGCGGATCAGCGGCAGCTTGGCGGAACTGTCGGGGATTGGCGAGAAGGCGGAATAGTAAACGCGCTTCAGCTTGTAGCTGGAGTAAAGCCGCGTCGATTGCCCCAGCACCGTGGCGTCGTTCGACCCATCCGCGCCGATGATCATCTGGGTGGATTGACCGGCGGGCGCAAAACGCGGCGGGCGCTTGCCGGAGAAGGATTTCTCTTTGCTGGCGTCCTTGACCATCCGCACATTGGCCATGGCGCGGCGGATCTGCTCGGGCTTTTTCTCCGGCGCATATTGCTGCACCGCGGTGTCGGTGGGCAGTTCGACATTGATCGACAGACGATCCGCCAGACGGCCCGCTTCCTCGATCAACTCAGGGGAGGCATCGGGGATCGTCTTGAGGTGGATATAGCCGCGAAAGTTCTCTTCGTGCCGCAGTTTGCGGGCGATCTGCACCATGTCCGACATCGTCGCATCGGGGGAGCGGATCACGCCCGAGGACAAAAACAACCCTTCGATGTAATTGCGGCGGTAGAATTCGATGGTGAGCTTCACCACTTCATCCACGCTGAACCGCGCCCGGTCGACGTTCGAGGACACGCGGTTGATGCAATAGCTGCAATCGTAGATGCAGAAATTCGTCATCAGGATCTTGAGCAGGCTGATGCACCGCCCGTCGGGGGCGTATGCGTGGCAGATGCCGCTGCCTTCGTTTGAGCCCAGCCCCTTGCCATCGCGCGAGTCGCGTTTGGTCGAGCCGGAGGAGGCGCAGGAGGCGTCGTATTTCGCCGCGTCGCTGAGAATCGCCAGTTTTTGATCGAGTGTCTGTTTTGCCATGCGTTCTATATATGTTCTCATGTGTGGGGTGTCATTAAACTATCTTAATGCCGCGACAATCTGCGCAGGGCACCGCCTGTGCGATGGCGCGGGAGCAGGGGGCGAGAGTTTAAATTGACGTGGCGAAATCTTGCCGCTACGAATTACATGCAGATACATATTATGCATATGCATGCGAGAGCACCGGGGCAGAGATCGCGGGCTTTTGATAACAACTGGGAGACGACCATGAAAACAACAACCACGCTCAGCGCGGCGCTCTTTGCCGTCAGCACCCTTGCCACCACCAGCACCGCCAGCGCCGACGAAGTGACGCTGCGCGCCGTGTCGGCCTTTACCCTTGGCACCGCCTTTAGCCGCGAGTTTGAATCCTTTGTCGAATGGATCAACGAGAACGGCAAGGGGGTCGTGCAGATCAATATGGTCGGCGGGCCGGAAGCCGTGCCGCCCTTTGAATTGGGCAACGCGGTGCAATCTGGCGTTGTCGACATCGCCAATAACACCACGGCCTATTACCCCAACCTGCTGCCCACGGGCGACGCGCTGCATCTGGCGGAAAACACCATTCAAGAACAGCGCGAGAATGGCTGCTATGAACTGGTCGACCGCATTCACCAAGAGCAGATGAACGTCAAATACCTCGGCCACGGCGGCGACGGGATCGGCTACCACCTCTATCTGACCAAACCGGTCGAGGGGCCGGACCTGAGCGGTCTGACCATCCGCACCACACCGGTTTATCAGGCGATGTTCACGCAACTGGGCGCCAATCTGGTGCGCACCGCGCCGGGCGAAGTCTATAGCGCGCTGGAGCGCGGCGCGATCGACGGCTACGGCTGGCCGAGCCAAGGGGTGCTGGATCTCGGTTGGGACGAGCAGACCAAATACCGGGTCGATCCGAGCTTTTACAACGTCGACGTGAACCTGCTGGTGAACCTCGACACGTGGAATGGCCTGACCGACGAACAACGCGCCAAACTCGAAGAGGGCGCGGCTTGGATGGAAGAGCTTAACAACGACAACGCCGACCGCAACGCGACGGAATACGCCGCACAGGCGGATGCGGGGATCGAGACGATCACCTTCAGCGAGGCCGATGCCGAAGCGTGGACCAATGCCGCGCGCGATGCCGGTTGGGCGGCGGTCGAAGAGGTCGATGCCGATCTTGCGCAGCAGATGCGCGCCTGCATGACCAAGTGATCGCCCCATGATCTCAACATTGTTTGACCGGACACTCTCCGGGGCTGGCCGTTTTCTCGGCCGGTATCCTCGGGGTGATCGCGGTGTTTATCGCGATCAACGTGGTGCTGCGCAATCTGGGGCTGCCGGTGGTCTATGGGGCACTGGATGCAATCCAATATGCGTTGATGATTGCCACCTTCCTTGGCGCGCCTTGGGTGCTGTCGATTGGTGGGCATGTGAAGGTTGATCTGATCACCAGCAACCTGTCGCAACGCACTGCCTATGCTTTGACCCGCCTGACCAGCGCCATTGGCGCGGTGACGGCAGGGGTGCTGGGCTGGTACGGGTTGCAAGCGGTGCTGGCCTCTGCCGCACGCGGGTCGATGATCCGCACGTCTTTCGTGATCCCAGAGTGGTGGATGCTGGCCTTTGTGCCGCTATCGCTGGCGCTTTGCACGATCATCTTTATTCGCCGTCTGCTCTATCCGGAAACGGCCGAGCGTAGCTTGAGTGGTCTTTGACATGGATTGGGGCCTGACACTGACCTTGATGCTGGGCGGATTGGCGGTTTTGCTGCTGATCGGCTTGCCGGTCGCCTTTGCCTTTATCGCCGTGACGACCGTGGGCGCGTATTTCGTGCTGGGCGGAGACCGGGGCATTCTGCAACTGGCGCGCAACTCGGCGCAATCGGTGGCGAATTTTCAGCTCGCGCCGATACCGCTGTTTATCCTTATGGGAGAGATACTCTTTCAAACCGGGGTCGCGCACCGCGCCATTGACGCGATTGAACGGGTGGTGACGCGCATCCCGGGCCGCATGTCGGTCGTCACGATCTTTGGCGGCACGATTTTTGCAGCCCTTTCCGGCTCGACCATCGCCAATACCGCGATGCTGGGCGGCACGCTGCTGCCGGGGATGCTGAAACGCGGCTATCACCCGTCGATGGCGATGGGGCCGATCATGGCGTCCGGCGCGATTGCCATGCTGATCCCGCCTTCGGCGCTGGCGGTTCTGGTGGGCTCGCTCGCGGGGATTTCCATCGCCGGGCTGCTGATTGCGGGGGTGCTGCCCGCGCTGCTGCTGGCGGTCCTGTTCGTGGCCTATGTGGTGGGGCGGAGCCTTTTGGACCCGAAAGTTGCGCCGCCCGATGTCTACGAAGAAATGCCGCTGCGCGAACGTTGGACGCCTTTCGTGATCTATGTGCTGCCGCTGTCGGTGCTTTTCGCGGTGGTGATCGGTTCGCTGCTCGCGGGCATCGCCACGCCTACGGAAAGCGCCGCCCTTGGCAGCATCACCGCCGTAATCATCGGGGCCGCCTATCGCGCCCTGAGTTGGGAGAAGATGGGCCGCGCGCTGATGGAGACGCTGAAGCTGTCGGTGATGATCCTGTTCATCATCGCGGCCAGTCAGACATTTGCGCAGGTGCTGTCTTTTTCGGGGGCCACCAATGGGCTGATCAACGCGATCAACGCGGTCGATCCGACGCCGCTGATGGTGCTTCTGGGGATGATCGCGATCCTGCTCTTTCTGGGGTGTTTCATCGATCAGGTGTCGATGCTGATGGTCACCGTGCCGGTCTTCGTGCCCTTGGCGGATGCGATGGAGATCAACGAGCTGACCCTCGGCGTGGTATATTTGCTGACGATGGAGATCGGCCTGCTGACGCCGCCCTTCGGTCTGCTGCTGTTTGTTATGCGCGGGGTCGCCCCGCCTGAAATCCGGATGCCACAGATCTATGCCTCGGTGATGCCGTTCTTGCTGATCAAGCTTTTCGTTCTGGCCCTGATCGTCTGGCTGCCGGGTATCGGCACTTGGTTGCCCGGTTTGATGGGCCGCTGAACCTTGGGGCGGCGCGCCTCAGCGCCGCCCCGCAAGCTATTGCCTTAATTCGACATTTGCCGACTGTGCCGCCGCGCGCGGGCTTTGGTCGGCTTGCATTACCCCGCGTAATGCGGTTGTAATCCCGCAAGGAGGCAGTCGGCTTTCCCAAGAACAACACGCGAGGAGCACCGTGATGGCAAACCCCCTTTATGACACTCTGTTTGGCCGTCACGCTGGCAAAACGACGGCCTTTCTCCATCTCGAAGGCGGGGTGACGCTGACCCATGCGGGTTTTCTGGGCCGGGCCGCCCGTTTTGCCCATGTGCTGACCGAGTTGGGGGTGAAGCCCGGCGACCGGCTGGCGGTACAGATCGACAAATCCGCCGATGCGCTGGCGCTCTATGCCGCCTGCGTGCAGACGGGGGTGATCTTTTTGCCGCTCAATACCGCCTATACCGCGGATGAGGTGCGCTATTTCGTGACCGACAGCGGGGCCGCGGCCTTTGTCTGCCAGCCCGCGCGCCGCGATGAAATGGCACCGCTGGCTAGGGATACAGGGTGCCAGCTTGAGACGCTTGGTACGGAGAACGATGGCAGCTTTGCGGATTGCGCCACCTCGGCTTCCGACAAGTTCGAAACCGTCGCGCGGGCGGCGGATGACCTTGCGGCCTTCCTCTATACCTCCGGCACCACGGGGCGCTCTAAGGGGGCGATGCTGACGCAGGCGAACCTTTTGTCGAACGCGCAGACGCTGGCCGATCTGTGGCGTTTCACCAACGCGGACGTGCTGCTGCATGCGCTGCCGATCTTTCACACGCACGGGCTGTTCGTGGCGACCAATGTGACGCTGGTGGCGGGGGCGCGATGATCTTTATGCCCAAGCTCGACATCGACCGGTTGATCGATCGGATGCCCCACGCCACCGCGATGATGGGCGTACCGACCTTCTACACCCGGCTTTTGGACGACGCGATTTTCACCCGTGAGACGACAGCGAACATGCGGCTGTTCATCTCGGGGTCGGCTCCGCTTTTGGCCGAAACTCATGTCGATTTTGAAGAACGCACCGGCCACCGTATCCTTGAGCGTTACGGCATGACCGAGACCAATATGAACACCTCCAACCCCTATGAGGGCGAGCGCCGTGCGGGCACCGTGGGCCTGCCGCTGCCGGATGTGGAGTTGAAAATCACCGACCCCGAAACCGGCGCGACCCTGCCGGACGGAGAGATAGGCAGCATCGAAGTACGTGGCCCGAATGTCTTCAAGGGCTATTGGCAGATGCCCGAGAAAACCGCCGCCGAACTGCGCGAAGATGGCTTTTTCATCACCGGCGATCTGGGGCGGCGCGATGCGGATGGCTATGTGACCATCGTGGGCCGCGACAAAGACCTGATCATCTCGGGCGGCTATAATATCTACCCTAAGGAGGTCGAACTGCTGCTCGACGACCAACCGGGCGTGCTGGAAAGCGCGGTGTTCGGCGTGCCGCATCCCGATTTCGGGGAAAGCGTGGTGGCGGTGTTGGTGGCGCGCCGGGGCGCGAAGCTGGATCTTGCGCAGATCGCCGGGGATGTGGCCGGATCGCTGGCCAAGTTCAAACGACCCGCCAAGCTGATCGTCCTGCCGGAATTGCCGCGCAACACGATGGGCAAGGTGCAAAAGAACGTGCTGCGCGACACCTACCGGGACTTGTTTCAACCGGGGTAGGGGCGCCCGAGGGCCATTCTAGCGGGCATAGGGGCGGCGGTATCGCCATCCCACGGGGCAGGACTGCGGTGTAACCTGCGACAATCTGGCGTTTAATGCCCGGTTTCGCTTGAGGTGCCGGGAAAATTTCTACAGAACGTGGTGACCTTTCAGTCCGCCAGATCAGGAGTTCGCGTGTCCCTCTTCCTTATCGTTGCCTTGCCCTTCTTGGGCGCATTGTTACCCGGACTGATGAATTCCGCAGGGCGTCAAGCCTGCGCCGGGGTGACCTTTATGGTGACCCTCGTGGCGCTGGTGGGGTTGCTAACGCATCTGCCTGCCGTGCTGGCGGGCGAATTGGTCACCGCGCGGGTTGATTGGATTCCGCAGCTTGGCCTGAACCTGACCTTGATGCTCGACAGCCTCGGCTTTTTCTTTGCCTGTCTGATCCTTGGCATCGGTCTGTTGATCATCGCCTATGCGCGGTCTTACCTGTCACGCGACGATCATATGGGTGAGTTTTTCACCTATCTGCTGCTGTTCCAAGGCGCGATGGTCGGTATCGTTCTGAGCGATAACGTGTTGATCTTGCTGATCTTCTGGGAGCTAACCTCGCTGTCGTCCTTCCTGCTGATCGGCTATTGGAAACACCTGCCCGAAGGCCGCCAAGGTGCGCGAATGGCGCTGACCGTGACCGGCATGGGCGGCCTTGCGATGATCGGTGGCATGTTGCTGCTGGGTCAAATCGTCGGCAGCTATGACCTGAGCGTGATCCTCGACAACCGCGAGATGATCCAAGCCTCGCCGCTCTATCTGCCCGCGCTGATCCTGATCCTCTTGGGCTGTTTCACCAAATCGGCGCAGTTCCCGTTCCACTTCTGGCTGCCCCACGCCATGGCAGCACCAACGCCGGTCTCGGCCTATCTGCACTCCGCCACGATGGTGAAGGCGGGGATTTTCCTGATGGCGCGGATGTGGCCGGTGCTGTCTGGCACGCCGGAATGGTTCGTCATCGTCACCACGGCGGGTCTGATCACCATGGTGCTGGGCGCGGTGATTGCGCTGTTTAAACATGACCTAAAGGCGCTGCTGGCCTTTTCGACCGTCAGCCACCTTGGTCTGATCACCATGCTTTTGGGCACCGGCACGGCCTTTGGCGCGATGGCGGCGGTGTTTCACATCTTGAACCACGCGACCTTTAAGGCCGCGCTCTTTATGTCGGCGGGGATCGTGGATCACGCGGTGCATACCCGTGACATCCGCCGTTTGGGCGGGCTGCGGCATCTGATGCCGGTGACTTTTGTCATTGCCACGCTGGCGGCGCTGTCGATGGCGGGGATCCCGCTGCTCAACGGCTTCCTGTCGAAAGAGATGATGCTGGAAGAGACCCTGCACACGACGCTCTTTGACATGCCTTGGCTGGTGCCGGGGCTTGCGACCTTTGGCGCGCTCTTCTCGGCGGCCTATAGCTTCCGGCTGATCGGCCATACCTTCCTTGGCAAAGAGCGTGACGACTATCCCGACCATCCGCATGACCCTAAGCCCGGCCTGTGGCTGCCGCCTGCGCTCTTGATCATCCCCGTGGTGGTGATCGGCCTTGCGCCTTTCCTCGCCGAGCCTTTCGTGAAGCTGGTGACCGCCTCCGTCCTCGGCGGCGCGGCCGAGATGCCTTCGGCGCATTTCAAAATCTGGCACGGGCTGGGTCCGGCGTTGTATATGTCGATCATCGCGGTTGTTGGTGGCCTGATCCTGCTGGCGCTTTTCACCCCGCTTCTGCGTGTTTGGGATGCCACGCCCCGGCCCGAGGCCAAGTCGATCTTTGACCGCGTCATCGCGGCCTTTGTCGGCCTGTCGCAGGCGATTTCGCTGCGTCTGCACGACGGGGCGTTCTCGCGCTATGCCGCGATCATGGCGGTGACCGTGGTTGTGGTGGGCTATTTCGCTTGGGCCACCGGCACTGTGGGGGCGGCGACCCGCGAGTTGCAGCCGACCAATGCGGTTCAGATCGCGGGCTGGCTGATGCTGGTGGCGGCGGCCTGCGGCTTGGTGTTCTTGCACCGCAACCGCCTGTTGTCGCTGATCTTGATCGGCATCGTGGGGCTGATCGTCTCGGCTGGTTTTGTCTTCTTCAGCGCGCCCGACTTGGCGATGACCCAGCTGACGGTCGAGGTGGTCACGATCATCTTGTTGCTCTTGGCGCTGAACTTCCTGCCCAACCGCACACCGATTGAAAGCAGCGTGCTGCGTCGGACGCGCGACGTTGTGGTCTCCCTCGCGGCGGGGGCGGCGACCATGGCGCTGTCTTATCACTACCTGCTGCGTGACACCGTCGCACCAAGCATTTCCGAATTCCACCTTGCCAACTCCTACAAGGGCGGCGGCGGCACCAATGTGGTGAACGTGATCCTTGTCGATTTCCGGGGCTTTGACACCTATGGTGAGATCATCGTTCTGGGCATCGCCGCGCTGCTGATCTATGCGCTGACCGAAACGCTGCTGTCGGGCCCCGTTCGGGCGCGTTTGCTGAACCGCAAGCCAGACCAGCCGCGGGCAGGGGACCGGCACCCGATGATGATGGTGGTCATGACCCGCGTTATCATGCCAGTGGTGCTGATGGTGGGTTTCTACATCTTCCTGCGTGGCCATAACGAGCCGGGCGGCGGTTTCATCGCCGGGCTGATCGTGTCGATCGCGGTGGTGATGCAATATATGGCAAGCGGCTTTGCTTGGGCTTCGGCGCGGCTGCGCTATCCCTATCACGGGATCATCGGCACCGGCGTCTTGATCGCGGGGCTGACGGGGATCGGGTCGTGGCTCTTTGCCAAACCTTTCCTGACTTCGGATTTCACCTATGTGCGCATCCCGCCTTTCGACAAGTTCGAACTGGCCACTGCCGCGCTCTTTGACCTTGGCGTGTTCCTTGCCGTTGTCGGGGCGGTGATGCTGTCGCTGGAAAGCTTCTCGCGGCTGGCCCGCCGGGCGCATGTGCCTGAGGCCGACCATCCGATGGACATCGACCCATCGCGCGAAGACACCACCAAGGCGGAGGCATAAACATGGAACTTCTCGTCGCATCCGCCATCGGCATTCTGACGGCCTCTGGCCTCTATCTTGTGCTGCGCTTGCGGAGCTTTCCCGTCATCATGGGCACATCGCTGCTGACCTATGCGGTGAACGTCTTTCTCTTTGCCTCGGGCCGTTTGACCGTGGGCGCGCCGCCGATCCTGACGGACGCCGCGCGCTATACCGATCCGCTGCCGCAAGCGCTGGTGCTGACCGCCATCGTGATTTCATTCGGCATGACCGCCGTGGTGGTGATGATCGCCCTCGGAGCCTATCTGGGCAACAATGACGACCATGTCGACGACCCGCTGACTGATACCAAGGCGGAGGACCGCACATGACCCATTGGCTGATCCTGCCCATCGTGCTGCCCGCATTTATTGCGCCCTTCATCATTCTGGCCGCACGCTATCACATCACCATCCAGCGGGTGCTGTCGCTGTTCGGGGCGCTGGCGCTGGTCGCCGTGGGCCTTGGCCTGTCGCTTGAGGCGTCGAGCGGCGATGTCATGCTCTACCGTCTCAGCGATTGGGCAGCACCCTTTGGCATCGTGTTGGTGGGCGACCGTCTGTCGACGCTGATGGTGACGTTGACGGCGGTGCTGGCGCTCTTCGTGCTGCTCTATGTCATCGGCTCGAAATGGGACGAACGCGGGCGGCATTTTCACGCGCTGTTCCAGTTCCAGTTGATGGGCATCATGGGCGCTTTCCTGACGGGCGACCTTTTCAACCTCTTCGTCTTTTTCGAAGTGCTGCTGATCGCTTCCTACGGGTTGATGATCCACGCCGGCGGCACGCCGCGGTTGCGGGCCGGGGTGCAATATGTGCTCTATAACCTCTTGGGCTCGACGCTGTTTCTCTTTGCGCTTGGGGCTATCTATGCCGAGACGGGGACGCTCAACATGGCCGATCTGGCACAGCGGGTGGCCTTGATTGATGCAGGCGCGACCGTGGGTATCCGCATCGCAGCGGTGCTGCTCTTGATGGTCTTCGCGGTCAAAGCGGCCGTGGTGCCGCTGCACTTCTGGCTGCCTTCGAGCTATGCCGAAGCGCCCGGCCCGGTGGCGGCGCTCTTCGCCATCATGACCAAAGTCGGCGCCTATGCGATCATCCGCGTCTATACGCTGATCTTCCCGCCAGACCTTGCCGCCACGGCGGACCTGCACACCACATGGCTGCTGCCTGCCGCGCTGCTGTCGCTGGCGCTTGGCATGATCGGCGTGCTGGCGGCAAAGCAGTTGGACCGTATGGTGGCCTTTTCGGTGATCGGGTCGATGGGGATGGTGATGATCTCGATTGCGCTGTTTACCCCCGAGGGGATCGCGGCGGCACTTTACTATATCGTGCATTCGACACTGGCGGCGGGCGCGCTGTTCCTGATTGCCGATCTGGCGCGGGCGGGGCGCGATAACCTTGATCTGACGGCGCAGCCGCAGGTGGCGGGGGCCAAGCTGACTTCGGCCCTGTTCTTTGTCGCGGCCATCGCCATGGTCGGCGTGCCGCCGCTTTCGGGCTTTCTGGGCAAATTGCTGATCATGGATGCCGCTGCCGAGAATGATTATTGGGTCTGGATCTGGGCCGTGATCTTGGGCGCGAGCCTTTTGAGCCTCGTGGGCTTTGGCCGCGCGGGCAGCATGGTTTTGGAAGTCGCGCAGTGTCGCGCCACCAGACGGGGCCACCCCAGCCGAGGCACCATCGGCACTGAGCTATGTGGCCGTGGGTGGCCTGCTGGCCCTTTTGGTTGCGCATACGCTGCTGGCCGGCCCCGCCACACAATATGCCACGGCGATCTCGAACCAATTGTTCGGGCCAGAGCGTTACCTGAGCACCGTGCTGGAGACCCCCGGCAAGCTGTCGGACGGCAAAGAGGAGGCCCATTGATATGATGCGACCGATCCGTTGGCTCTTGCCGCACCCGTTTCTGACCCTGTTGCTCACCGTTGTGTGGATTCTGCTGCAAAACAAGTTCAGCGCAGGCATGCTTGTCTTTGGTCTGATCCTCGGGATCGTGATCCCGGTGCTGACCGCGCGGTGGTGGACCGACCGGCCCCAAGGCATTCGCCCGCTGCGCATGATCGCCTATGTGATCTTGGTCCTGTGGGATATCATCATCGCCAATATCCAAGTGGCGTGGATCATCCTGACCAAATCCAACGCCAGCATGTCGCCCGCCTGGGTTGTCGTGCCGCTGGACCTGAAAGAACCCGAAGCGATCACGATCCTTGCGGGCACCATCACCCTGACCCCCGGCACCGTTTCGGCGGATCTGTCGGACAACGGGCGCTACCTGCTGGTACACGCGCTGGACGCCACTGACCCCGACGCCGTGCGCGATGAGATCAAAGACCGCTACGAACGCCGCTTGAAGGAGATTTTCGTATGACCCAAGCGACCGACCTTTTGACCCTTGCGCTTTATGGTGCCCTGACCTTGGTCGCCATCGCGCAGTTCATGGCGATGATCCGGCTGTGGATCGGCCCCGGCACCGGGGACCGCATTCTGGCGCTGGACACGATGTTCATCAATGCCATCGGCATCATCGTGCTTTTGGGCATCCTGCAAGGCACGCAGATCTATTTCGAGGCGGCGCTGATCATCGCCATGCTGGGTTTCGTCTCAACCGTGGCCTATGCCCGGTTCGTCTTGCGCGGAGATATCATCGAATGAGCCCCGACATCATCGCCACCTATTTTATCATCGTGCTGCTGGTGATCGGCAGTTTCTTCGTGCTTGTCGCCGGGATTGGCTTGCTCAAGCTGAACGACCCGATGACCCGCCTGCATGCGCCGACCAAGGCCGCGACGCTGGGGATCGGGGCCTATCTGTTGGCGGCCATGGTGAGTTCGTTTCTGTCTGGTACGGGGTCGCTGCATGAACTGCTGATCATGGCCTTCATCTTTGTCACGGCTCCGGTTTCGGCAAATTTCATGGCCAAGGCGAATATCCACCGGCGCGATTGCTTGCCGCATCCGCCGGAACTGCCGGATGGCGATACGTGGGCCACGCTCAATGTGCCGGAAGAAGACCGCGAGATCGAAGAGACTTCGCCCAACGCCTAAACCACGGCAGCAAGGGTCGGATTCATTTCAAACTGTTACGATGGTGGAAACCTTTTCCTGCCAGCATAGGTTAATGGGCGGCGCCGCCCAACCGAAGCTGACCGAAAGGAGCCCGCCATATGCGTTTGACCGCGATCCTCTTGATGTTGTTTCTGCCCTTCGCTGCAGCGGCCCAAGACCGTGTGGCGATGGTGATTGGCATCTCTGCCTATGAGGATGCCGCCCCGCTTGACGGGCCGCGCGCCGATGCCGCGCTGCTGACCCAAACGTTAGAGGGGCAGGGGTTCGATGTTACCACGCTGATCGACACGGATAGCGCCACGTTCAAACGGGAACTCTCTGATTTTGCCTTTCAGGCCGAAACGTCGGATATTGCCTTGATCTACTACGCGGGTCGCCGCGTCGCCTCGGGCGGGCAGAGCTATCTGATCCCGGTCGATGCGCCCTTGGCCCCGGCCTCGTCGCTGCGGCAACAGGGGTGGCGCTGCCCGCGCTGCTGCGTGCGGCGGGCAAGGCGCGACAGATACGGCTTGTTTTGCTTGATAACTGCCATGCCGCCCCGCGCCAGTCGACCGCCCCGCTGCCGCCGCCCGAGCCGCGCCTTGGCACGCTGGTCGTCACCTCCGGTGAGGTGGGCGCCTGTGACATGGGCGGTGAAAACGCGGGCCTTTTCGCGGCCACATTGGCCGAGGTTTTGACCGAGCCGGATGTCGAAGTCGGCGCCATGCTGGACGAATTTCGCGCCACGCTGCGCAGCCGTAGCGGCGGCAGCCTCTCCGCCCGGCGCTTTGGGCGGCTGACCCCGACGCCAGCTTTCATCGCAGAGACGGACAGTGCGGATGCGGCCCCGCAGACATGGGGGATTTGGACCCCGCGCAAAGCCAGCGCTTGGCCGAATTGGCGCGGCAAGGGGACACCCGATCCCAACTTGGTCTCGCCGCGCTGCAAAGCGACCCTGACGATCCGCGCTATGACCCGGAAACCGCTGTGGCCCAACTGATGCGGGCGGTAGAGACCGGCTCTGCCGAGGCGCGGTATCAGCTTGCACAACTCTACGAAGAAGGGCGCGGCGTCGGTCAGGATGAGGCCCGCGCCATGGCCCTTTATCGCGACGCCGCCGAGCGGGGCCATGCCGGCGCGCTGAACGATCTGGGGTTCATCCATCTGCAGGGCGAATTGGGGCAGGAAACCGATTCCGATCTGGCGCTGGACTATTTCCGCCGCGCAGCCGATAGGCGACACCCGGCGGCGATGTTCAACTTTGCCGCGATGATCGACGATGGCAAAGTGCCCGGTCGCGGGGCCGCGGATGCGGCGCTCTATCTCTATCGCGCGCTGCGGGCGGGGACGGCACGCTCCTGGGGCTGATGCAGGATGAGCCCAAACTTTTCAACAGCGAGACCCGCAAAGCCCTGCAACGCAAACTTTCGGATTTCGGATTTTACGACGGCGCGATTGACGGGCTTTACGGCGAGGGAACCCAAGCCGCGATCCGTGCGGCATTTGGGATGAAAGCGGCAGAGGGGCAGGGAGAAGCCCCTGAAACCGTTGAGGAAACGCGAAGGGCCGACACCCTCGAAGCGCCCCCGTCAACGCCCGCCACGCCCGTGGCTGCGCCTGCTCAGACGCCCGCCGCCCCCGCCGAAGAGACCCCGAAGATTGACGCCGAACCCGAGCCGGGTGCTGACCAAAATGTCACCCCGGTTCTGCGCCCGAAACAGGCCGCGCGGGAGTGAGTTTTGAAACAAGTAGTATTGCTTTTTGCCCTCCAGTAAGTTGGCAAAATTAATCCGGTTGCAATATCGCGGCCGATGGCTTTTGATTGGCGCATCAGTCAATAAAAACTTCTCTGGGGAGAACACCAATGAAAAAACTGCTTATGACATCCGCTCTGGCGACGGTCGCCGCGACCTCGCTGGCTGCTGCTGAATGCAACGAAGTCACCTTCTCCGACGTGGGTTGGACCGATATCACAGCGACAACCGCCGCCGCCTCTGTTGTGCTGGACGCGCTTGGCTATGATACCGAGACCAAGATCCTCGCCGTGCCGGTGACCTACACCTCCATGGCGTCGGGCGACATCGACGTGTTTCTGGGCAACTGGATGCCCACCATGGAAGGCGACATCGCGAAGTACCGCGAAGAAGGCAGCGTCGACACCGTGCGCGCCAACCTTGAAGGCGCGAAATACACGCTGGCTGTGAACAAAGCCGCCGCCGACATGGGCATCAAGACCTTCGCCGACATCGCCGCCAACGCGGATGCGCTGGAAGGTGAAATCTATGGCATTGAGCCCGGCAATGACGGCAACCGTCTGATCCAGTCGATGATCGACGAGAATGCATTTGAACTGGGCGAGTTCGAGGTCGTTGAATCCTCCGAGCAGGGGATGCTGGCCCAAGTCCAGCGCGCCACCCGCAAAGAAGAGCCCGTTGTCTTTCTTGGTTGGGAGCCGCACCCGATGAACGCCAACTTCGATCTGACCTATCTGGAAGGCGGCGATGACTACTTCGGCCCCGATCTGGGCGGTGCGACGGTCTATACCAACACCCGCGCCGGTTTTGTTGAGGAATGCCCGAACCTTGGTAAATTCCTAAACAACCTCGAGTTCACGCTTGAAATGGAGAATGAGATCATGGGCGCGATCCTTGATGACGGCGAAAAGCCGGAAGAGGCAGCCGCCGCTTGGATCAAAGCGAACTCCGACGTGCTCAGCACTTGGCTGGACGGTGTGACCACCGTCGATGGTGGCGACGCGATGGAAGCTGTCGCTTCGCTGAAGTGATCATCGCGATATGATGGAAAAGACCCGCCCCAAAGCGATGGGGCGGGTCATTCTCATGCGCAATTCTCCAATCCTGAAGGACTGACATGGACTGGCTGACAGAAAACAAGATTCCCGTGGCCGATGTGGCCGAAGACGCGCTGGATTGGTTGCAAACGAACGGAGCGTGGTTCTTTGACGGGTTGTCGGACCTGATGGAACGGCTGATCGACGCGATCCTCTGGGTGCTGCAAACCCCGCACCCGCTGATCCTCATCGCCGTCTTCGCAGCGATCACTTGGGGCATCCAGCGGAACTGGAAAACCGTGGCCTTTGTGGTGCTTGGTTTCCTTTTCATCCTCAACCAAGACTACTGGGAAGAGACGATGGAGAGCCTGACGCTGGTGCTCTCGGCCTGTGTGGTCTGTATGGGTGTGGGCGTGCCGATTGGCATCGCCGTGGCGCATCGGCCCCGGCTGTATGCTTGGGTGGCCCCGGTTTTGGACCTGATGCAGACGCTGCCGACCTTCGTCTATCTGATCCCCGCAATTGTCTTTTTCGGTATCGGCATGGTGCCGGGCCTGATCGCCACGGTGATCTTTGTTCTGCCCGCGCCGATCCGGCTGACGCAATTGGGCATCTCTTCGACGCCCAAGGCGCTGCTTGAGGCCGCGCAGGCGTTTGGTGCCAAGCCGCGCCAGACCCTGTGGAAGATCGAACTGCCCTATGCGCTGCCGCAGATCATGACGGGTCTGAACCAGACCATCATGCTGTCGCTGTCGATGGTGGTGATCGCCGCACTTGTCGGGGCAGATGGGTTGGGCGTGCCTGTGGTGCGTGCCTTGAACCAAGTGAACACAGGCTTGGGATTTGAATCCGGGTTGGTGATCGTCGTCGTGGCGATCATGCTTGACCGTATCCTGCGGGTGGGACGGAAATGAATAAAGCAGTAGAATTCGACAATGTATCCATCGTCTTTGGCGACAAGCCTGAAAAGGCTTTGCCGCTGATGGACGAAGGCCAAAGCCGTGCCGAGATTGAAGCGGCGACCGGGCAGGTGCTGGGCGTGCATGATTGCTCACTCACCGTCGAGAATGGCGAGATCCTTGTGCTGATGGGTCTTTCGGGCTCGGGCAAATCGACGCTTTTGCGCGCGGTGAATGGGCTTAACCCGATGGTGCGCGGCACGGTGCATGTGCATGACGAAAACTGGTCTTGTGACATCCACGCTAGCAATGCCGCAGAGCTGCGCCGCGTGCGCCGTGAATGCGTGTCGATGGTGTTTCAGCAGTTCGGCCTACTGCCATGGCGCACGGTGCGCGACAATGTGGCGCTTGGGTTGGAACTGTCGAATGTCCCCAAGGCCGAGCGGCTGGAACGGGCCGAGCGGCAGTTGAAACTGGTGAGCCTCAGCGATTGGGCCGACCGCAAGGTGGGCGAGCTTTCGGGCGGGATGCAGCAGCGTGTGGGGCTTGCCCGCGCCTTTGCCACCGAAGCGCCGATTTTGCTGATGGATGAGCCATTCTCGGCGCTCGACCCGCTGATACGCACGCGGCTGCAGGACGAACTGCTGGACCTGCAGCGCGAATTGAACCGCACGATCATCTTCGTGAGCCACGACCTTGACGAAGCCTTCAAGCTGGGCGGGCGCATCGCCATCATGGAAGGCGGGCGGATTGTGCAGATCGGCACGCCGCGTGAAATCTTCTCGAACCCCGCCTCGGACTATGTGGCGGAGTTTGTGGCCAATATGAACC
Organism: Sulfitobacter profundi; assembly: GCF_042661425.1. Taxonomy (NCBI): domain Bacteria; kingdom Pseudomonadati; phylum Pseudomonadota; class Alphaproteobacteria; order Rhodobacterales; family Roseobacteraceae; genus Sulfitobacter; species Sulfitobacter profundi. The sequence goes on along the minus strand of NZ_JBHSWA010000001.1, from coordinate 78,967 downwards.
CGCTGGAGGTTCTGACCGCGCGCGACGTGATGGGCGTGATTGACGGCGCTCCGACGCAGGGCGAAACCACGGCAGAGACCCCGGTGCGTGCGTTGATGGAGCGGCTGCGCGGGGCGGATGCGGCGATTGCGGTGATGGAAGAAGGCACGCAGATCGGGACGGTCACGGCGCATAGCATCGTGGACCGGCTCAAGGCCTAGGCCGGGATCTGACAAAACGCAAAAGGCGCCGCCCGGCTTGGCTGGGCGGCGCCTTTTGCTATTGAAAGCGGTGGTTATGTGGCCGCTGCGGTGCCCAAGGTCTTTAGGATCGGACAGTCGGGTCGATCATCCCCGGCGCAGTCGCGGACCAGCGTGCTCAGCGTGTCGCGCATTTCTTGCAGGCCGCTGATCTTGGCCTCGATCTGCGCCAGATGCTCTTTGGCGATGGCGCGCACGTCGGCACTGGCGCGGTTTTTGTCCTCCCAGAGGGCCAGCAGGTTGCGGCAATCCTCGATGCTGAAACCCAAGGTTCTGGCGCGGCCCAAAAAGGCCAGCTTGTGCATCTCGCTTTCGCGAAAGGCGCGGTAGCCGTTGGCATCCCGCAGCGGTTTGACCAATCCGATATCTTCGTAATAGCGGATGGTTTTCGGCGGCAGGCCCGTATGTTGTGAGACTTCTCCGATGTTCATGGTGCGCTCCTATTCTGCGGCCACGGGGGCGGTGGCCCGGGGGCCGTGTGAGGGGGTTGCGTTTTCTGCCAAGGGGGCGGCAATCCAGCGCAGGCGCAGGGCATTGCTGAGGACAAAAACGCTCGACAGGGCCATCGCTCCGGCGGCCAGAGCGGGCGACAGAAGCCAGCCGGTCAGCGGATAGAATGCACCCGCGGCGACCGGGATCAGCAGCACGTTGTAGCCAAAGGCCCAAAAGAGGTTCTGTCGGATATTCGCCATGCTGCGCTGGCTCACGTCGATGGCATTGACCACGCCGCGCAGGTCCCCGGACATCAGCACCACATCTGCGGCTTCGATCGCCACATCGGTGCCGGTGCCGATGGCGAGCCCGACATCGGCCTGGGCGAGGGCGGGGGCGTCATTGATGCCGTCGCCCACGAAAGCGATGCGGTTGTCGCCCTCTCTGAGCTTGTCGATGGCGGCCACTTTGCCGTCTGGCAGCACTTCGGCGATGACCCAATCGATGCCCAGTTGCGCCGCGATGGCGTCTGCCGTGACCCGGTTGTCGCCAGTGATCATCGCCACGTTGAGATTGAGGTCATGCAGCCGCGCGATGGCTTCCGGCGTGCCGGGTTTGATCGGGTCGGCCACGGCGATCACCGCCGCCAGCTGACCGTCTAGCGCGGCGTAGAGCGGGGTTTTCCCGGCCTTTGCCAATTCCGCCGCGATCCGCCCGGTGTCGCCCAGATCGATCCCGTCGCGGGTCATAAGGCGGTCCGCACCCAATGTGACCCGGCGGCCCATGACGGTCGCGCTGACGCCAAAACCAGTGTGGGATTGGAAATCGCTGACCTCGCTCGGTACTGGGCCCGCAGCTTCTGCACGCCGCAGGATGGCTTGGGCGATGGGATGTTCCGAGCGCGCCTCGACCGCGCCGATCAGGGGCAGTAACTCAGCCTCGGGCAGGTCGTTCATCATCACCAGATCGGTCAGTTCGGGCGTGCCCTTGGTCAGCGTGCCGGTCTTGTCCAAAGCGACAGTCTTGACGCTTTGCAGGCTTTGCAAGGCATCGCCTTGCCGGAACAGGACGCCCAGTTGCGCCGCGCGCCCGGTGCCGACCATGATTGAGGTCGGCGTGGCCAGACCCATGGCGCAGGGGCAGGCGATGATCAGTACCGCTACCGCCGCCACCAAAGCGTGGCTAAGCGATGGGCCGAAGGCGAGCCAGACCCCAAAGGTCACCAGCGCCACGGCGATCACCACCGGGACGAACCACAGGGTGATGCGGTTGACCAAGTCCTGAATGGGCAGCTTTGCGCCTTGGGCCTCTTCGACCATGCGGATGATCTGCGCCAATACAGTGTCACCGCCCACTTTGGTGGCGCGGTAGGTCAGGCTGCCGGTGCCGTTGACCGTGCCGCCGACAACCTCTGTCCCCTTGGCTTTTTCCACCGGCACAGGCTCGCCGGTGATCATGCTTTCGTCGACATAGGATTGCCCGTCGACGACGACGCCATCGGTGGCGATCTTCTCGCCCGGGCGGAGGTAGATGATATCGCCCGCGACGATCTTGTCCAACGGCAACTCAACGACTGTGCCATCCCGCTCGACCCTTGCGCTGCTGGCGCGCAGGCCCATAAGCTTGGTAATCGCGGCCCCGGTTTGCCCCTTGGCGCGGGCCTCAAGGTAGCGGCCCAGCAAGATCAGCGTCACGATCACGGCGGCTGCTTCGAAATAGACCACGCGGCTGCCCTCGGGCAGGGCCCCCGGCGCAAAGAGCGCGGTGACCGAAAAGAGCCATGCCGCCCCCGATCCAAGCGCCACGAGAGAGTTCATATCCGGCGCGCCTTTCGCCAGAGCGCGCAGGCCATTGCTATAGAAATGCCGCCCCGGCCACGCCAGCACGAGGGTGGTGAGGATGAATTGGATGAACCAGCTTGTTTCCATTCCGATGTTTGCGGCGATCCAGGAGTGAAATGCGGGGATCAGATGGCCGCCCATCTCCAGCACGAAGACCGGCAGGGTGAGCGCAGCCGCCAAGAGAGTCATTCGTTTGAGATGGTTGGCCTCCGCTGCTTTGCGCGCGGCCGCGTCGGGGCTGCCGGCGTCCGGCGCGTCGATGCTCGCGGGATAACCCGCCTGCGCCGCCGCTTCACGCAGGGCGGGCAACAAATCGGCATCCTCCAAGGTCTCGACTTGCGCCTCTTCGCTGGCAAGGTTCACCGAGGCCGAGATCACACCAGGCACCGCCAAAAGCGCCCGTTCCACACGGCCCACGCATGAGGCGCAGCTCATGTTAGATAGCCGCAGGCGGTGGGTGGTCTTGCGCGGGGGTAGCCCGCCTGCGCCAGAGCCGCATCTATCTTTGCCGCGTCAAAACCCGGTTCTGTCGTCACCCGCACATTCTCTGCCGCTAGGTTCACCCGTGCCTCGTGCAGCCCATCCAGCGCGTTCAGCGCTTTCTCCACACGTCCGACACAAGACGCGCAACTCATGTTTTGCACGCCAAAAGTGAGTGTATCTGCTTTGCCCATTTCACGTCCTCTATCCGTCATATGCCGAATATGGGGCTTCCAGTCGCTGGAGGGTCAAGGGGGAATTTTGAAAAAATGAGCAGGGGGCCGAGGGAGAGGCGAATCACGGTTAACAGCAGGGCGAAGCAGGGCACGGGCTGGGCCGTGTTGGAGCGCAGCAAAGGCGTAGCGGTATATGCGAAGGTCGTATCAGCGCCTAGTCTTCTGCCACCTGTCTGACCGGAAGCATATCTTAATACCTTTCTGCGTAAGTCCTCCCAACCCGCTTCGTCGCTAAGCTGTTTTAAAGGTTCATTGCTAGGCTGCTTTAAAAGATTGTGAGCAAAGATATGCATTTTTATTTTCATTTTCTCGGCTTGTTCGTGGCGCAGGGTTTGCGCTCTCTCTCCGCTTGGGGCGGGCGGGAGACAGGGCTGCGGGTGATCTCGAAGGCGCTCTTTTCCCTGCTTCCGTTCGCCTTGCTGACCAAGGTCGCCGTGGCCCAGCAGTTGATCCTAAATCCTGTCGCCGCCCCCACTGTGGTCGGGGCGGGCATTGGTGAGCGGGCCTTGTGGCGCAACGCGGGCACGGTTGGCGGGGTGACGGTCGATATTGTTGGTGAGATGATCTTTACGGGTCGGGATCATGTTTTCGCCACTGGCAATGGACAGATCCAGATCACCTCGACCGGACAAGACCCTCATTTCATGGATTTCTTCCTCTATGAGGCAGGCACCCATAACATCTCGACCAACACGGGCGGCGTGCCGGTGGTGGCGGATGTCTTTTTTCAGATCAATGACATTGATGGGCCGCTGAATGAGCAGGTCTATGTAAATATTTGCGACGGGACGGTCGAATATGTTCGGATTGACCGCAGTGCGACCACCTATCGCGGCTATATCGAAGGGCCGGACGCGAACCTCGGGACAGAGGTGTTCTATCTCGCTGGGGATCGCAATTATAGCAACCAGCCGGTATCGGGTTTGGAAATCTTCTACCCGCAGACCTCGACCTTTCGCTTTGGCCGGACCGCCAACAACGGCTTCCTCGTCCGGCTTGCTAATCCAACCTATGACGAAGCGCAGACCTATGACCTGAAATGTGGTGACTTCAAAGCACCGGTTCTGCAGGACGACGTGAAAGAGCAGGTGCTGAGCGAGCCTGTGGTGGTGAACATCCTGTTCAATGACAGCGTCGCGACCGAAAATAACAATGCGCCCGCCAATAATTCCGGGCAGCCCAGCGAATATTCCAAACAGGCCATCGATCTGATCCGGCCCGCCGGGGCGCAGAATATCGTGACCGATTCCGAAGGCCATCGGGTGGGTTTCGATGTCTTGGGAGAGGGCACGTGGAGCTATGATGATCTGACCGGAGAGTTGACCTTTACCCCCTTCGTGGCCTTTTTTGCCGCGCCGACGCCGATCGGCTACCGCTATCAATCGCCCATCATCCTGCCCAATGAGCCGCGGGCCTATTCGGCCCCGGCGCAGGTCTCGATCGATGTGGGCTCTGTCGGTCTGCTGAAACTTGCGCAATTGGTCGATGCCAACCTGAACGGCTATGCCGACCCGGGAGAGACGATCGCCTATGTCTTTACCGCTGAGAACTTTGGCAATGTCGATCTGACCAATGTGCAGCTTGCCGAAACGCAGTTCAGCGGCAAAGGCGTGCCGCCCGTGATCACCTTTCAGGCCGCGACATCGCTGTCGCCCGAAGGCACGCTCTTGGTTGGCGAAAAGGCCGTCTATACGGCGACCTACACATTGGTGCCCGAAGATTTGGACACCACGATCAGCAACCAAGCGGAGGTCACTGCCGAGACGCCGGGCGGGACGGTTGTCTCGGACCTGTCGGATTCCGAAAATCCCGGCGACGGGGATGGTGTCGCGTCCAACGGGCCAGGCGAGGGGCGCGATGACCCCACGACGATCTACGCAGGCTCCGGCCCCGACCGGGGCGATGCGCCGGTCACCTATGGCGATCCGCAGCACGCGGATACCGCGCAATACTGGATCGGCGCGCTCAACGGTGATGGCGACGGGTCGGCACAGCATTCCGTCGATGGCACGGGCGATGACCTCGACGGCAAGGATGACGAGGACGAAGAGAGCTTTCCCCAACTCTACGGCGATCTGACCCGCACCGTAACCGTGGTGGTGAACGAGCCGACGCCTCGCACCGGATATTTGCAGGCCTTTGTCGATTTCGGCGGCGATGGCCTCTTTCTTGGCGATCAGGTCGCGACCGATATCCAAGACGGCGGGGCGCAGGATCTCGATGGGCTGGTGAATGGTGAAATTTCATTCCCCGTCAGCGTGCCGGTCACGGCGGTGCTGACCCCGACTTTCGTCCGACTGCGCTGGTCCTCAACGCCTGGGCTGGACGCAATCACCCCCGCCCCCGATGGGGAAGTCGAAGACTATGGCATTACCATCAGAACACCGCCCGACGCCGACCGCGGCGATGCCCCTGCCAGCTATGGCGATCCGCAGCATATCATCGAAGGCCCCGGCGCGCCGGAGGTCTATCTGGGCAGCACAGCGCCCGATATCGATCTTTTGGCGCAGAACTCCATCGGGGCCACGGGCGACGATACCGATGGGTCGGATGACGAAGACGGGGTGACCTTGCCACAGTTCTATCGCGGCGGGTTGGCCGAGATCACAGTGGCGGTCAGCGATCTGGCCGGAGCGCCGGGGTCTTCTTATCTTCAAGCCTTCATCGATTTTGATGGCGACGGCACCTTTAACCAAGCCGGAGAGCAGGTCGCGCTGAACCTGCAAGACGGCGGTCTGCTGGATAAGGATGGTCTGACCAATGGGACAATCCTTTTCGAGGTGGCGGTGCCCGCAGGGGCGACCACATTGCCCACCTACGCCCGTTTTCGCTGGTCGACGGACAGCACCGGCCTTGCCACTGCTTTCGAAGGGGAGGTGGAAGACTACACGCTGACCATCTCCAGCGATCCGCCACCGCTGGTCTGCGATGCATCGCTCTATGCCATCGTCGACAGACCTTCTACACTGGTGCGTATGACCTTCCGCGATAGCGGCGGCAGCTACGCCACGACGGTTGAGGCTTCTGGCAGCACCGGGCAGAACCGCGATGGCGCTTGGGGCTACAACGCGCTGGATGGCTATATCTATGGCGTGGAGCAGAACACCCGCAGGCTCTACCGGATTGATGGGGCTGGCGACATCACGGATTTCGGCAACATCCCCGGCGCGGACGATGCGCTGAACGCCGGGGATATTCTACCCAATGGGCGGCTGATCTACGAAGTTGATCCAAACACATGGCAGATCGTTGATCTGACCAACCCTGCCGCACCGATTGTATTGGGTGACATCGCACTCACCATCGGAGTCAATGCGGAAGACCTCGCCTTTAATCCCGTCGACGGCATCATGTATGGGATCGACAGGAACTCGGGCTTTTTGTTCCGCGCGGCGGTCAACAACGGCACACCGGGCAGCGTGACACCGCAGGCGATTGGTCCCGCCGTCTATGCGGGCGAGTTCGATGCGCTGTGGTTTGACCGCGATGGCAGGCTCTATGGCTATTCCAACACCACCAACAACCTTTTCGTGATTTCGACGGCGACGGGTGTGCCGCAACTGGTTTCCGGCATTCCCTTTGACGAAGGCGGGCGCAGCGATGGCGTCTCCTGTCGGGGGCCAGCACCGATCCCGCTGGGGGGCATTTCGGGCAACATCTATGAGGAGGCGGATGCATCGGACGTGAAGGACAATGGGGAGACCAATTTCGGGGCGGGCGTGGGCATCTCGGTCTTTGCCGACAATGGCACCCCGGCCAATACCGCCGATGATATCTTTCTTGTCACAACGGATACATTGGCCGATGGCACCTATGCGGTGGGTGACCTGATGGTGAACACGACCTACCGCGTCGCGCTGGATGAGGCGGACCCTGATCTGCCCTCGGGGCTGACCATCGGCACCTCTAACCCGCTGATTGGCGTCCCGGTTTCCGGCAATCGCGTGACCAGTGACCAAGACTTCGGGTTCGATCCGGCGGGCAGTGATCTTGAACTCAGCAAAATCGCCGCCGCGACCGGGACGACGACGCCGATCACAAATGTCTCGGAAGGGGACACGATTGATTGGATCATTACGATCACCAATGTCAGCGGCGGCTCGCCCTCGGGCGTCAAGGTGATTGACCAAATACCAAGCGGCTTTGCCTATGTCTCGGACGATGCGCCCGCGACCGGGGATACCTATGAGTCCGATACCGGGTTGTGGTTCGTGGATGAACTGCTCAGCGGGGCGAGCGAGACCCTGACCATCACCACCACGGTGCTTGGCAGCGGTGATTTCACCAACCAGGCCGAGATCATCTATAGCTCGCTGCCCGATCCCGACAGCGATCCCAATACGGGGCCGTTGACCGATGACCTGTTCGACCAGCTGCCCGATGACGACGAAGCGTCCTATTCCGTGAACCTTGTGACAGGTGAGCGGATCCTGACGGGCCGTGTCTTCATCGACAATGGGGCGGGCGGCGGCACCGCGCATGACGCGCTGCGCAATGGCAGCGAAGAAGGGGCGTCTTCGGCGGTGCTTGAGATCCTCGACAGTGGCGGCGCGGTGCTGGCCACCCCCGGGCTGGCGACGGATGGCACGTGGAGCTATGGGCTCTCCGGCGCCTATAGCGGTCCGATCACGATCCGTGCGATCCCGGCCAATAACTACCGCGCGATCTCCGAAGCCGCGGCAGGTCTGCCCGACTTGGTGAACGCCAACCCCCATGACGGTGAATTTACCTTCACCCCTGAGGCTTTCGGCAATCGCATGGGACTGGATATCGGCCTGTTGCAACTGCCCAGCCTGACCAACGACCAAACCACGACGGTCGCTCAGGGGCAGGTCGCGACCCTGCCGCATATCTATACCGCAACCTCCGAAGGGCAGGTGACCTTCTCCTACGCCGGTGCCACCTCGACCCCAACCGGCGCGTTCAGCGCGGCACTTTTCCAAGACATCGGCTGTGACGACAGTGTCGATGGGCCGATCACCGGTCCCATCGCGGTCACGACGGGGCAAACCGTCTGTATCGTCTCGCGGGTTTCTGCCGGGTCTGGCGCTGGGCAGGGCAGTACCTATGTCTATCAGGTGCTGGCGGCCACGGCCTTTGCGCGCACCACGGTGACCAGTTCGGCCAGCAACACCGACGAAGTCTCGGTCGGGGGGCAATCGACCCAGATCGAGCTGCGCAAAACGGTGGAGAATGAGACCCAAGGCACCGGTGAAGGGACCATCAACCTTGGCGGTGTGAATGATATCCTGCTTTACCGAATATACCTGCGCAACAATGCGACCACCCAGGCATCGAACGTCAAGATTTACGACATGACCCCACCCTATACGGAGCTGTCGGAATCCATCGTCGATCCGCAACAGGTCTCACCCAACCTCAGTTGTGATTTGGTGCGGCCAGCAAGCAACCTGGCAGGCTATGCCGGGGCGATCGAGTGGAACTGCACCGGGCAGATGTTGCCGGGTGAGACCGGGGCAGTGCAGTTCAGGGTTGGCATTCAATAGGCCGCGGGCCCAGCGGCAAGGCTCATGCCGGGGCGCCGCGATGCTCCGGCGTTTCGGCCTTTTCCGCTCGGCCTTTTCCGCCCGGTCTTTCCCGCCGGGGCTTTTCCCGCCGGGGCCTTACTCCGCTCAGGCCTTAATCCGCGTCGCGCGCCAACCGCAGACCCATCATCTGCCAGCGTTGATGCGGATAGAAAAACGTCCGGTAGCTCGGGCGCAACTGTTGCTTTGGCGTGGCGCACGATCCGCCGCGCAAAACGCGCTGGTTGACCATGAACTTGCCATTGTATTCGCCCAAAGCACCCTCAGGCGGGCGGAAACCGGGGTAGGGTGCAAAGTCAGAGGCGGTCCACTCCCAGACATCGCCCCAAATGCCCTTGCCGGGCAGGGGGCGTAGGGCACCGATGGCATCGGCATCGCCCATCAGGTTGCCGTTGATCGGCACATCGCGAAAGGCAACTTCATGCTCGGCTTCGGTGGGCAAACGGCCCCCGGCCCAACGGGCAAAGGCTTCGGCCTCATAATAGCTGACGTGGACCACCGGCGCATCGAGCGCTACGGGCTGTGGTCCGCGCAGGGTAAAGGTCCACCATGCGCCATCCTGCTGCCACCAGTAGAGCGGATGCGCCCATGCTTCGCGCTGCGCTACGGCATGGCCTTCCATCAGCCATAGCCGCGCGTCGCTGTACCCGCCGTCCTCCATGAAAGCGATCCATTCGCGGTTGGTCACCGGACGGTCGGAAATCTCAAAGGGGTCGAGCCAGACCCTGTGGCGCGGCCCTTCGCAATCATAGGCAAAGCCGCCCCCCTCATGGCCAATCTCAACAAGACCGCCCCTGTAGCGGCTGAAATTGAGTGGCATTTCGTCGGTGACCGCCAGCGGCTCGGGGTCTTTGTAGGTGGGCAGCAAAGGGTTAAAACTCAGCCCGTGAAGCAGGTCGGTGATCAACAGCTCCTGATGCTGCATCTCATGGTGGCAGCCCAGTTCAACCAGTTGAGCGATCTCATCGGCATCGTCGCGGCTGGCGTTCATCAGATCGTTCAGGCTGTTCTCCACATGATCGCGATAGGCCCCCACCGCGGCGCCATCGGGGCGCGAGACCAATCCGCGTTTGTCACGCGCATGACGCGGTCCAGCCTGCACATAGTAGGAGTTGAACAGCACCGCGAAACGGTCATCGGGCGAGCGATAGTCAGCGACCCGGGGTTTGATGATGAACTCCTCAAAGAACCACGTCGTATGGGCCAGATGCCATTTCACCGGAGAGGCATCCTCCATGCTTTGCAGCATCATGTCTTCGGGACAAAGCGGCGCTGCCAAAGCCTGCGTCCGGCTGCGGGTGGTGGCGAAAAGGCTCAAGGCCTCATCAGGGGACATCGGCTGGGGTTTGGCGTTCATTTCGGGCGCTCCTTTGATGGTCCGCAGACAGGGTCCACTATGGGCAAATTTAAGGCCGCCGCGTAGATTTCAAGCGATAACAGATGCTCACCATTTGGTATGGGCCGCTTTGGCGGCGCCGTGAGCCCGCTATCGCTTGCCTTTCCGCGTGGAGCCTGCAATCCGTTGCGTAAGCAAAACAGGCCCCCTGCCGCCACGTACAACTGCCCAAAGGACCACCCCATGACCCAGTTCTGCCTGACCGTGACTTGCCCCTCGAAACGGGGGATCGTCGCCGCCATCGCCAATTACATCGCCGAAACCGGGTGCAATATCACCGACAGCGCGCAGTTCGACGACACGGAGAACGGCCAGTTTTTCATGCGCATCAGCGCAGAGGCGGAAACCGGGGCCACGCTTGAGAACCTGCGCGACGGGTTTGATGCGGTCGCAGAACCCTTTGGCATGACCTATGATTTCCATGACCAAGACACCACGATGAAGGTCGTGGTCATGGTCTCTCGCTTTGGCCATTGTCTGAACGATCTGCTCTACCGGGTGCGGATCGGAGCCCTCCCGATTGAGATCGTCGCCGTGATTTCGAACCACATGGACTATCAAAAGGTGGTGGCGAACCATGACATTCCGTTTCATTGCATCAAGGTAACCAAGAACAACAAGCCGCAGGCAGAGGCGCGGATCATGGAGGTGGTAGAGGATACCGGCGCGGAACTGGTCGTGCTGGCGCGCTACATGCAGATCCTGTCGGATGCAATGTGTCAGAAAATGTCGGGCCGGATCATCAACATCCACCACTCTTTCCTGCCGTCTTTCAAGGGGGCGAACCCCTATAAACAGGCCTATGAGCGGGGCGTGAAATTGATCGGTGCCACGTCGCATTACGTCACCGCCGATTTGGACGAAGGACCGATTATCGAACAGGACACCGTACGGGTCACCCATGCGCAAAGCGCCTCTGACTATGTGTCGCTGGGCCGTGACGTTGAGGCCAGCGTCCTGGCGCGGGCGATCCACGCCCATGCCCATCAACGGGTCTTTCTGAATGGGAATAAAACCGTGGTCTTTCCGGCATCGCCGGGCAGCTACAGTTCCAAGCTGATGGGGTAAGCGCCACGGCCCCGCGTTCGCCGAAACTGGTGTGATCGCGGGGCCTTGGGGGCGAGCAATGCGCACAGGCATCCGTAAACCGCGGGCGGCAGGTATCGGATCAGCGTGAGGATAAGTGTTTCATCTGGCGGGAAAAGTGGTGCCCCCACACGGACTCGAACCGCGGACCTACTGATTACAAATTGCCATGCTATTGTGTGTTTTCAAAGGGTTATCGAATTTAAGTCACTTCGCAGGTTCGTTTGATATCAATGACTTAGAGTGACGTCCGAACTTCGCTAGCCACCTCTGCCGCGCCTTTCCGTGGGGCAACACGGTGCTTTCAGGCCGGAGGCCGATATGGCAAAAACCAAATCAATAGCCGTCTACAATTGCGACCCCGAAGATGTGATTACAGACGACATGCTGTGCGATGGGTGCGGCCAGTATCCTTGGGAATGTGTAGAATGCGGGATGATGCCAGACGGCCAATGCCTACTCGCCGGAACGGAGCATTGCGATTGGGGCTGTGGAGCGCTGAACGATCAACGGATTGATGCAATGAAGGCATCTCAACCTGAATCCTAAAAACCCCCGGAGGCCACCGAAAGGAAAACGAATGCCGGAGGCCGTTTAACCTTTCTCCGTCTCACATTATCGCTCAAAGGTCAGATTGGTTTTGTAATCACGGCGCAGGTTCCACGGAGCGCATGCCGCGCGCCATGCAGCATTGCTAGACGATTTGTCTCGACTCGGATTGACTCTCAAATGAAATCGAGTCCCCATTGGGGGCTCTAATTTCATCTTGAAAAGGACATTCACTGTGTCTCAAAACGATCAGAGAGACGCGCATCTAGATGCTTTCATTGGCATGGTGGACCAGTCCCACGACGTAAGCTATCAATTGGGATTGATCGTCGCTAACTTTGCAGTCTTGGAATTTCTACTGGTGATTCTTGGTGCTGCAGCCTTAGGTGAGGACGATGACCGAGCGCAGTCTCAAGTTATCTGCGGCAGGGTTCGAAATTTCTCAGACCGATGCCAGATTGTTAAAGACCTTGTGCAAATGTCAGCACACGTGGTTGAAAATCGAGAGACGCTGACTTCGTTTGTAGACGAAATGTTTAAGCTTAACGCGGTGCGAAACCTCTATGTTCATGGGCTTTGGGAGGGAAACATGAATGGAGACGCTTGGGTAACACCCTACGTCACAACTGCGGGACGAAAAGGCCAGAAACGAAAGGTCGACCCAGACGAATTAGCGCATACCGTCAGTGATATTCGTTCATTGGTGGGAAGAGTATTTCGCGAACTTCAGATCACAACTTACCCCGTTTCGGTTTAGCTTCAATCATAGCAGTAAAGACCTTTGTAAAAAAACTCGCGGGCAACGAATGTCATAGTCTAACTCCGATGCAACTTTCCAGGCTTCCGATATCATCTCTTCGGTTACTCTGATCTCTGTCGCGGTCTTTCTCTGATCTTCTGGCATCTCACGCACTCCTTCTCAGGTATCTAATGGTCCGGATTTCAATCGTAGAACCTCGCCTCGGTGACCGCCTGAGTTCCAATTTAGAATCCGGCCAGCCGGCCTTATTCTGTTTCAGAGCGACAGGGCGCTCTGCCTCCTGAATGTTCGCACCCTTCGCAAGATAGGGGTCGCGGCAAGCTCGGCGCTGCGCAAGCCACAGCCAAACAAATCGAACATGTTCAATAGGCATCGTTCTATTCCCCTAGGCCGTTTAATCTGTCTTCGCCTCGCATTCACGCTCGAACGTGAGGTTTGTCTTGTAATCACGGCGCAAGTTCCACGGAGCGTGCTCGGCACGCCAGACGACTTCCTCTTTCGAAAATCGACGCTTCTCCTCAACATCGCAGAAGGCTGCCTCAGTAGACGCCACCATTACCGGGGCCGGGGAGCAGCCAGTGATCAGGAACGGCACGAAGATCAGGCATGTTATCAACCGCATTGTCGCTTTCCTTGTCCTCGGATCGATTGGCAGCCCGGGCGGTACATCCCGCCAAGGTCAGTTTGATGCGCTCATTTTCAGCCCGTAGGGCGGCATTGTCTGCTTTGATGGACATGACCCACCAAACACCGGCAGAAGCTACCACAGCCGCCAGAATATAGGGCAGGGCGAGGCGGATCATGCCAGTCCCTGCATGCAGAGCCGATATTCATCAGACCGACGACGCACGAGACCGCGCACCACGCGGCCGCCTGCTTTGTTCCACCACGTCAGCGCGGTGCAGCCGCTGGCGATGCTGCCCGCGTTCAAGCGACGCGTTGCCGTGCTTTTACCGGCGCCACGGATCCCCACGTTCCAGGCGAGCGAAACATAGGCGGCGTCACGCTCCGGCGTCAGGCGGGTGTCGATCGTGCGAGGGGTGAAGTACTGGTAAAGTGCATCGCGATACTCCAACAGCCCCGCTTCGAGCATCGCTTGACACTCTGCATCGGTGTAGTGATCGCCTGCTTTGACGCCGCGTGTTTCCCCGTGGCAGACCGTCCAGACCGGTGGGCTCGCGATGCGATCGAGGTAGGCGGTGTTCTCTTTGCCCTCCCATTTTGCCACCAGGGGGAAAGCCACAAGTAGGAAGGCAGCAACGGTGACGGCCGAGGCACAGCGTGTCGTGCTATCACCCACGCCCTGGTCCTTCACACGGCCGAGTAGGCCGTAGATGATCAAACCAACGCCCAGCAGCCACCAGAAGCGCGGGTTCGTGTCGCGCTCTGTCACGTAGTAGATCACCTCCGGCGCAAGTAGGCACAGGATGCCGAGGTAATTGGCCCACATGCTATGCGATCGCTTGGCAATCTGTTTCCAGTTCGGGATCAGTTTCACGGGGTTATCCTTTCGTTCAGAATGCGCCGCAAGAGCGTGGTGCTTTCACGCTGATCGGCTTTGATTTCTTGGAGGGATTGGTAAAGCGTCTCGAACTGGACACGGGTCTGGGCCATCGTGTTCTCAAGCGACCGGATGCGAACTTCTAGCGACAGCCGCGCAGATGCAGCCTCAACGCTGACATCAGAGATTTGGTCCATCTTGGTTGTGACGCTGGCCAGTTGCATCCCCACCCACAGTCCAGCGCCGACCATGCCGCAGGCCATGGTCCACGCTAGTCCCTTGTTGAGGGTTATGCCGCGATCCGAATTTTCGATACGCTGTGTCACACACTTACCCCTTCGGACCTAGAAACATGTACCTCGCGCTGCCAATCGCCGTGCCGCGCCGATTTTCCAACTCGATCGCTCCGTTCTTGACGCTGATGGTGAATTTGGTGTCGGCGCCAGTCGTACCGGTCAGATCGGTTCCGGCTGCCGCAAGCTCCGTAAGCGAACCTAATTGCGAGAACAGAACCGAAGGTGTGGCGCCTGCGTAAAAGTGAACCTGCGCTCCAACGACAGCCGCCCCTCCGGATTGGTGGTCGCACCACAAATAGAAGGTTCCGCTGTCGAACGGTGCCTCAATCTCAAATGTGCTGTTATCGGCAATCAGCGGAACGACACCCCCGGTGCGCAAAATACCACCGGCGACATGACCACGATCGAGGCGAAGGTCCGTGTCGCCCAAGACGGATGCGAACACATAGGCCCAGCCCTTGCTTGATGGATGGTTCTGGTCGTTCCCGCCCTCGACATCGTCCGCAGTGCCGGTCGATCCGAAGCACTCAGCAAAGGTTAGTTGTGGCGTGACGGGCATGAAGGTCCCAAGATAGGTGGTGGCAGTGATCGCCGTTGACCGCCCGTCGAGGAAGGACATCACTGGGGAGTACCGGCCACCATGGCGCATGATGATAGCCTCATCAACGAGCTCACCATTCAGCTCGATGCGCGCCGTGGGCCCGCTTAGAAACACGGAGAGCGTCATCGTGCCCTCAGTCGGACTGTTCACTGACGAAACTACCGTCCGATAGCGCCCGGCCGCATTGTCCAGAACCACATACTCGACCGCAACCTTGCCAGCTTCGCGGTAGATTTCGAGCCAGCTTGCAGAGTTCGCCCCGGTCTGGGAGATGGTGATCTTTATCCTGCTCGACCACACGTTTGGCACGGGAATGTCAGCGACAAGACCAAAGTCCAGATCACACGGCCCCACCGTATAGGGTGTCGAGACAGCGGCCGCATTCACACCCCGTGTCATATAGGTGAGCGTTGGGTCAAACCCTGCTACTTTTCGGCATTGCTCCCGTCCTAAATCAATCAGGCCAATATCATTGTAGAAAGCATGGGAGCGTATCCGTTCGGCCACGAAGAGCCGACTATCCTGCGCTGCTTGACCGCCTATATTCTCGGTCGTGCTGTAAAGGTTCGGGACCATGTTCGTGATGAGCACAATGTCAGTGTTCGGTAGACGAGTAGCGAAGTCGTTCAATACGTCCTGAAAATTGGCCTCCACGAAGATATCGCCATCATTCATCCCGAAGTTGAAAAATACCGCGTCGGGCGCCAACGCTTCGATCGTGTCTATCCAGCTATCTGTCGCTGGATCGTAGACAGGATTATCTGGCCACGTCGGCAAGGTCAGGCCAGTAGCGTTGAGCGTCGCAAACTTGTTGTCGCTCAGATGGTCCCATCGCGCGCCACCGATGCCTCGATTGTAGAAGCTCGGGTTTACGTCAGGGTTCCGCTTAAGGACCTCTTCGCGCAGAATACCCCAGAGAGATGCGGTCTCATCAAAGGTCGCCGTTGGGATTGGCGTGCTGATGCTATCCCCGACTAAAATCATTACGGGACTGATTTTGCCCGACGCGTTTGCTAAATGATCGACGGGTCGTAGGGTCGTGCGGGCATTGGGAACAAGCTGGTTCATGTCGCACCATCTGGTAAGGAATTCTCATTTGGGAAGCTGGCAGTGCACAACAGTTTGACCCGCCAACCTGAAGGGAAATTTCGAGCTGCAGTGAGCGCCAGTTCTGGACGATCGGTCAGCCATTTTCGGTGGCTCTCGTCGTTGGGGCAGATGAGATGGGCCACAAATGAAGCGGTTGGCGGTGCGGTCATTTTTTAGCCCTCTTACTGGGCTCGCCATGGTCATCTTGAGTCTCTGGCGCTGTTTGTTGCATTTCAGAAAAGCGCACTTGAGCTGAAATCAGATCAATTTGCAGATGACCAATATGCCGCGCGATTTGGTCATGTATAAATGATTGAATTTGCTTTTCTTTTTCCATTGGTGTGATCCTTAGTTGCTATATAGGGGAATTTTGTAGGTAACTCCGGCGATATTGAGCAGTAGATAAGCAGCCACCGTTGCTGGCGGAGCACCACCGGCTCCTGCCGTAGCTGACGCCGCAGTCCCGGCTGACGCCAGAATGGTTCCGGTTGGCCCCGCTGAAGTCAGATCGATATGCACACGGCTTACTGGTGTACCCGCAACGTCGCGCACAAATTCAAGCAACCGGGACGGGCCGTTGTATCGGATACCGTCCATTATACCGCCGCCGCCGTTGACCAGCCACGCCATAGACGCCACGTCCTTGGGGGGCATAAAAGCCGCTTTGATGCGAGCAGACGGAACAACGGACATATCAATACCCACTGCCTTGCCATCTAGGCTTTCGTCCAGTGAGTCCGACGCGAAGTAGATGCCAGTTGCCCAGCCTGTGAACGCGCCCGAAGCCGGGCGATCCTGAGACGAAATGTTGATGCCCTTGGAATACCGGTTAAAAGCATTGGAGCCGATAGAGCCGTGAAGTACCTCCGTCGCCCCGTCCTTGCGGTTTTTGAACACAACGTCCGAGCCGACAAGCGGCTTCGTGTTGTCGTGCTTTTGGGAGATGATTGAGACTTCGCCGCCGATGAGGGGGCGTCTCCAATAGGCTCAGTTACTGCATCGCCGGTCCATGCTTCGGTCGCCACGCCCCAAACGGATGCTCCACTGGCGTCCATCGCATAGCCGTTAAATTGCCCCGGAACGACCTTCCGTGTTCCACCAACCCGCTTAATATTGGCGGCATAGCCAAACAGAGAGCCGGAGCCAGATTTTGAGGAAGAATAGTTTTGATAGTAGTAGGCGCCACGGTTGGCAGGATCGGGAGTAAGGTCCGACCGATTGCTGGCGATTAGCACAGCACCATCATCCACGCCGCCAAAAGTGTGCATCGACCCTTTCACGAGTATTCCGCCGTATACCATGTCCGAGAGGTCAGAAATATCCGAGGCTCCAGCTTGGCCTAGGTAGGATCGTCCGCCCTCGCGATATTCTTGACCCGGGATCGCTCCGTATTTCTCAATGTGCGCAGCGAGGGCGGATCGATCTCTGAATGAAAAAGGACGCTGACCGATCTCCTCTTCGAGAGTTTGCCCACTGTTCGCAGAAATGAGTTCCGTACTGGATGCCGCGCTGGTCTGAGCCGGAACCCGGTACCGGATCGCCACGGACGCGGGCGGGAAAATTGCGCTGGTCAGAACGATATTCAGCCCGATTAGAGAAAATTCGCTTTGCTTCAGACGCTCGGTTTGCCCAAACTTGGTGACAAATACCTCGCAAAGGATTTTGTTGATTGGGTCAGAATTGAGCGCGAACGTTTTTTGCCCAGCCGGATCGATGACGGTAAAGCTCTTCTCGAATTCATTGAGCACGCCATCTCCCTTTGCGGAGATCGCGGAAATCGACGGGCCTGGAATGGGTGTGCCGCTTTCGTCAAACGTCAGCACATGACCAGGCAGCGAGGTGGCGGTTTTAATAGGGTTGTCGAGACGTACTGTTCTTCTGCTGTCAGTCCGGAGATCCTGAACGGCTTCAGCCAGCCAGTCCATTTGGGCTTCCAGACCCTTTTCGCGCGAGGACTGGCCAAGCCATCCCTGCTCGATCTCTGTCATTCTGCGAATGTAGAGTATGGCGCCAGCGTAATCGGCCGCGAACTGCGCAGTGAGTGTGATTTCCCCAGTCGTCAGGCTTTCAAGGGGAAAAACAACATATTCACTTTCCAGCAGCTCAACACGGCTTCCATCCAGAACCGCTGCGACAACCAGTGTGCCTTCCTTGTAAGGATGCGTGATCTGGTAGGGGCCTGTGCCGCTGATGGGATAGCTGGGGCTGGGGGAAAAAGCTTCGCGCGTCATTGGCCACCTATGGCGTTGGAGAGGTCAGGGGCGCGAGAAGGAGCAGGTGTTCCGCGGGCCCACCAAGAGGCGTTGCCACGGTTCTTGACTTGGCTCTGCTCGGCGCGGCGCATCTGCGCCTCCGCTTCCGGATCCAGCATCATTTGAATTTGATCGAAGACCAGCCGGTCAAATGCTACACGGCTGGGCCAGAGGCTCGACGCGACGGGCGTATTGTAGCGCAGGAAGTTTGCCACATCGCGGCCGAATTTGGTGTCCTTGCCTTCGACAGCGAGGTTGAAGTTAGAAGCAGGTATGCGTGCGGCGTCACCGATTAAGCCAACAACAGGACCAGCGGCTGTCTGCGCCAAGCCGCCGCCGAAGCGATTTTTCTCTGCGAATGCAAAATCACCGAATATGCCAAGACCGCCCCCTTGCATTTGGGCAGCGAACCAAAACTTCGGGGTATCCATCGGTTGAGGATCACGGCCTTTGACCATTTCCTTTAACTGGACGGCCAGCGCGCCCATGATCAATGTCGAGGCGGCCATGGTCACAAGGTAAGCGGCCTTGGTCTGAGGTGTGGGCAGAGCGTTGAAAAGATGGATTTGCCCCAAGGTCAGGGACAGCGCGTAGTTTTTGAAGCCGATGGTTGAGCGCAGGAATTCACCGCCAAGCGTGCCTGGACGGCTGTCGTTAATAAATGCGGCCGTCGCCCGCATCCGTTTAGATGGGACAAACAATTCCACTTGGTCTTGGATCGACGCTTGAAGCCTCAGGGCCAGCCCTTCGGCTTCGCCGCGGGGCAGGGTGGTTTGATGTTCCAGCCACCAGAACGGTGTGAGGAAATCGCCCTTGCCCTCATCGAAGAGGGCGGCCGGGTCGGACAGGTGTTGCCAATCGCGGGCTGTGATGCCGTGACGTTCCAACTGCTTG
The DNA here is from genome assembly GCF_042661425.1 of Sulfitobacter profundi. Lineage (NCBI taxonomy): Bacteria > Pseudomonadati > Pseudomonadota > Alphaproteobacteria > Rhodobacterales > Roseobacteraceae > Sulfitobacter > Sulfitobacter profundi. The sequence continues at coordinate 59,769 of NZ_JBHSWA010000001.1, read as the reverse complement.
CGGATCATCACGTCCAGATCATCAAAGCCACGTCCAACATTGTCGGCAAGATGGCCAGCGTTTTCCATCTGTACGGCCAATCGCATGCCGTCCGTCCATCGGCTAAGACCAGACGCGCGGATGGTGAAGCCAGACAACCGGGATGCCCAGTCGTTTGCCACTTCGTCATTGGTCAGACGGGCAGAGCTCGACATCATCGATAGCAGTGTCTCGGCGGTAAAACCCATGCGCGCCGCCGACTTGCGCGTTCCGTTGGCGAAGACCATTGAAACGGCGTTGCCCAACATGTTGCTGGGGTTGCGCCCCATGGCGACGGAGCCTGCCGTCAGCGTGGCCAAGTCGCTCACGGCCGAGACAACGGCCGAGCCCAGCTTGGTGGACACGTTGACGTGCCGCACGGTCGACATGGCGCGGCCCCAGAACTCGCTTTCCGCCTGGTTGATGGCGCCGGTGGCGTGGTTCATCAGAACCCGCGCGCGCGTAGCGCTTTCATCTACTTTCAATTTCAGCTTTGGATTGCCGCTGGTGCTCACGCGCTTTTGCAGCGTTTGGATGGCAAACTCCATGCCAGCGTTTGGATTGGGCCCGAAGACCTTCATCAAGGCAATGTCTCGCGCCAGAGCATCCATGCCGCCGACCAGCGCGGTGAAAGGATCCGTGGTGCCGAACAGCTCGTTGTAGTCCATCCAGCCGTCGCCATTGTTGAAATGCAGCAGGCGGGGCTCGGCGTTTTTGTTGTAAAGTGCCTTGCCGCCGTAACTCATGCTTGGCTCGCGGCTCTCCCAGCCATTGCTGGTGATGTTGTCATATACCCGCTGTAGGAAGGCTTCGGCCTCGGCACGGTAAGGGCGGGCGCCTTTAGCCACGGCAAAGGGTTTGCCTGTCGACAGGTCGGTAATCCTGCTCCAATCGAGACTGTCGTAAATTGCATCTTTCCAGCTCTCGAACCCGGCGTCCTCGATCTTGCGGGCATCGTGGCTGTGGCGTACACCGTGGTCAGCGATCTCGCCGATGTCGCCGCCATGGGCATTGAAGTTCTGACGCAGAAAGGCTTTCAACTTTCTGATTGCGTCGGCGAATTCCTTGGCATTGGCACTCTCGGTCGGTTGATCATGCAGCTCGCGCATCACATCCCGCATCAGGGCAGGGTCTTTGCTGCGGCCGGTGACCCCAAGGCCGGCCTTTTCCAAGAACTCCCGCATGTCGTGACGCATCCGGGCCTGAATGGCCTCCTGGATGAAGCGCACGTTCTCACCTTTGAAGCCGCTGTTCGGCGTGGTTTCAAACATGTCGAGAATGGCTTTTGAGGGATCTCTCGCCTCGGTCAGCAATGCCTTGATCCGTTGCAGTGTCTGCAACTGGTTCAAGACCATATGTCTGCGTGAGCGGCGGGCCTTTGAAGTTGCCTCTTTCAAATTGGCCCGCGCGCTCACCTCAGCCTGGTGGCGTGGCATCGCCTGTTCATACCGTGCCACCAGCTGATCGAATTCGAGGCCGCAGCCTCGGCGTGTTCCTTGTTCAGTTCGCCTGCTTCAACGGCGCGCGCCAAGCAATCATGGATGTTCGCCATTAGGCCGCCCCTTTCATTGTGCAAAGATCGATGATTGTCTCCAAGGCCTCGTCCTGGTCGAGGTCATCGAGCACCTGCCGGGTTGAGAACGTCGTGCCATCGGCCATGGGGATCGCGAGGTCTTCACCCGCCGCAACATCATCAGCCAATGCGCGAATGTCAGCCGCCGCCTGACGGTCATCGACCTTCTGTGAGGCGCGTTCATCGAAGCCGGCGGCCAGCACGTCATCCGCTTCCTGAAGCTCAGGCGATGACGCGCCCTCGGCAAATGCATTCTCCGGGATCGCATCGCTGGGCATGTCGGCGGATCGCGGGGGCGTGGCAGGTATCCGGGCTGTGCCGATCTCGGTCAATTGACCAAAGGCGCGGCTGTCGATCGTCTTCAGAATATCCAGCACACCGACGGTATCGTCGAACAATGCCGCATCGGTTTTGCCCACCTTCTGGGCTTCGGCCGCAAAGCGGTCCAAGAACGCGGTGATCTTGGGCGCGGGGAGGGCACGGCCGTCAGGATACATCATACGCACCAGAGCAGCCGTCAGGGGCGGTAGAGCCCCATCCAGCAGGTCAACGTCCGCCAGCAACTCTTCGACCATCTGAGCGGAGGCTTTGTTGTCCCTCGTGGCGATCCGACGGGCATCGGCGATCGTGCGCATCGCCTCCATCAGAAATGGTGTCACGTCGAGCTCGTCGCGCAGGCGACCCTCCTGGACCGCTGAGCGCATGGAAGCCCAGCTCGGGGCCGCGCCTTCCAACGCATCCATCAACCCGCGCAGATCACCTGCATCAGCCTCTGCGAAGCGGGCCAGAATATCCGGGGCATCAAAGGCGCGCGCGAACATTGCCTGCCGAACACGGGTGACACCTTCAGCGTTCAGCCGTCCGACACCATCGACCAGAGCATTCCGCTCTGTCTGGGGCAGAGAGTTCAACACTCTCTGGGTGAACGGCACATTCGCGCGCGCGGTCAGCGGCTGGGCCGGGTCGAACATCGCAACCGTGTCGGCGTCGAGACTGCGCGCATCAACAGCGGCGCGTTCGGTCGCCGACATGCGGGCTGTCGCAGAGAAATTTGCTTGCCGCACGAAGTTCTGGCGCTGGCTGTCTGTCAGTTCCGAACGGCGGCGACCGACGAGAACTGGTTGCTCAACGCCTTCCGGAACCTCGAAACCTGCCGCTTCGATTTCTTCGAGATAAGCGGCGGCACGGTCAGGATGCTGCTCGAACGCCCGCTGGATCGCCATCACCCGGCCGTTGCCGCTCTCAACGATATTGTCGGGTCCGATGATAGGCGCGCCGCGATCAGCCTCCGGCGCCGGCATCAACCGGGCAGGGTCCAGCGACGCGGCGATCTCTGACACCTGCTCGTCGCTCGACGCCCGTCCGCGATCGCGCGGCTGTAGATTGCCACTCGCGCGGGTCAAGGTGCTGGCATCAACGACCTCATAGTCGACATCGATGCGAAAATCCCGGCCGGCGGTGACTTGACCGGATGCGGTATATCCCCGGCTTGTTGCATAGCTGGCAAAGTCGGTCGCCGGAGCATCGCCTGTTGCGGGCGCTGGCGGCGTGCTACGTGGCCCGCGATAACCTTCCCATGCCTTTGTGCCTTGCTTGCGATAGATCCAGATGCCCAGCTGATCCTGAAGTGCTTCATCCATCAGCTCGTCGCCACGCAGACCAAGGCCTTTCTTCGCCAGCCGGAGCGTGGTGCCGACAATCTGATAAGCGCCCATGGGTGTGGCGACGCGACCGATCTGACCTTTAACCCACTGACCGTACTCTCCGCGCACGCTGGAAAATTCGATCGCCTGGTCAACTGTCATCTCAGTCAGTTTGACTTCGGCAAACCGGCCGCCGGTACGGTTCTGATAGCCGAAGAGCGCGTTGTAATCGCCGCCACTTTCCCCTGCGAAAATGCCGTTCTTGATCGGCTCCCAGCCCGGCGGTGTGTCGATGTAGCGAGGAGTGGCGGAGGGTGGTGGCGCCGTGTCGGTCGGCAGATCACTACCCTGTGAAAGGGCAGTCTCAGTCTCTTCCACCGATTGTGCATAGCGCAGCTGTGGTGCGTCGGCAGGGCGACGAAGCCCAGTCGTACGCTGACGGTTCACTGCATAGCTGAGGGCATGGCCCCCGCCGACGAGAACGCCGGCGAAACCGGCACCGGTCAGACCTGCAAGACCAATCTGGGCAACTGGCCGCGGCGGATCAATATCAAGCTGGTCTGCCACTTGCTGTTGCGTGGCAAGGGTCCGGGTTTCATCGAGCGCCGCCAGCCCTCCTTCGACTAACATCGTGGTGCCCAAGCGCGCTGGACCTGTGAGGCCGGTCCCGAGCATGATTGCACCTTCAGGGGTCGTCACTTCTGCCCAGAGATCACCCAAAAGCTCCGGCACAAAGCCGTCTGCCTGGGCAAGGACATCCTGAGCTTCTTGCAGCTCCTCTTTGCGACGCCGATCAACCTCAGCGTCAAGCTCCTCGATCGAGGTGGGCAGATTACTAAATTTAGGATTTGCGGCTTTGGCCCGGTTAATGCTCGCGAACAGGGTATCATGGCGATGCATCGGGGTTGGGATGCCAGCCTCAGGATCAGGCGCGACGATATATTCGGGCGGAATTTGACTGGTGATTTCTTCGACAACAGACTTTTCCATTTTCGCACGTTGGCCGTTGAGGTCTTTGCGGATGCGGGTCTCTTTGGTTTGCGCCTGAAGGCGTTCCCCAAAGGAGGGCGTGCCCTCAAACATCAGCTGATCGACTTGCTGCTGCTCTTCTTCAGACCGTTTCTTGAGGAAGAAGGTCATTGCTCATACCCTTTCAGAATTTCTGTGAGGCTGAATTCAAAGGGAAGTCCGGACAGTGTGTCGGCAACTGTGCGGCCGTTATGCATGAGGCGGTATTCATCGGGTCCCACGGCCTTGAGACGCATGTCGGCCAAGGCGTCAGGCGCGATGACCTCGCCATTGATACCGGGTTGGCCGCCAGAACGGCTTGCTGCTTGCCAGATTGCATCGGCGCGGGCCTGAGCATCCGCGCCACCGATGAAGTCTTGCGGCGGCAAGGCTCCACCAGCTTGAGCCATAGCTGCGAACTCTGCGTCCATTCTGTCGTAAACGGGGGATTTACGGCCTTCCATGTCGAACTGGAGTTGCGCCAGTGCGCGATTAACGCTGTCCGCGCTGATGTTCATGGGCAACGGTGTGAGAGCGCCCCTGACATTCTGCATTCCGCCCTTCGCATTGCTCCGGCCGTATTTCCCAGTGCCGCCCAAGACCTCATGAAGCGCTTGACGATAGATATCCTCATCGATCGCCGCCGTCGGGTCAGTGCGTCGTACGCGAGCAGCATAAAGCGCGTCAGCCGACGCCCGAATTGCGGCTTCTGTTTGTTCCCCTTCGGGCTCGTCGGCAAAGTAACCCTGCAATGCGACATGGGCAGCACTCGTGCGATCGGCAGCCGGGGGAAGCTTGACGTTTCCTGCCTCAATGACCTGCTGGCCGCGAAGCACCTCAGTTGCCAAAGTGGCTCGGCCGCCAGCGGCTTGGAGCCCGCCGATATGGTTCATGACCGGATCGTCGATCAGGTCGGCTACGGTGACCGAGCTGTCCGCTGGCAAAGATTGCGTGAGCGCATAGGCCAGCGATGCTCGCGCAGACGGATCATTTTCAATGGCCGCGGCTTCTTTGAGCGCTTCAAGCTCGGTTTCATCGAGATAGACGGGATCCCGAACGAAGCCTTTCTCGACCAGATCATCGGACATCTTGACGCGTGCCTGCAATCCCTTGGCATAGGCGGCCGGATCGCTCGGGTCGAATTCTGGCAGGTCAGGAACATAAAGACCGATGTCGCGCACATAGGCCACGGCATCCTTGCTCAGTTCGGTTTCAGCGAGCTTCAACCGATCTTTCAGCAGCTGCACACGCTCGGTCTGATACTTGTGCTTCACCGGGCGATTTTCTTCGCCAGCAATTGAGGCGCGGAGTTCGGCCGGCGTCATTTGTTGAAGGCGGGGCTGTTCGTTGGACAGCGACAGCTTCGCCATCGCTTTCGGGTGGTCTGGATGGTTCTTTGCCTCGTCACTGGCAAGCCAACGTTCATCGACCGATTTAAGGCCTCCGTCGCGAACATCGATGATCGCCTGAAGGCGCTCGCCGACAACTTTCTCTTGTTCTTTCGCGGCCTTCTCAGCTGCCGTCTGAGCGGCAGAAGCTGCGCGGTCGATGTTCCCCTGAGCCTGGACACGGTACCGTGCCCGCACATCAGCGGGGAGGCCTGCAAAGTCGCCGTCGCCGCTGGATGCCAGGAACCCGTCTGGATCGCTGGCCACCATCGCGATCGCCCGCGCGTTGTCCATGTCTTGGGTCAGGCCCAGTTTGCGCCGCTCACCTTCGGCAGCATCAATGACACCGGCCGCCACCATCTGATCGATTTGCTCATACCCTTGTCCAAGCAATGTCGCGCGCATGTCTGGGTCGGCGGTTGCGCCTTGCTGTGTGGCGGTCTGCGCATAACGTATGAAGGTCGCTTCCTGTTGCGCTTGACGCGCGCCGAGCGTTTGCTTGCCAAGAGAAAAAGCATTTCGATTGTGCAACTCATCGAAGGTAAGGCCGAACTTTTCCGCATTCTTTGGGCTGACGCGGGGCCGGCCATCATCGGTCTGACCTTCAAGGTAGCTTTGACGCAGAGCCTGGCTGCCCTGCCGCCATGCAGCTTCGGCCTGATCGGGGTCGCCGATCTCCATAACCTCAAGGCGCAGATTGTTCATTTCGCCGGTCAGGTCGGTTTGGAACCGCTGCGCCTCGCGCGACAGGTAGTCGTTTTCCAGAGCTTCGCCCACCTGACGCATCTGGTCGCCGAACTGGGCGAGCATGGCGCCGCCTTGGGGCTCTTCCACACGAACCCGAGCGGCGCGGCCGCCGTCGCTCCCAGCTTTTGGAACGGTGAGCGTCATGCCGCGAGCCCCGGCCAGTCATCTGGCTCCCTGTTCAGCCAAGTGCCTGCGGCTGAGAGCCCCCGCGGAGCAGTGCCATGCGGCCACGCGCCTCCAGTGAGCGCTGCTCGCCGGTCAGTTCCATTTGAGTTGCCTGGCCGGTCGAGCGGATTGCTTGCGATTGGAAAGACATTTCCTGTGCGGCGGATTGACCTAGCAGCACGGCTGTGGGGCTGTCGAGCTGAACACCCCGGCCGGCCAATTCAGCAGCCTGCTTGGAGATCGACGATGCGAAACGGAGCCGCTCGCGTTGATCCTTGACCGCGTTGAGCTGCTTTTCCGTTTCCTTTTGCTGCTCGATGAGTGCGACGTTCTGTTTCGCAGCTTTATTGGCGGCATAGCCTTGATACAGTGACCCGCCTATCGACAGCAACGTACCGATCTGGGCGAGGCTCGCGCCTGTCGTAGCGGCGGTAGCCGCGCCAGCAGTCGCGCCGGCAGCGGTAGCCCCGCCAGCACCGAAGGCCGCCAACATCGGAGTGATAAAATCACACATCAGGCATTCGCCTCCTCGACATTGGGGATCACGGCCATGACGGTCATGGGGGCACCGCCGGTCGGTTTGAAGAGCAGGCTGACTTCGTCGGCGTAACCAGAATTTGCTTCGAGCCGCATCACGCCGTCATAGCCATTCACGAGGTCGGCAGCGACTTGCAGCGGCACGAGTTCTTCGGATTGATTGACGGTATCGGGTTGCGCGAAATTGCGCTCGACGGTGCTGACGCGGCCAGCTGCGGTTTTGCGCAGAATGATTCCGCTTCCGGCGTGCAGGCGCTTTTTTCGACCAATCGTGGAGCCATCCCGGGCCGGAGCGGGGATGTCTAGCAGTTCGAATTCATGGGTCTCGTCGAGCAGGCCGATAGAGGCGCGGCTTACCTCGGCATCCAAGACGACCTCCCCGGAGGCAGGCACGAGGTAGGGGCCGTATTCGCCTTTGTCAGTCCAAGCATGAACAGTTTCGCCGGCGAGATGCGGGACAGAGAATGTGTCGGTGGCGGGAAGGGCCGTAAACTCAGAGGCAGCGAAGAAATGGTTGGCTTCAGCGATCGGTTGGAAGCCCGCAATGATGCCGTAGATGACCGATTGCTCTTCGATCATGCGCACGGTCTGACCGTCAATCGTGCGGCGGACAATCATGGTCAGGATATCGGTCTTGCTGTCTGCGCTGCTGGAAATTGAAAGGCTCTCGACAAAACCTCCCGCAAGGGAGCAGCGGGCCCAACCCAGAACTTGTTCGTCCGGGTCATAGAGCATCACGACCAAATCGCCGCTGCCGCGCCGGATCCATGCCAACCGCTGCGGCGACGATTGCCAGACGATCTCTTCGAAGCCGGTCGCGCCAAGATGTTGCGAGGGAAGGGATAGCTCGACGGGCTTGCCGCCATCCTCCTCAAAGGAATACCGGATTTCTTCCAGCCGAGCTCCGTCTTTCGTCACAAAGACAGGGTAGCCATATGGCGTGATCGGCCTGACGGGGCGAGACCCGTCGGTCCCTTCCACTGATGTGTCGAAGGTGGTCGGACCGATCCGCTGACCTGATGCATTGGAAAATCCGCGGATGACTTCGCCCAGAGCGCCGATGTAGATGCCACGCCGCGCCCGGCGCAACCAGGTGCCTGAGTTTTGGGTGTCGCTGCCTGAGATCGTATAGGCGAATGCCCCGTCGGCATCGATGCTCGGCTCAAAATCGTTGAAATCACCAAGAGTAGACGCCCAGATGCCGCGGGGTTCAGCAGTGTTGAAGGCAGCGAAGAAGCTCTGATCGAAGATCTCTACCGTGCGCGGATAGCCATGACGGTCTGACCAGGCGCCTTCGGACCAACGATACGTGGCCGAGGTGATGCAGGGTTGCGGAATAGATTTGATAACATCAGCCGTTGCAGAATTTGCATTCGCAACTGCGGTGATGCGCACGATGCCGGAGGTGTCTGAGATGTGAAGCCAGCGCGTCCCTTTTTCGCTGTCGACGAGCTGATCGCCTTCGTTGTGGATGGGTGGATTGACGCCGGTATTCGTGCCGGCTGTAAGCTCGTAGATGTTGTCGTCAAAGCGCATCAGGTCGCCGACCGCGATCGCTGTGTTTCCGCTCCAGAGAGGCAGCGCTGTGAAGTCGACCGGCTTTAGTTGGATCAGCACACCGACCCAGCTTGCATCGAAGATGTTGCCTGTGCCGGTTAGGGTGATGCTGCCCGACGCAGCGGAGCACTGAAGGGTTTTGGCCTCATCAAGGTTTTGCACCCGGAACGGCCCGGCGTCATACTGTGCGTCTGTAATTGTCCAATTGTCCAAAGCGAAGCGAGAGAGCTTCTGAATTGGCCTGACGCCATCGGCGAGATAGATCACGTCCGCCGATTGCACCCACCACAGGTCGCCCAGCACAGCTTCTGGGTAGGGCGTGACCAACTCGAACGGGCTGGCCCCGTCCATTACCAGTTCACCATAGCGCCAAACGCGCATCCGAAGGTTGGTGAACTCCAGCGTTAAAGCGTCATTTTCAGCAAATTCAAAATTGATCAGCCGCGCCTTGGCGTTCGCGTGTGTATAGCCGAGGAATTTCGTGCCTGGTCCACGCGTCGCGCCACCCTGACGCAAAGGGATGTAGCCGTTGCAGCTGCGCAGGCCAGACTGGTTGCGTTGATAGTCCGGCCGGGAAAACAGCAGCGGTGAAATCTCACCCGAGGAAAACGAGAACTGAGGCGTGCGCGAGCGGGTCATCGGGTCGCCTCGCTGGCCCAGTCGCCCTGATCATCCATCCCGTCCCAGCGGGCATGGCTGGCAGACACCGCGTCATTGTCGATCGCTTTGCGCAGGGCTGCTGCGCCGTCGGAAACCAAGTCGGCCCGTTTAGTGCGCGACGCGACATAGACCGGAGCCAAAAGGATGGCGAGCTGATAGCTCACCGCTGTTTGAAACAAGGCCGGTAGACGTGTTTCGTTTGTAATCTGGCGTGTGTAGCGGATTGCCACTGCCTCGGCGCGGTCCGTTAATACGTACTGACCGTCGATACGCCATTTGATTGATTTGTCGCGCAGGCCGCGCAGCTTGAGGCAATCGCTGGGAAGGACGTGGAAGTTCGGTAGATCGGGATCCACGACTTCACCTTCCGGCGTGTTGGCGAGCTTCAAAGACACGAACCGGCGGGCAAAGCTGAAATCTTCTTGTTCAAGGCAAGCATTCAGCGCGAGAGGGTACTGCTCATTGGCAGCTGTCGCTTTGATCGACCCATCCCCCAACGAGCTCGGCGCCGTCACTTCCATGAAGCGAAATGCTTGGCTGACGATGGTGGATGTCGCTTTGGGGGTGGCCATGCTACGCCTCGATCAGGAAGGGCAGGGCGGCAGACACCGCCCCGCGCAGGTGCGGTGCCAGATCAGGCGGTGATGTAATGGATCTGGAAGGGCATCGAGCCTGCGGCCGTTGCTGCAGCTTCAGCATGCTTCCAGATGCCGATGTTCCCACCGGGATCGGCCGCCAGTCCCAGCATCTCCCACAGACGCTTTCCGTGGTTGGCATCGCCTTTGGCAACAGGGCTGATCATGTTGCCGTTGATCTTGGCAACATCGACCAGAGCGTCGGTGTCACTCTCGGTGCCAATGACAATCTGCGCGAAGCCGTCATTCTCGACGTCGAAGAACGTGTCTGGGTGCAAGATGCAGGAGGACGGCAGATCGACCAGATGATACTGGCTGAGGGCGCTGTCGGTGGCGAGGTTGGCGACAATGCCAGTCGCGATCACGAGGCGGCCGCGGGCCTGCACCGGATCGGGTGGATAGGCGTCCATGTCGAAGTAGTCGTGGATCAGGTCTGAGGTGGATTTGACAACGGCCATTTTGCGTTTCCTTTGTCAGAATTTGGGGAAACGACAGGGCGGCGATCCCGCCCCGTCGGGATCAGGATTACTCGGCGCAGCGGATGATGCGCACACCCACATCTTCCACCCGGACGCAGTCGATGTAGGCGTCGGTGTAGATGTAGGGGAGGTTCTTGGCCGACGTGTCATTCCACATCTGCCCATCGACATCCTGCCAGACCCCCGCCACCACGTTTTCCTTGGACCAGATCGGGATCAGGCGGTTGCCGCTGCTGTCCTTCGGCACCCGGTTGGAGAACAACCAGTTCACGCCCAGCAGCTGGCCCGGCTTGCCCTCGGAGATGTTCTTGACCTCAAACGGGTTGAGGTTCTTGCCGGTCTCGATTGCGAGGTTGATCAGGTCGGTCTTTTGTTTCGGCGTGATCAGGCCGTAGATTTCGTCGTCGGTCTCGAGGCCGAAATCTTCAAGTTCCATGGCTTCGCAGGCGCTTCGGATTTTCAGCAAGCTCAGACCAAGAGGTGTGCCCGGGGTGTCCAGATCGGCCGCAACGTAGTTGCCGGTGGCCAGTGACGTTGGCGTACCGCCGGGGCGCTTGCCCTCCACTGCGCGACCCATGATGCCGCCGCCCAAGGCTTGAAAGCCCGCGCTGGTTTTCTTTACGCCGAGAATGCGATCGAACACACCGCGCTCGACAGTTTTTACCGAGTTGCGCACCAGCGGAGACGTGGGATCCAGCGCCGCGTCGAACTTGGTTTCCTTGTCGATGTATTCACCGTCCTCGATGACGGTCGGACGGATCAGCCAGCGACGGCTGCGCGGGGTCGGGTTGTCAGGGTTACGGCGGGAATAGTCCTCGCCCTCGATGTAGTCTTTCTTGCCAAGCAGATCGGCGGCGTCCTGCGCCTCGCCGGTTGCCGGCACCATGGTCACTGCGGCGCGCAGTGGGTTCTGCATCTGCTGTGCGACCATTTTGATGTTGTTGGAATAGGTGAGCTTGTGGTGGGCTTCCACCAATTGAGCGTAGGACATGCAGCCCTCTCCTTCGAAAAATCAACGTTGCTTTGGTGAGTTTTCGGAGGGGCCGCCCGGTATATCCGGACCCGACCTGGGCGTAACGCCGCATCAGCGCAGGGGCTTGTCCCTGATCAGACGGACAACGCATATGCGATGCCACCCGTCGTGCATAAATGTCATCGCGATTTTCGGAGTTCTGTCAAGATAAAACTAGGGGTTAGTATTTCGCGAGTAGACATAAGGTGTGCCACACGACAACGGCCGCCTTATTTCACAGGTTTGTGCATCAATGGGATAATGCAATGCCTGACGTGAAACGTAAGGCCGCTGTTGGGGCAGATATGTGAGGTCCTAAAGCAAAGTTCGCCATCAGAAATTTCATGGGTGACCGTAACATCAGAAAATTCTTTATCAATGATCTGCCGCCACTTTTCCAAGACTAGCCGAGATTTTCCTTCACGATGATAAATCACGATCTCGCCTCTGTTCCGGCCTTTAAGGCCGGTAGCGTAACGTCGTGATAACTGAAGAAATCCGTCAACAAGCCATTGGTAAGATTTGTGCACCTTCGCTTCGCCAATCCAAAGAAAATCTTCAGGGCCCCGTACGATGATGTCGCAGTGGCCTCCGACCTTTGTATCATGCTCGGCGTTGACCGACGCGAACTTGAGCATGTCAACTATACGCTGGCTCAGCTGGTCTTCGCTTTCTTCCCGGTTCTCCGCCCGGCCATCAACAAGGGTGCGGTAGCATTTGTCGATCAGCTTTTCTAATGCCTCAAACCGAGCCTCGTAATTTGGCGCCGTGGCATAGGCCAATGTCAGCCGCAGCTGTGGTTCAGGATTGAACTTGAAAAGGTCTTCAAAGGCAGAAGAGGCAGGTGAACGCTCAGACAAAGGCATTTTCCCGTGCAGAATAGTAAAGGTGCACCTTAGTCCAAGGATTTTCGATCAATTCACCGCTCTCGTCGTCGACCAGCTCTCCAGTGACCAACAATTCGTGAAAGTCTTCGTCGTCAAGCGGCCGGGGGTCTTCGTTGGAAAACTGGAGATATCCATGCGCCTTCAACAGAGCATGCTCTATCGTGGTCAAGAGGTTTAATGCTGGCAGAATGTACTGAAGATCCGCCTCGTCACCCAGTTTTGAATAGAAATAGCTCGCGGGCATAAAATGCAGCGTACCTTCATCTAAACGCTGCAGATGTTCGGCAATTGCTACGCATGCTTCATAGAGGCCAGGCGGCAGGTTCGCCGACCCCAGATCGTCTAGTGTCTGATCTATTCTGATCTGCGTCAGTGACCTGCGAGCTCCTCTAGTTTGGCTTTCTCACCCAAGCGTTCGATGACAAATTCATAATCAGCGGCGCGGATACAGTTTGCAATTGAGGCCCCTGAGATCGTTGGCATGTTACCAGGCCCGTTCCCAGAGGGACCGGATGCTGACAGTGCGACCGAGGGAACATAGTCGATGCCTTCCTCTGGACGCGGCCATTCCACAGTGACCTTGTACACTATAATTTCGGCGTCGTCGCCAAGTCCCTTCTTCCCTGCGAGATGGTACACTTCCTTTCGCTGATCTAGATACTGTCGATTTCGACGTAACATTTTCTCGTTCTTGATCGCTGAGGTTGGTGTGGCAAAGGTGATTTCGGTTACGGTACCCTCGTCTTCGTCGTCATAGAGCGCACGCACAGCAGGAAACAGATTTATTGGCCTCTCTAAGGCAACGATACCCCAATCGTTAACTTTGCGTTTGAGTATTGAATGAAACCCGTGCGCCTCCACCTCTTTCATGCCTTTGGGGTAATCGACACGTATTTCTAGGTAATCGCGATGATGTGGTAGCCAGATGACGTGAAGGAGCTGCGTGCGGACGTTTTTTAGACCAACGACCTCTTCGTATTTGTTCCGCATCTCTGACGGCTCATCGAATACACTAAATTCGATGCTTTCTCGTTTCGTATAAGTAAACACGCTGCTCAAGACCATACCGATGCCATCTTCATTGCTGGTGACATTGACGATCTCGAAATCACTACCCAACTCGTCAAGTTCGTCATCAGAAACGGTGTTCGGGAAAGCTTCAGTTGCTTTGCTCTCGGTCACTTCGCATTGAGTAAAGAACGCATATAGGCGGTCTCTAGCATCCTCATTGAACCGGTAAAGCTTGGTAAATTTGTCGCCGCACAAATTATGTTCGGTCAAAGCATCCTGCAACTCTCCAACAGGGAGGGCTTTATCGTCACCAGAGTATTTTTCGATCGTCCGCTGCCAACCTACGCTTGGCGAAATGCCCGCAAGGGCCAGCATTTTCCGCCCGTTGGTCCAAGACATCCGTTTTTCCATAGACCGTAATGTTTCAGTAATCATAATGTCTCCTCGGCAATAGTCGCGAGGCTTTCAGATCACTGTTGATTCTACCATACCTAAGCATAATCCGCGTGTTGAAAGGACGCCCCTGCTAGCAGGGGCGTCGTGGGCGTCAAGCAGGCAAGGGTTAGCCAGTGGCAATTTTGGTCAGGCGATCGATCTGCGGCTTCAGTCGGGCGATTGTGGCAGCGTCGCGCTTGCTGGTGGCCTCATAATATTCGCCACCGGGGCTTTGCATCTTCGATAACTCCGCACGCGCTTCGGCCGGCGTGGTGCTCAGCGACGTGCCACCATTGCCCATCACCATCTGATCATCGCCCATCATCTCGCCGATCGCGGCAAAGATGCGCATGGTCCCCGCGTCGCCAATCTTCGGCTTTAGGCTCTCGGCAAGGTTCTGCATTGCGGTTTGATCCAACCCCGCTTTTTCGGCGATGACCGACGCGGCCTGGCTGGCCAGCGTGAGCTTGGCTTCGGTTTGTTGCCCCCAGTCCTTTTGCAGATCGGCCATCATCTCGCTGTTGGCTTTGGCCAGATCGTCCGCCGAATTCTTATCGAGGGCCATGATGTTCTCTGCGTAGAGACCGACCATTGCGTTGACCGCGTCGTTCGACATGCCTTTCTCGAGCCCCAGTTCGCGCACCTTACCCTCAAGGCCCTCATCCCACTTGGCATCCTTCGGCCAAGCCTCGGGTTTCTTGATGTCGTATTTGTCGGCGCTTTCGGGGATCCCGAAAATATCAGCGTTGGTCTTCATCCAGTCGGTGACGCTTTCGTCCTTGCCGGGCTTGGTGAGCAGCTGATCGGCTGGCTTGCCAAGTTTGGTCTGGGCAGATTTTTCCATCTTGGCCAGTTTGATCACAGCGTCCAAAGGATCGTCGACGGTCAGGCCGGTGGCTTCGAGCATGTCGCGATGGTCTTTGAACTTGTCGCCCTCCCACCATTTGGCTGAGCCACCGTCACCACGTGTGAGGGTATCGTTGCCGCCGCCGGTGAGGGTATCGGCCCCGGCACCGCCATTGACGGTGTCATCGCCCGCGCCGGCGGACACTGTATCGTCCCCCACGCCGGCAGCGCCACCTTCACCGCCAGCGCCGCCACCGGCGTCGCCTTCGGGCGCAAAACAGATCAGGGGTTTGAGGAAAAATTTAACGTACATCGAGGCTCTCCATCAGTTGGCTCAATTCGTGGTGGGAAATATTGCCCTGTGCCAGCAGCAGCAGGGCGAGGTCGCGTCGCCCAGCGTCATATGCAAGGCGGTAGGGGTCGATGGGGGTCGGCTGGGGATAGCCATCCACCATGTCGATCGGCTGCAAGGCCATGAGGCCCGATTGCCGGATCAGATCTTCAGCGAGCTCCGGATCGCGCGCGAAAGCGCGGCGCCACCGTTGTGCAACCAGGCTGGCGGCATCGTCCGCCGCCGCAGCGCCGGCCGGGTCCACCTCCGGGCTCGGCCCACCGAAGAAGCTGCGGATGATGGGGAGGCGCTGCCAGATCATTGGATCCCTCCGTTTCCGAGCGTGACGCCCAAGTCCTTGGCCACGCCACCGGCGGCTTCAGCCATTTGCATCTGTTCAGCCTGCTGCTCTTTCTCTGCACGGGCCTTCGCAATCTCGTCGGCATCCTCCCGCGAGCGGAGGATCCGTGCCGGCAGCGATGGGCTGGCGTCATGCAAGGCTTCGGCAATAGCGTCGGGCTCCAAACGGTCGACATAACGCCGGTTCAACTGGGCGAGGGGGCCGAGATCGCCGATGAATTGGCGGATTGCGGTGCCTTCGCGCGCGCGCATCGCCATTGCCGCGGCTGACTGGTACCGCACCCGCAGGGGCATGCCGCTGGCCTCGGGCGGCGGTGGCGGCAATTGTCCGGCGCGCCAAAGCAGGCGGAAACGCCGCTCAAATTTGCGCGCCGCATATTCCTCCATGATGCGATCGGCGTGTGGGGCCCAGTTGCGCAGCCGCGCTTCTTCCATGATCCGGGTTTCTTCCTCGGTGACCCCGGTTCGGCCGGACAACGACATCACCGCATAGTGAAACGCTTCCTTGACCGCCTCGGTCTTTGCGCGTTTTTCCTCGATCGTGAGGCCGATATTTCCAGCCTGTTCGAGGTTCCGGATCAGCGGATTGCCCCGCATGTCCACCGCGCCATAGACCACCGATCCGGGCCGGAATGTCCCGTTCAGTGGCACCGCTTGACGGTCAGGTGCAAGCCGTGTGGGGTCTGCGGCCTGCTGTGCTGCTCGGATCGTAGCGCCATCCATCAAATTGACCATGCGCGCGGAGGGTAGGGCGATCATGCCGGGCCCCGTGCCATAGGTCATCCCGCTGTCGACGTCCCATCGGGGGTAATAGGCCGGCATGTCTTCGTGCCCAGCCATTTTCACCAGAGAGCGCCCCTCCTCGCAGGCAGTGATGCCCAGCCAAGGCTTACCACGTGGCCCGAGCTTGCCTTTGACGAACTGGTCGTTGTTCAGAATGTGGTAGTAGAAGGTCACATCGTCGGAGCTGCCCTTGTCCGCCATCTCATTGACTTTTTTCGGCAGCATCTTTGCCCCGTACTCGCGAACCGCTGCACGCGGTTTCAGGGTGAACTTGCGCACCATTTCCACGACGCGGCCATGGGCGTCGATCTCCACCACCACTTCGGCCAGCGACATCGTGACATCGATGAACTTTCGGTTGACGGTGTCGATCTGGTCATAGCCCGCCGCGTTGCCGAACCCCGCAAGGTCGGAATAGGCTTGGAAAGTCGCGCCATAGAAGCCGGACACCGACGGGCTGAAGCTGGCCAGCACGCGGTTGGTCACTAAATCATTCCACTCGGCCATCGGCCGCCACTGGTTCAGCTCCTGATCCGGTGTCTCAAAACCGCCCCAACGGTTGGCCGGGTTCGTCAGCGCGGCGTACATGCCTGCTGCAAAACTGCCCAAAGCCATGATTGGCTCACTGGACAGCGGCTTTTCCTGCTGCCGCCGCTTGTGGTCATAGAGACCAAAACCGCCGCGCTGCGGCCGCATCAGGTTGGCAATATCCTCCCAATCCTGCTCGTGACGGCTTCGGCTGCTTTTCAGCTCATCCCAACGCCGGATCGCCTCTTCGGCGCGGGGATCATTCTCGATCACGGTGTCCGGCTTCATGCGGACTGACCTAGACGCGGGGTCGAGGGGATGCCGACACTGCTGGTGAGGACGTTTGCCGCGGCGCCGGCGCGTCGTTTGCGCAGGCGAGCCTCGATGTCGGCTTGCTGGGTGGCTTCACGGTTGTCAGCTGCCGCGATACGAGGGGCCGCAATGCTCGGGGATTTCGGTGCAAAACACATGGTTCAGGTTTCCTTCTCGGGGGTGGGGTGGGTCCAGGCGAATTGGCTAAACATGGTGGCGGCTGCCCCGCCGAAACCGGGCATGTCTGTTTCGTGGACAAAGCCACAAGCGCGCAGAAACTGGGCGGCACGGGGGTGACCTGCCCAACTGCGGGCTTCGATGCGGTAGATGCCGTTTTCAGCGCAGAACACGGGCATCTGGGCGCGGATGTGCCGGGCGGCACCGATCAGCGCCCCCGGAACTTCTTGTGGTCGCGGGCGAGGAGTGCCGCTTGCGCAACACCGGCCTGGCCAGTGTTGGAAAGCCCGAGGACCGCGAAGGGGCGCGGCGCAGCTTCGGATCCGGTGCTGAGCACCAAAGACACCACCCGTGCTGGCTCGATCGCGCGCCAGTCAGCGAACAGTTCGAGGTGCGAGATGGGGCGACCGCGCATCTGCTCGGCCTCGATGTGATCCATCACGTCCAACCGCGACAAAACGTTCATGGCCGCATGATCGCTGTAGGGCTGGACCAGCACGGGTGGTGTAGCTCTCATGGCCTATGCTGCCTTCAGCAAGGCGCGCCGCGCTGCGTTGGCCCAGTTTTCCAAGGTCTGGTCGGGACCAGCACGCAAGCGACAGGAAACACCAGCCATCGTCATCTTCGGTGCTGCGGTCTCGTCCCCTTCCGCCATCTGCATACCTTCTTCGCGCTCGAACCGGTGGACCAGGTCCATGATCCGGTGGCCATGGCGGTTTTCGACCTGTTCGATCAGGTCTTTGACGCGCTGCTTGTCGATTTGCACCGGCTCTTCGGTTGGCTGCGCCTCGGCCGCCGCTTTTTCATCAGCCGCCTTCTTGTCTTCGGATGCTTTCGCCTCCGCCGGAGCCTTTTCATCAGCTACCTTTTTGTCCTCGGTCGCCTTCGCTTCGACTGAGGCCTTTTCATCAGCCGCCTTCTTTTCTTGGTCGATTTTGGCGTCGGATGCCTTTTGGTCCGTCTTGCTCATGCTCTCACGCTCCATAGGGGTTGGTGATATCCCAACCGGTTTGCAGGCCGCCGGTATTCCCCGACAGGGGCGGCCCTCCGTTGTGGCCCATCTGGCCACGTCTGTCGGTGTCGGGCATTTTCTTGGCGTAGGGGCTGGTGCCGTCCGCCTGGTGTTCGCTCAGGAGCAGGTACTGCAGCCCGTCATGCACGTTGGCTTCGGTGAAGCTCTTGTCGGGGACCTTCCGCTTGTCGCCGCTCTTGTTGGTCTCTTCGGTCCACACGTAGCGGGCCGCAAAACCACGGATTAGGAACTTGCAGGAGGGGTCGATCAGCAGACCGGGCTCACCGCGCGTCAGAGGGGCTTCCAGCGCTGCGCGAACCGCCTCAAGACGCGGTGTGATCCGGTTGGTGCCGATCCGCTGAGGCCGGATGTAGAAACCCGCAGCCTTGCCGACCATCAGGTTCCAAGTCGCGTTCTCGTCCGCCGCCTGGGAGGCACCGTGCTCGCCCGCCATGTCGCCCCAGCCCGCCTCGACACGGAAGCCGTTGAACCGTTCATCGAGGAGGTCCGCGAGGCGATTGCCAAAGACCGCCGCCATCAGCCGCTCTTCGGGAAAATGCAGCTCGGCGTAGATGCGCCAGCGGTAATCCTCAAGACATTGCGCGATCACTGCCGCGCCCTTGAAGCCCTGATCGAGGCCGATGCGCAGAGGAACGCCTTGGACTGGCTGCAACGGGGTGTCACTGACGTGCACTCTGCGGCTGAACTCACGTTTCCAGACCGGATCGCCCACGCGCAGATAGGTAACCTTGTTGTACACCAGCCGGTCGACCATATCCCCACGCCCAGCCAGTCGCTGTGTCGCGATCTGACGCTGGTAATAGGTCGGCGAGAGGTTCTGCATGTTCTCGCAGCCGTCCATGCCGTAGCCGGGCTGGTTGTAGAACTTGATCTCGATTTGTTTTGCGCCCTCTGGCAGATCGGCCGACAGCGCATCCAGCAACAACCGTCGCTTTTCTTCGTCGTGGAAAACCTCAAAGGTCCAGTTGTCCTCATCCGGGGCGTTGAAGTCCCCCACGATCTGACCGTAGCCGCGCAGATGCACCGGCAGGCCTTCGAAGTGCTGGCGGGCAGGCCAGCGGTCGATCCGGCCAATACCAACAGTCAAAATTTCCACCGGCATGGTATCGCTTTCGTTCAGCACGATATCGGTGGTCTGCACCCCGCGCATCGAGGCGACGATGTCGTCACCAAACGCCATGAACTCAGCGACGAATTCGATCGGCCCATGATCATCTTCGAAGTGGATCACGTGGGTCACCGGGTCGCCGCGGCCGCCTGACCATTTCCCGAGCTCCTTTGGAAAGGTTTCCAGATAGGATGGGATCGAGGTCGACCACAACTGGCGATAGGTTTCGCGGATGAAGAGCACCTTGTAGCGCCGCACACCGTCGATTGTGGACCGTGGCATCTCAATCGCGCGACGCAGGCGCGATTTCATCAGCGTGGTGGTCTTGCCCGAGCCTACCGGGCCCTGGATGCCGCAGACATCGGCATTGGACCAGTAGAACGCCTCGGAGATCGGTCCGGGAAAAGTGACCGTCTCGACATCCGGCAGGTTGCCAGTGGCGAATTCGCCCTCTAGGCTGTCAATTGCCTCTTTCGCCGACTGCCCCGCCAGGGCGGCAATCTGTTCATCTGTCAGTCCGAGCTTTGCACCCGAAAGAGGTGCATTCCCCCAACCCCTTCATGGGCAGAGGAATAGGTTCTCCCCCAACCCCATCCATCAAATCCAACAATCGCGCTCATTCTGAAACCTCCGGAAGGACCAAAAGGCTGAATGGGGTCGGAAACAGGGCCATAGAGACGGAGCGCGGGACCTCCCCCGGGGGTCGCGGCGGCCGCGCCCAGCAGCGCGGGACACCCGCAGATCGGACCGGCCGGGATGCTGTCCAAATGATTTTCAATCAGTGATACAGGCACCGCTTTTCCCTTTTGTTTCAACCCGTTGTTCATTCCGTCCGACTTTCATCGTCCGAAGCTGAATTGTCCGCTTCGGTAACCTCTTGTTTTTGCTGGTCTTTGTAGGCCACGTCCGCAGGCACCATCCGACCGCCCGATCGACCGCTGATCACGCGGGCATTGTCGCCCGGATGGGCGGTGCTCGGGGCGGAGGGAACGTTGACGAAGACCGACTGCTGGACGCTGACGTCCGGTGTCGCTTTGGGCGCGCCATAGGGCAGCAGTGCGTCGGCTGCGCGCAGCTGGATCGTGTAGAGCTGGATGAACGTCGACAGCCGCGTGCCAGCACCGGGCACGGCAGGCTTGGTGCCGCCACCCTTCACCTTCTGGGTCGCACCGTCGAAGGCCCAGGCGAGGACCAGCTCCGCGCGCTCCATGGCTGCCATCACGGCATCGCCGCTCGACGCCAGCCCAGCCATCTGCGCCAGAACGTCCTCTGGCATGGAATAGCCCTGAGCGGCGAGCCAGTCGCGCATCTGGTTGTTCACCTTGCCCTTGGCACCCTTCGGACGGCCGACTGGCTTGTCCTCGACCAGATCGACCGCGTTGCCCTGCTCATCGGGGAGGAAGGTCAGCTGCTCACCAGCTTCGCGGACCTTGTCCAACCGCTCAGCAGCGGTGCGAGCCATGACTTCGAAGGAATTCTTGGGCTTAGCCATGCTCAAAAACCCCTTTTTTATTAGATAACAGGGGGTTAAGTGCTGCCCACAACGCTACCCACAACGGTTTTTGGCCCTTTTGGCCTAGCGTTGTGGGTAGCGTTGTGCCTCTTTCTCTATATATATCAATGTCATAAGGTTTAGTCACAACGCCACAACGGAAAAACGGAGTTGCTCTCGTACGCGCGCACGCGTGCGTGCACACACACGAGAGGGGGCCAGTTTGGCGTTGTGGCGTTGTGGGTAGAGAGTAACCCGCTGTAGTTAAACGTCTTTTGCCCACAACAGAGGGCACAACGCTGGGGTTTTCATTTTGTGCGCCGTTGTGCCCCTGACCCATGGTCTGCGGCCCTCGTCGCGCGTAGATAATGGCATCCCAGCGGGTGCGGGGGAAGCGCAAAGAATAACGCGAATTCAGGTAGTTGATCACAGCGTTCATCATCTTAGCCCCAATCCTCGACGTCATGCTTGGAGACCGGTGTGCCCACAACGTCATCGGCGCGCTCACGGTCCATCGGGAAGCTGGTCAGGCCCGGGATCGACTTGATCGGCATCAGGTAGCCGCGTGATCGAATACCGGCCAAGGTGAGAGGGTGCGGGGTTGGTGTGGCACCCGGAACGCGGGACGCTGATTGCTTCCAGACACCACCGGCCCAGTCCGAGTTCCGGAACAGGTCCTTCAGCTGCTGAAGCTGCTGGTTGGCGATGAACAGCTGCGCCTCTTCGCCCGTGCCGCTGACCCGCAGGCCGACGCTGGCCAGCTGGGTGTTACATCGCTGCTGGGTGATGCGCAGGCTGCTGTGGCCCTCATCGTCCGGGTGTCGGAGCCCCTCTGGTGTGCCAGGCAGGCCAGCCGCGCCCATCACCCACTGGGCGATGTTGTACTGCTGACCCTTTCGGTAGGGATCATACTGCTGACCCATAAGGTGCAACAGCATGGCATCGGCATCGTTCACCGTGTCTTCGCGATCGGCGTTGGCGATGAAGGCGATCTTCTTGGCCCAGCTGGCCATGACATCTTCTGTCGCGATATCCGCTTGGCTCGCCATATCCGCCATTGCGAGGACTGTGCCCCAGTTGTCGGCATCGCGGCCCATAACACCTTCATGCTCCAGTGCGTGACGCCACGCGGACATGCGGTCCGGCCAGCTCTCCCACCGATCGATGAGCAGCTTCTTCAGACGTGCGCCGCGTGCCCGCCATGTGCGGGGCTGCAAGTTCAGCTTGGCCGCGCCCTTATCGAGCGGTTTCATCTCCAACCGGATCAGACGCTGAACGTCCTGTGTTTTCATTACGCCCGGGATCAGGATCGAGCTGAAGAGGAAAGCCGAATAGACCTTGCCGCCCACGCCTGTCTGGTCGGCCGACCCGCGAAACCATTCTCCACCCGATGCCGCGACCCGCGCCAGCGCGATGATGTCCCGTTCCTTGGTTGACCGCTCATCGCCGGGTTCGAGCTCGTCGACGGCCACTGGCAAGCTCGACTGCCCCAGCTTGGACGTGATGCCGGATTTGGTGGCGTCGGTGGTCTGCACAAGGCCGTCGTCGCCGTGCAGCAACTTGATCAACTTCTGGAACTCAGACTTGCCTGAGGCAGCCGGCGCAACCAACCAGAAGACCGGCCGCCAATCGAGGGCACCGCAAAGCATCTGCGTCGCGATCATGCCCAGAGATATGAATGGGTGCACATCCGGCACCGCCCAGTTCCAGGTCTCAATGGTTTTCAATATCTCGGGCACGGGGTCCGGGGCTTCATCAGCCTCGTCAGGGTGGGGGATTGGGGGTTGTGCGGGATAGATATGCTTGCCCACCTTGCCGGGGCGTTTCTTCTCGCCGCGCACCAGCACCGCGTCACCGGCGTGATAGATCAGCCGGCCGTCGTCATCCGTCCAGGCACCCACACCGCGCACGTCGTGCAGCGGGTTGAAGACGCCCAGCTCCGACGTCGCCTCGTACATCGCCATGCTGGCCTTGTAGGCATCGAAGCGGCCGGGTTTGCGCACCCAGCTGTCGCCCTTGTATTCCCACTGGGCGAAATTGAAGCACAGCTTGGGGATCTGATGGCCGAACAGCGACTGCATGAACTGGCCTTCCAGCTTCTTGGCGCCACGCATCTGACCCAGCACATCGAGAAAGTAATGATGATCTCCGCGCACGCCCAACGGCGTAACAGGGCAGCCATCGTAGATTTCTCCTTTGGGGCGGCCGCGATAGCTGCGATCTCCGTCCTCCGGGGGCTGTCCCGGCGGGGGAGGGGCGTCACCACCGCCACCTGCGCTGTCATCCGCTCGTGG
This sequence comes from Sulfitobacter profundi, assembly GCF_042661425.1. Taxonomy (NCBI): domain Bacteria; kingdom Pseudomonadati; phylum Pseudomonadota; class Alphaproteobacteria; order Rhodobacterales; family Roseobacteraceae; genus Sulfitobacter; species Sulfitobacter profundi. Next base: position 36,750 of record NZ_JBHSWA010000001.1, on the reverse strand, counting down.
GGCCTCCGGCGCATTGTCCAAAGCATCGCGCAGCTCGTCCTTGGTGGGACGGTTTGGGGCCTTGCGGTAGCTGGCGCGATCCTGATTTCCAAGCCACGCGTCGTTGCTTGCCTGCTCTGTCACGTCTGTTGTGCCTCCAATTCATTGGCGACCGAGGCAACGCGATCGCAAAACTTGCGCCGGCGGGCGCTCTTCTTTTCCCCGTAAGGGCCGGGTGCGAGGGTGCGAGACGCCTGCAAGGCTTTGTCCAGCAGGCCTATGGCGCTGGCGTAGAACTGGCGATCGAGGACATCCTTCTCCTTGAAGTGCGGATGCAGCAGGCCGAGATGATCGATCCCGGCCCAGCTGCCGTGTCCAAAGGCGACGCCGTAGCGGCCGAGGCGGATTTCAGTGCGAAAATTCATGTGATCCGCCCGTGATTTTTGAGCTGCTGCGCTTCGGCAATGTCAGCACATTTCAGAAGATCGGCCGCCACACGGCGCGCGGTCTCAGGCTGCATCGAGGCAGCCGCGAAACCATCGCCGCCCGCGTCGTTCATGACCAAGTGGATGGACTGGCAGTCGCAGTCTGGGCCGCAGTTTCCGACCTCGAGTGTGTCGGCTGCTAAGAGGGCATTCATTGCATCACCCAGATGCAGCCTTTGCTCTCACAGGCCATGTGCAAATGCGCTTTGGAACCAGCCAAATAGGCACGGATTTTCGACCCGCAAACCGGGCATTTTGTCCAGGCACGGCGCTTGTTCTTTTTCAACATTGCCGTGCGCATACGGAGCGCCAAATCTAAGGTTTCGCCAATCCGATCGCGCGCATCGCTTTTGATTTCAGCTTGGGTCATCCGGCTTCCTTTCCTTGCTCATGCCCTGCGGCCGAGGCGCGCAGAGCGTCGTTCAAATCCTTGCCGCCCCAGCGGTTCTGAAACAGCTTCACCCGGCGGCCAGCCTTCTGGTGCTGCGCGACGGCGCGCTCCAGCTGCTCGCGGGCCGTGTCGTTGTCGTCGAGGTCAGCGACCAAGGTGAGATCGGTCACCGTGTCGGGCAGGGCGACAAAGCCGAGGTTTCCGAGGGAGATCGCCGCCAGAACGCGGGCCTCGGGCTTCAGCATCACGATCGACAATGCGTCCTCGATGCCTTCAGCCATGAACAGATGGGTGCCCGCAGGCGCATGGCGCAGGCCGACCGGCTTGCCGCCACGGGGGCCAATGCCTTTCCAGATGTGGATCGCCGAGCCGTGGTATTCACCCAGCACCTTCTTCGCGGCCGGCACGGGCGCTTTGTTCCAGCGGCCCTGGGCATCGCGTGCCAGATAGGTGCGGTGGACGGCCACGTTCTCGCCGCGTTGGTTTGTGGCCATCGCTACCATTGCAGGATAGCTGCCTTCGAACACCTCGCCGGTTTTTGGATCCTCGTGGTAATAGCTGCACTCGGGCACAAAACGCAGAACCCGCGGCTGGCGGCCTAGCGCCCGCAGATCGATGCAGCGCTGGTCGCGCAGATAGAACTCCACAGGCGTGTCGGCGATGCGCTCTTGACCGCCCAGCCAGATCGCTTGCGCCTGGGCGCTGCGAGCCCTTTTGCGCGCTCGATCTTCTGCTTCAGCTTTGGATCGGCGCACGGCGGCTTTGCGCGCCGCTTCTTTCCGCCGCGCGAAGTCCTCGGGGCTGTCGGAGCGTAGGCCGAGAAACGAACGGGCTTCGCGCACCGCCTGGGCAAGGTCACAGTCCAGCGACAGGGCGATCAGATCCAGCACGTCGCCATATCCTTTTCCGGGTACGCTGCCCACGGCATAGTCATTCCAGCGCCCCGCATCCGCTCCTGTCATTGTGACGCAGAAGCTTCCGACCGAGCGATCTGCGCGGCCGGGGTTTAGGGTGAAATACTTGCCAAACGCTGTGTAGGAGCCTTTGGCCGGCGGCGCGTATTGCGCCACCACGCCGTCGAGCTGGTCCAGCAGCATGGATTTGATCTCATCCAGAGAGTATGTGGGGCGCTGGGACATGATCAGTCCGGGACGATCTGCCAATCGTCAGCGAGCATGTCTGTTTGCGATGCAAGCCAGCCCACCACCATAGCGCCATCTGCTGCGCGCATATCGATGTGCGGCAACAGTTCGATCTCACCCTCCGGGTCATCGATCTCAACAGCACGCTTCGCAGCTGCGTGACCACATTTGGCATGCTTCGCGGGAAAGGCCGATCCCGGCGTCAGCGCGACCCACATCCCTTTGCCGTTCCAACCTGCCCGAGCGACTTTGGCGCCAGACTTCATGGCCATAATCGCGTGGCCAAACGACATCGCGTCCTGAGGCTGATAAGCCCGGGCAAATACATCAGCCGGCGACCAGCTGATATAGCCCGCATGGTCAGGATGGTTCGATGCGCCACCGTCGATGTATTCGACCAAATAGCCGTGATCCGCACCGTCCTCATCAGCAGGAAGGGTCCAGCCACGATAGTTGTTATAGGCTTGCCGGGTCATGGCGGTGGCCTTGATCTGCTTAGTTCCGAAAAACGTCTGCATCAGAATGCTCCATTCGTTGGATTGGGTTTCAGGTGTCGGCGCGCAGCTCTTTAAAAACCTCGTAGGAACGACCCGCCCGCCATGCCGCGAATTTCGCGACGGCCGTGTTGGCATCGAGGTGCGCTCGAAACGAGAGCTCCCCGCTAAAATCGACAGACACGATGACCTGCTTTGCCGCAGCCACCATCGGCGCCACGATTGGATGATCCTCGGTGACCAGCGGCAGGACATCCCGGAGGATCTCCATCCACATCCTCTGATTGGGCTGCGACACCACGCGTTCGGTCGCGAACCACGTGAGCGCAAATGCGAGCGTTTGGTCTGCCGCCGAAAACCGTGCATCGATGCCTACCGGATCAGCCATAGATATCAGCCCTCCCGGCATCGACAGGTTCGTGCTGGACCAGCGTCCGGATCGCGTCAGTCAGTGTCTGGCCGATCGCGACCAGGCGTTCTCGATCGAACCGGCATTCCTCGTACTGGACGGCAAAGTCGGTGATGGCACGAAACAGCGGTTCGTCAGAAGACATGGCCTCTTCAGCGCGGGTAACCATGGCATCGACATCGTCGCGGCTCAGATCATTGCACCGTGCCCGCATCCCGATCGACAGAGCCTCAAGGCGGACGGACTTGCGCAGATCAAAGCCCATTGCGCACCTCCGGTAAAAAAGCGTGCAGACCGTCCGCGCCCACGGCGGCCTGCACGCAAGTCCGGATCGCGGCGCACCTAGCGGCGCTGTACCTCATGGGCCAATAGCAATCCGGTTGTCCGGTAGGGAGGAGGTGCCGGGCAACTCTCATTCCGCTGCAATCTCTTGCGCGGACATATTCTCCAGCAGTGCTTCGATCTCGGCGCGGCTTGCGCCCCAGATCAGATGTTTTTCGGCCAAGGGAATGCCTTGGCGTCTGGCATATTTAAGAAGCTTGCGATTGACGCGGGGCGGCATGTCGCCGGCATCACGATATTGAGATGCGCGCCGCCAGCCATAACCGGCTTTTTCGCCCATATCGACGATCCGCCCCAACTCGCCAATGGGGGCGATAAGGCGCTCACATACTTCCAGTGGTGTCAGGTTGCTACTCATGACACGACATCTAGCTGCGGGACGTATATCTTGGCAACTATAAAATACAGAATTTGTATCGTGAAATTATAGTTGTGAGTAGCTACTTGCTGACAAATGGATGACAAGTGGTTCAAGCAGCAGCAGAAACGCGTCGGTGCGACAGCCGAAGATATCGCGCAAAAAATGGGTCGCACGCGCGCGAACGTTTCGAATATCTATACTGGCCGTCAAAAAATGTCGCTGGAATGGGCTCGGGCATTTGCTGAAGTGCTACAGGTTCCTATCGATGAGGTCTTGAAGCGCGCAGGAGTGTTGAAGCCTGTTGAGGCGCGCCGGGTCACGCCCGAGTTTGCAGATAGTGATGCGGCACCCTGGGGCGACAAGGGCAATAGCAGTGATGGTGTATACAATATCGCTGCTGCGTTGGGCGGCGCCAGGCCGGGTGTTGACGTTTGGCAGATAGAAAGGGGCGCGCTGAGCCTTATGGGCTATTTCCCTGGTGATATGATCTTGCTCGACACCCATCAATCAGAGCTCTGCAAGGCCGGCGATGTGGTGATCGCGCAGAAGTATGACGGCAAGACCGGTGCATCTCGGATGTTGCTTCGCAGGTATGAACCTCCTGTCTTGGTTGCCGCAAGTCCTGAAGCGGCGGATCGCCGCGTTGACGTTGTAGATGGCTCCAATGTTCTTATAAGGGGCAAAATCATAGGTAGCTGGCGAGTTGTGTGACGGCCAACCTAAAATAAAAATATAGTAAAACTATAAAAGTCAGTTGACAGTTGCGGGTATCAACTCCTAACTCTTGTGTGAAGACATCATACAGGAGCTGACATGACACAGGTTGCCAACCTTCCCACGGTCCCGAATGCTATGGCTGGGCCGATCACCGACAAAATGCTCGAACAGGTCATCTGCGCCGGCACAACCGCGCAGAAATGTACTGGGCTTTCCGACGCCGATGCGGCGTTGATCATCCTCACTATCCCTCAGATCGCTACGGAACTGCTGCATCGCCGCCGCGCGATGGGCGTCATCGCCGATATGACCGAACTCGACAACGTCACGTTTATGCCCTCGGTCCGCGACAATGGCTGATCTTGCTGATCCTGCGGACATGATCCGATCCATGGCGCCCGAAGAGCGGCGCGGCTTCCTTTATGCCTGCGACGTGATGCACAACTGGGCGGGGCAGATCGAAGAGAAAGCCCCGACGCTTCGGGGCGCCGACCTCGACATTCCCCTTAGCCTTCAAATGCAGAATTCTGCCCGCTTCGCGCAAGGGCTTGCCGACGCAATGAAGCGTCAGGCGTCTGCATAGACTTTCTGCCGGGGGTCGCCAGCGGGTCTGCTCGACCGCCCTCACAACCCACAAGCCCGACAGGCTGGCGACACTGTCCGGTAAACCATCAGGCAAAGACATGGAACTCATTCGAGACATACTGACAGCGATCGGCGGGGTGACAGTCTTGTCGGCCGCGCTGGCCGTGGTTCTCCTGCTGGTGCCACCTCGGCGCCCCCAGCCACGCAACCACCCGGAAACGCAAGACGACTTTTCGGTCTCGCTGCAACGCTGGGGCGATGTTCAGGAAAGGAAGGGGCAGTGACTTTCATAACCGCCGCTGATGTCGCGGCGCTTACCGGGTTCTCCGACGGCGCTGCATTCCTACAAGCGCGTCCGCGTCTTGAGCGTGACCACGATTTTCCACTGCCTATGCCAACCTGCTTGCGGCCGTTGAAATGGCGCAAGGATGCGGTGACGTCTTGGGTTGATCTGCAATGCCGGCCGACTTCCGACGATCCCTTCGTGGGCGGACCAAATGTGGTGCTGCTTGAGGAGGCGCGTCGGGCATGAGTGGCGCGGCACCCATCACCGACAAGATCGCCAGCCTGCGCCAGCGCCGTCGCGCCGATGGCGGGTGGCGGGTGTGGTGGGAGCCGAATGCATCCGCTCGGAAACTTGGCTTTCAGCCTGTCGAGCTCAATGGCGATCGTCCGACCTGGTCAGCCCGTGAGGCCAAGCGCCTGAATGATGACGTTGATCGGAGGCGCCGCGGTGACACCGCGCCAGCGCGCGGCAGCGGCGGCAGGACGATTGATGCTCTGATAGCCGACTATCGGCATTCCGTAGCGTTCAAGGAACTCTCCGATGCGACCCGGCGCAGCTACGCCATCAATTTGGCCGTGATCGAAACAAAGTGGGGTCCAAGCAACGTCGTGGACTTCTCCAAGCCGATCCTCCGCACTTGGTACGAGACCGTATATTCTGCTTCGGGTCCGGCGCAGGCCTTAGCCTTGATCCGCATGTTTTCGATCCTCATGAGCCACGCCGAAGTGCGGGGCTGGCGTGCCGAAAATACCAACCCTTGTTTCAAGCTGAAGATGAAAGCGGTCCGCAAGCGGCACCGCACGGCCACCTGGGCAGAGTTTGATGCTCTGGTGCAGGCTGCGCAGTCTTTGGGTTATCATGCCGTTGCCTGCGGAATTGTTCTGGCGACCCTCCAGGCGCAACGTCAGACTGACGTCATCAATGCCAAGGTTGCTCATTTCCGTGAGGTTGAGGTGGCGGGCATCGATGCGCCGGTGATGATCTGGGAATTGATCCGATCCAAGCGCGAGAACTATGGCGTGATGCCAATACACCCCGAGGCGCAGCCTTACTTGCGCATGCAGCTACCAGTCGAAGGTGAAGATCGCACTTACCTGCTGATCGATGAGGCGACCGGGCAACCCTATTCTGGCGATCTCTTCCGAAAACGCTGGGCCGCGATACGCGCACTGGCGTCCAAGTCTGTGCCAGGTCTCGCAAGTCTCCAATTCCGAGATCTGCGTCGAATCTTCGGGGTTTGGTCCCGCGCCGGCGGCAGCACAAAAGAGGATGTCGGTGATGTCCTGGGCAACTCGGCCGCGCTCGATCCGCAGCTGGGCGAAATCTACATGCCACCCTCATTCCACACGGCCGCGCGTGCGGTGGCATCAATCCAGCGGCCAGCTGAAACCAAGAGGAAAAAAGCATGACCCAATTCAGCCTAGAACCAGAACAGGCACAAATCGTCGCAAATGCTCTTAGAAACCATGCGGCCGATTGGCGGCGCTATATCAAAGGCACCGCCCCAGCCGACGCGACGGCCGAGGAGTTGGCGACCTTTGAACGCCAAGCTACCGAGCACATGGCGATTGCCGAGATTTTCGACCCGTCTGGACCCGCCCCGGAGGCACCATGATCCCTAAAAGCATCAGAAAGAAGCTGCCCACGGCGAGGCTAATTTCTATTGAAAACGGTGGATACTATCGCAAGCCATATTTCGCACGGTTCAGGTGCGCGAATTTCATCCGCTGGCAGATTTGGCGCATTTGTATCACGCATCGAGCCCCATGGATCGAACGGTCAGCGCGCCAAATCCATCCCCATCTATTTAAAACCAACTAAGCCTGAGGAAAAAAGCATGAACCAGAAACAGGAAATGGGCAGGCTGGCGATGCGTGTCGAAGGTGATCTATGGGTCGCATACTACGCATTGCCAAAGACCATGGATGGCGCGCTGTTTTTGGGCTCGATCCAGATGGCATTCGTCCAAGACGAGAGTGCGAAGCAGATTTTCATGGCGCTCATGCGCGATGCAGTGTCTCTTGTCATCAAGGGGCAGACTGGCGTCGATCCGCAATGGCCTGATCCTTTCGGAAAACCAGCTCCACAGCACGAACGTAGCGGGCGAGCCTGATAGCTTTATTGGAGGAACTCATGTTTGACGTAATTGGATGCGGTGAAGGTTGGCAGGTGCATAAGAATGGGCGACCTGTAGGCAGTGTTTATAAAACTGAAGAGCGGGCTTTTGCATTCATTAATCGTCTCACACGCGACGAGAAGTTATCCCAGCGGCCGTGCATCACCTGCCGGACTGCATTCAAATCCGAAGGCCCACATCATCGCATGTGTCGACCCTGTCGACAGCTGGCAACTGGGATGCTGGCGATATGAATGGCCGCCGTCCGACTCGGACGGGTTCGGACGGTCGGACGGCCAAATTCGGACGAAGCGCCAAAGGTCTGAATTTTAAGGATTAAGTGGTGCCCCCACACGGACTCGAACCGCGGACCTACTGATTACAAATCAGTTGCTCTACCAGCTGAGCTATAGGGGCACTGAGGGCTCATTTAGAGAAATGGCGCGGGGGTGCAAGAGGGGAAATGAGAGTTTCTTTCGGATTTTACACGCGGCGCGGGACGGGCTATTCATCGCCAAGATTTTCAAGGTTGAGCGGAGTATCATGCAACTCGTTTTGCACACAGGTGTTCATTTCACGGAAGACGAGCGGCTGCTGAAATGCCTGCTGCGCAATCAGGATGATTTTGCCAAAACCGGCGTCAAAGTGCCCGGGCCCAGCACCTATCGCAATCTGTTTCGCGATACGCTCAACGCGATGCACAAGGCAGAGCCTTCTGAGGTGGCGCGGGATGTTCTGCTTGATGCGATTCTTGATGAGGGCACAGCCAGCCGGGTGATCCTGTCGGATGCGAATTTCTTTCGCTCGCCCGCCACGGCGTTGCAAGAGGGGGTGCTCTATCCCGCCGCCGCCGTTCGGATGTTGCGCATGGCGCAGCTGTTCCCCGAGGACGAGATCTGCATCTTTATGGCGATCCGAAACCCCGCGTCGCTGGTGCCGGTGCTCTATGACAAAGCGGCCGACAAGACTTCGGCGGCCTTCTGGGGGAGCGGGGGCCGGAAGACCTGCGCTGGTCTGAGACGATTGCCCAATTGCGCGAAGCGGCGCCGGGCATTCCGATCACGGTCTGGTGCAACGAAGACACGCCGCTGATCTGGGCGCAGATCATCCGCGAGATGGCCGGATTGGAGCCGGAGACCAAGATCAAAGGCGGCTTTGATCTGCTGCACGCCATCATGTCCGAAGAGGGGATGCGGCGGTTCCGCAGCTATCTCGACACCCATCCAGAGATGTCCGAGGCGCAGAAACGGAGGGTAATCACAGCGTTTCTCGACAAATACGCGCTGGAAGAAGAGATCGAGGAAGAACTCGACATGCCCGGCTGGACCGAGGAATTGGTCGAGCGGATGACGGCGCTTTATGACGCGGATGTCGAAGTCATCCGCGCCATGCCGTGCGTCAGCCTGATCGCGCCTTAAACATTGGCTTCAGCCAGTTTGGTGATCACGTCATAGGCCATGGCCACATCCTCGGCTGTGGCGGTGAAGGCGCCTGCCTGAAAGCGGATCACCAAAGCCCCGTCGATGCGGGTCTGGGTCAGGTAGATCCGCCCATCGTCGTTGATCCGATTGAGCAACTTTTGGTTATGCGCCTCAAGGTCTGCGGTCGCCAAATGGCGGAAGGTGAAGAGGAGAGCATTGGCGGGGTCACGATCTCGAACCCTTCCGTCGCCTCCAGCCGTGCGGCCAAGTCCTGCGCCCATGTCACATGGTTGCGGATCATCTCGCGCAGCCCTTCCAGCCCATGGGCACGGATCAGGAACCATAGTTTCAGTGCCCGGAAGCGGCGGCCCAAAGGCACCGACCATTCGGAATAGTTCACAATCCCATCCGCGCCGTGGGTCTTCAGATACTCCGGCTGGATCGCCAGCGTGCGGACCAGATCGTCAGGATTGCGCAGAAAATGCGTGGTGCAATCAAACTGCGCGCCCAGCCATTTATGCGGGTTCATTACCACGGAATCGGCGCGTTCGACCCCGGCCCAAAGGGCGCGGAACTCTGGACAGATCATCGCTGATCCGGCCCATGCGGCATCGACATGGGTGTAGAGCCCTTCGGCCTCGGCCACATCCATCACGGCGGCGATGTCATCGCTGGCACCCGCGCTGGTGCCGCCGGTGCAGGCGATGATCCCCGCCGGCAGATGCCCCGCCGCGCGGTCGGCAGCGATGGCGGCGCGCAAGGCATCGGCATCCATCGCGCGGGTTGGGCCGTGGGTAGGGATACGCACAAGGTTCTCTTCGCCCAGCCCCGCAATCCAAATGGCGCGGTCGACCGAGGTGTGCACCTCTGCCGAGCAATAGACCCGCAGGCGCGGCTGGCCCGACAGACCTGCCTTGTTGCCCTGCCAATCCAATGCCCGCTCACGCATCGTCAGCACGGCGCAAAGCGTGGCGGAACTGGCGCTGTCTTGGATCACGCCGGTGAACCCATCGGGCAGACCGATCGCTTGGCGCATCCAATCGCAGACGCGGGTTTCCAGCTCTGTCGCCGCCGGAGAGGTTTGCCACAGCATGCACTGCGCCGCGATGGCAGAGACGAAATATTCCGCCAGCACCGAGACAGGCGCGGCATTGGCCGGGAAATACGCAAAGAACCGGGGGTGCTGCCAATGGGTCATGCCGGGCATGATGGTCTGCTCAAAATCGTCGAAAATCGCCTGCATCGCCTCGGCCCCTTCGGGCGGGGCGTCGGGCAGGGCAGAGAGCACGGCACCGGGGGCGACCTGTGCGCGGACGGGTTCATTGCGCAGGCCCGCGTGGTAGTCTGCGGCCCAATCGGCCGCACGGCGGCCCCACTGGCGGAAATCCTCCCAGTTCATCCGCGGCTCCTTTGGCCTATAATCTTGGTTGTCATACGTGATCTGTGCCCCATGTTGTTGTATTGTCTCACTGTTGTTCCGCGCGGCTTGGCCTCTTCAAGAATGATGCCGCAGCGGTTATGGTGATCGTCACGCCCTTTTGGGCGCTCTTTGACTTGGTAAGTAGCGATCAGGAAACCGTCAAGAATGGCCACAATGCCCCCCTGCGCCGCACTGCCCGCTCCCTTCCGATTGCGCTTTTGCGCGCGCGGGAAAGGGTGATGGGGCCGATCCGGGAAATCCTGAACGAAAGCGGCATCTCGGAACAGAAGTTTCGCGTGTTGCGCGTCGTCGAGGAATCTGGCCCGATGGAGCAGACAGCACTGGCGCAGCAAGCCTGTCTGCTGCTGCCGAGCTTGACACGCATGTTGCGCGCGATGGAGGAAGAGGGGCTGCTGAGCCGTGCCAGCGATCCGGACGACGGGCGCAAGTCCATCGTCACGATCACCGATCAGGGCCAACAGATTTTACAAGACCACGCGGGCGATGCCGCGGCGCTGTTTTCCGATTTCGAGGCCCGTTTCGGCAAGCAGCGGATGGAAGACCTGCTGGATATGCTCGAAGACCTCGTCAATCTGGACATGCAGAAAAAGACCGACGGGCCAAAGAAAGACTGACGCGTAGGGGTTAGCCCCTTTGCTGCCCGCCGCACCGCGCAAATTCCGGCCAGCGCCATGCGGCTGCCCTCGGACTCTGTCGCCGGGGCGCCCTGCTGGGTCAGGGCCCGCAGGTAAAGCTGCGCCGCGCCGCCCGTGCCGATCACCGCCAGCGTTTGCCCCAGCCAATAGGCCCGTGCCGCCGCAAGTTCCGCGCCGATCAGCGTGCCAGCCAACCGCGCCTCTGCCGTGGGCGGCGGGATATCGTTCAAAGCCAGATCAGCCCGGATGGAGGCCAAACGCCCCGCCAGCCGCTCGGGCCGCGACAGCCCATCGCTGAGCGCATCGTCAAAGGCCGTGTCGTCCAGCGCCGTGCCCTCGGCTGGGGTGCCGTCGCCCAAAAGGTCCAGCAATTCCCCGGTCAGGAAAGTCTGAAAGCTCACCACTTCGCCCGCGCTGATCTGCGCCCAGACCGAAGTCGCGCCTGGCAAGCAGATCACCCCGTCCCAGTCTTTGTTGAGGCTCAGAAAGCCCGCGATCTGTGTCTCGGCCCCTCGTAGCAGCCCGCTGGGGCTTTGCTGCCGCAGGGCGGGGATGACCTGAAGGTCGAAGTTATCCGTGGGGAGAGGCGTCGCACCTTCGGCAGTGGCGGTGCAGGGCACCATGCGGGGCGCGGCGTCGGTCCAGCCTACGGGCAGGCCCGCCACGAAGACCGGCAAACGCGGCAATTGCCACGGCGCGGTGAGTGTCTTGAGCGCGGCGTCAAAGGCCGAGGCGCTGGTCAGGCCCGCCGGGTCGCACTCCGCCGTGGCGGTCTCTAGCGCCGATCCGCCCTGCATCGCCCAGACCTGCAACCGCGCGTCTTGGACCTCAACCGCCAGCCAGTCTGCTTTGCTTACATCGGTCATCGCACCGCCTCTCGTCGTGAATTTCCGTCTGGCATAGGCCCTGTGGGCTGCGGGTTCAATGCGTCCGATGCCCTGTCAGCCGTGCGACTGCCCGATTACTTCAAGCATAAAATATTTATCCTTGAATGAAAAAGCGACTCAGCCTAGGCTCCGTTCCAAAGCGAACCAGAGGGGAATTTCGATGCGTGCAATCTGTCTTGGCGGCGGTCCTGCGGGGCTGTACTTCGCGATTTCGCTGAAACTGCGCCAGCCCGAGGCCGATGTGACGGTGCTGGAACGCAACCGCGCCGATGATACCTTCGGCTGGGGCGTTGTGCTGTCGGATGAAACGCTGGATAATCTTGAGGTTAACGACCCCGTCTCGGCACGCGAAATCCGCAGCCATTTCGCCTATTGGGACGATATCGCCCTGCACCACAAGGGCAACGTGATCCACAGCACCGGCCATGGTTTCTGCGGTATTGGGCGCAAGCGGCTGCTGCTGATCTTGCAAGAGCGGGCGCGCGCGTTGGGCGTGAACCTGCAGTTCGAGACCGAGGTCAAGGATGCCTCCGAATACATGGATGACTACGATCTGGTGGTCGCCTCCGACGGTCTGAACTCCAGAACCCGGATGGAATTCGAAGAAACCTTTAAACCAGACATCGACGTGCGCCGCTGCCCCTTCGTCTGGCTCGGCACGCATCAGAAATTCGACAACGCTTTTACCTTCATCTTTGAAAAGACAGACAAAGGCTGGATCTGGGTCCACGCCTATCAGTTCGACAAAGACACGGCGACTTTCATCGTCGAATGTAGCCAAGACACCTTTGACGCCTATGGATTTGGTGAAAAGACCCAAGAAGAGACCATCGCGATCTGCGAAGAGATCTTCAAGGACCACCTCGACGGCCACAAACTGATGACCAACGCCAGCCACATCCGCGGCTCGGCTTGGATCAAGTTCCCCCGCGTGCTTTGCGAAAAGTGGAGCCACGAGAATGTCGTGCTTCTGGGCGATGCCTCGGCCACGGCGCATTTCTCGATCGGGTCGGGGACGAAACTGGCGCTGGAATCTGCGATCTCGCTGGCGAAACATGTCAGCGACGACAAAGACCTGACCACGGCGTTCGAGAAATACGAAGAAGCCCGCCGCCTTGAAGTGCTGCGTCTGCAATCGGCGGCGCGCAACTCGGTCGAATGGTTTGAGGATGTTGAGCGTTACCTCGATCTGGACCCGGTGCAGTTGAACTATTCCATGCTGACCCGCAGCCAGCGGATCAGCCACGAAAACCTGCGCGAGCGTGACCCCAAGTGGCTGGAAGGAGCCGAGAAATGGTTCCTCGACCAAGCGGGTGCCGACAGCAATGGCCCCGTCCGCGCGCCGATGTTCGCGCCGTTTCAACTGCGTGACATGAAGCTTGAAAACCGCATCGTCGTCTCGCCGATGGCGCAGTACAAGGCCGTCGATGGCTGCCCGACCGACTGGCATTTCGTGCATTACGCCGAACGCGCCAAGGGCGGCGCGGGGCTGGTCTATACCGAGATGACCTGCGTCTCGCCCGAGGGCCGCATCACGCCGGGCTGTCCGGGCCTTTATGCACCCGAGCACGAGGCCGCGTGGATGCGCCTGACCGATTTCGTTCATGCCGAAACCGAGGCGAAGATTTGCTGCCAGATTGGCCACTCGGGCCGCAAGGGCTCCACCCAACTGGGTTGGGAAGAGATGGACGCGCCGCTCAAGGCGGGCAACTGGGACATCATCTCGGCTTCCGCGATCCCGTGGTCGGAAAACAATGCCCTGCCCAAAGCGGCGACACGCGCAGACATGGACGCGATCCGCGACGAATTCGTCGCAGCCACCCGCATGGCCGAGCGGGCCAACTTCGACATGGTCGAACTGCATGCCGCGCACGGCTACTTGATCTCGTCCTTCATCTCGCCGCTGTCGAACCAGCGCGAGGATGCCTATGGCGGCAGTCTTGAAAACCGCATGCGCTACCCGCTTGAGGTCTTCAAAGCGATGCGCGACGCTTGGCCCGGGGGCAAGCCGATGGCGGTGCGCATCTCGGCCAACGATTGGGTCGAAGAAGACGGCGTGACCCCCGACGAAGCCGTTGAAATCGCCCGTATGTTCAGCGACGCGGGGGCCGATATCATCGACGTCTCGGCAGGCCAGACCTCGAAACAGGCCAAGCCCGTCTATGGCCGCATGTTCCAGACCCCGTTCAGCGACCGCATCCGCAACGATGGCGGCATCAAGACCATGGCCGTGGGCAACATCTATGAGGCCGACCACGTCAACTCGATCCTGATGGCGGGGCGTGCCGATCTGGTCTGCCTTGCCCGGCCACATCTGGCCGATCCCTATTGGACCTTGCACGCCGCCGCCGCCATCGGCGACCGCCACGCCGCTTGGCCGCTGCCTTACGGCCCGGGCCGCGATCAGGCATGGCGTCTGGCAGACCGCGCGGCGGAGATGGAGAAAGTATGAGCCATATCGTCATCACCGGCGGCGGCACCGGCGTAGGGGCCGAGATCGCCCATACGGTGGCCGGGACCGGCGCCAAGGTCACGATCATGGGCCGCCGCGAAGCACCCTGCGCGAGCAGGGCCTGCCGTTTCAGACCTGCGACGTGACCGATGCGGATGCCGTACAAGCGGCCTTCGCCGCCGCCCGCGCCGAGAATGGCCCGATCACCGGCGTCATCGCCAATGCGGGGGCGGCGCATTCCGCGCCTTTCCACAAGATCACAGCGCAGGACATGAGTGATATGATGGCGGTGAACGTTACCGGCGTCTTTAACGTCTGGCAGGCCGCGCTGTCGGAGATGAAAGACGCCGGGCAGGGGCGTTTGATCGCCGTGGCCTCCACCGCGGGGCTCAAGGGCTATCCTTACGTTGCGGGCTATGTCGCGGCGAAACATGGGGTCGTCGGTCTGACCCGCGCGCTGGCGTTGGAACTGGCGCGCACGGGCATCACCGTGAACGCGATTTGCCCGGGCTTCATCGACACGCCGCTCTTGGAACGCTCGGTCGAGAATATTACCGCCACCACCGGCAAAAGCGCCGAGGAGGCCCGCGCCTTGCTGAAACGCGCCAGCCCGCAGAACCGCTTTGTCGAAACCTCCGAGGTCGCCGGTGCCGTGCTCTACCTGCTGTCGGACGCCGCGGCTTCGGTCAACGGCCACGCGCTGGCGCTATCGGGGGCGAAGTATGAGCGACGTGGCCAAGGATCGCGTGCGCCTCTGGCTGCGGCTGCTGAAAGTCGTGCGCGGGTTGGAGCAGGAATTGCGCGATACGCTGCGGCGTGAGCATAACACGACGCTGCCGCGGTTCGACGTGATGTCGGCCCTCTCGCGCCATCCCGAAGGGCTGAAGATGAGCCAGCTTTCGGGCGTGCTGCGCGTGTCCAACGGCAATGTCACCGGCATCGCCGATCGTCTGAGCGAGGAGGGGCTGGTCGAACGCATCCCGGTCCCCGGCGACCGCCGCGCGATGATGCTGCGCTTGACCCCCGCGGGCACGGCGCAATTCGCCCGCCAAGCGCAGGCGCATGAAGACTGGATCAACGAAAAACTGCGCGGAATCTCCTCCGAGGAAGCCCGCGCCATGGCGGCCCGCCTGCAGGCTTTCGCCGCCCAAACGGAAGAAAAGGAAAAAGCCAATGCGCAGTGATGTGACGCATTTCCAATGTGAAATCAAAGACCGGATCGCCACCGTGCGGCTTGACCGGCCTGACCGCAAGAACCCGCTGACCTTCGACAGCTACGCCGAGCTGCGCGACTGGTTCCGCGATCTGGTCTATGCCGATGATGTCGATGTGGTGATCTTCGGCTCCAATGGCGGTAACTTTAGCTCTGGCGGAGATGTGCATGATATCATTGGTCCGTTGACCCGCATGAACATGAAGGAACTGCTGCGTTTCACCCGTATGACCGGCGATTTGGTCAAGGCCATCGTGAACTGTGGCAAGCCGGTCATTGCCGCCGTCGATGGTGTCTGCGTGGGCGCGGGCGCGATCATCGCCATGGCCTCGGACCTGCGGCTGGCAACGGCAGAGGCCAAGACCGCCTTTTTGTTCACCCGCGTAGGCCTTGCGGGCTGCGACATGGGCGCCTGCGCGATCCTGCCGCGCATCATCGGCCAGACACGGGCGGCCGAACTGCTCTACACCGGGCGCGCCATGTCTGCCGAAGAAGGGGAACGCTGGGGTTTCTACAACCGGCTGGTGACAGGTGAGACGCTGGAAGATGAGGCGCTTAAACTGGCGCAGAAAATCCAAGCCGGCCCGAATTTCGCGCATATGATGACCAAGACGATGCTGGCCCAAGAATGGGCGATGTCCATCGAACAAGCGATCGAAGCCGAGGCGCAAGCACAGGCGATCTGCATGCAAACGGGCGATTTTGAACGCGCCTACAACGCTTTCGTCGCCAAGGAACGCCCGGTCTTCGAAGGGGACTGAGATACGAATAGCCAAAAGATAAACACGCGGGGAGGCGTAAACCATGGCTGACAAAAGTTTTCTCGACTGGCCCTTTTTGAGCCGCGCCACAAGGAGTTGGCGCTGGCTCTGGACGAGTGGGCGGCACGCGAGTTGAAGAACGTGGATCACGGCGACACCGATGGGGCCTGCCGCGATCTGGTGACGATGATGGGCCAAGACGGCTGGCTGCGCCACAGCGGCGCGGAGGGGGACGAGGTGCTTGATGTGCGCAGCCTTTGCCTGATCCGCGAAACGCTGGCGCGCCATGACGGGTTGGCGGATTTTGCCTTTGCTATGCAAGGGCTTGGCACCGGCGCGATCTCACTTTTCGGGAGTGATGAGCAAAAGGCCGAATGGCTCCCCAAGACCCGTTCGGGACAGGCGATTTCGGCCTTTGCCCTAACCGAGCCGCAGTCCGGCTCAGACGTGGCAAACTCCACCATGACAGCCACGTCAGACGGCAACGGCTATGTGCTCGACGGGCGCAAGACGTGGATTTCCAACGGCGGCATCGCGGATGTCTACACCGTCTTCGCCCGCACCGGAGAGGCACCGGGCGCCAAGGGGTTGTCGGCCTTCATCGTGCCCGCCGACACACCGGGGCTTAGGGTCGAGGAACGGCTAGAGGTTATGGCGCCGCATCCACTGGCCACCTTGCATTTCGATGGCGTGAAACTACCCGGCTCGGCGCTTCTGGGTGAGGCGGGGCGCGGCTTTGCCATTGCCATGTCGGTGCTGGATGTCTTCCGCTCCACCGTCGCCGCCGCCGCCCTCGGCTTTGCCCGCCGTGCGCTGGACGAGGCGCTTTTGCGCGTCACCAGCCGTCAGGTGCAGGGCGCGCCGCTGAGCGAATTGCAACTGGTGCAGGGCCATATCGCGGACATGGCGCTTGACGTCGATGCCGCCGCTTTGCTGGTTTACCGCGCCGCTTGGACCAAAGACAGCGGCGCGCCGCGCGTCACCCGCGAGGCGGCGATGGCCAAGCTTTTCGCCACGGATCAGGCGCAAAAGGTGATCGATAAGGCCGTTCAATTGCACGGTGGCGACGGCGTGCGCAATGGCGAGGCAGTGGAGCGACTTTACCGCGAAATCAGGGCCTTGCGCATTTACGAGGGCGCGTCGGACGTGCAACGTATTGTCATCGCCCGCCAGACTTTGGGAGCCATGTCATGAAGCTGCACCCGACCGGACATGAAGACACCTTCGCCCGTGAAAACCTGCCGCCCTTCGACCAGTGGCCGGACTTGCTGTTGGACCGCTTCGACTATCCCGATCGCCTGAACGTCGGCGTCGAACTCACTGACAAGATGGTGGAAAAAGGGTTTGGCGACCACACCGCACTGATCGGCAACGGGCGGCGTCGAACCTATAAGGAACTGGCTGACTGGACCAACCGTCTGGCTTCCGCGCTGGTCGAGGATTTGGGGGTGAAACCCGGCAACCGGGTGTTGATCCGCTCGGCCAACAATCCTGCGATGGTGGCCTGCTGGTTGGCGGCGACCAAGGCGGGGGCGGTTGTGGTCAACACCATGCCGATGCTGCGCGCGGGCGAGCTTGCGGCCATCGTCGACAAGGCCGAGATCACCCACGCGCTCTGCGACACGCGGTTAATGGATGAGATGACGGCCTGCGCCAAAACCTCCAAATTCCTCAAAACGGTCGCGGGTTTTGACGGCACCAGCAACCACGACGCCGAGTTGGACCGGTTGGCGCTGGAAAAACCGGTGCAGTTCGAGCCGGTGGACACCGCGCAGGACGATGTGGCGCTCTTGGGTTTTACCTCAGGAACCACCGGTAACCCTAAGGCAACAATGCATTTTCATCGCGATCTTCTGATCATCGCAGATGGCTATGCGCGCGAAGTGCTGAACGTCACGCCAAGGGATGTTTTCGTCGGCTCGCCGCCCTTGGCCTTTACCTTTGGCCTTGGTGGCCTCGCGGTTTTCCCGCTGCGCTTCGGGGCCGCCGCGACGCTTTTGGAGACCGCCAGCCCGCCCAACATGATCGAGATCATCGAGAAGTACAAAGCCACCGTCTGTTTCACCGCGCCCACCGCCTATCGCGCGATGTTGCAGGCGATGGAAGAGGGCGCGGACCTCAGCAGCCTGCGTGCCGCCGTTTCCGCCGGAGAGACGCTGCCTGCACCGGTTTATCACGAGTGGCAGGAAAAGACCGGTAAACCCATGCTTGACGGCATCGGCGCGACGGAAATGCTCCATATCTTCATCTCGAACCGCTTCGACGACCACCGCGCCGCTTGCACCGGCAAGCCCGTCACGGGCTATGAGGCGCGGGTGATTGATGCGGACGGAAACGAGGTGCCGCGCGGCGAGGTAGGCCGTCTGGCCGTGCGGGGTCCAATCGGCTGCCGCTATTTGGGCGACAAGCGGCAGGCGGATTATGTCAAGGACGGGTGGAACATCACCGGCGACAGTTTCACCATGGACGAGGATGGCTATCTGCATTTCGCCGCCCGCAACGACGATATGATCATCAGTTCTGGCTACAATATCGCCGGGCCGGAGGTCGAGGCGGCGCTGTTGAGCCATCCTTGTGTCAGCGAATGTGGGGTGGTGGCCGCCGCGGATGACGCGCGCGGCTCTATCGTTCAGGCGCATGTGGTTCTGGTTGACGGAACTCCAGAAGACGCCAATACTATCAATCTATTGCAGGATCATGTTAAAGCGACCATCGCACCCTATAAATACCCGCGCGACATTCGTTTCATCAAAGAACTGCCCAAAACCGCGACCGGCAAGATCCAGCGTTTCGCGCTGAGAGAGGATACATGAGCAGTTTCGACGAAGCCTCCAAAGGCGCCAAGATGAATTTCGCCAAGGACAAGTCCTATGGCGATTACCTTGGGCTGGACCAAATCCTGACCACCGAGAACCCGCTCGACATGGCGCATGATGGGCTGCTTTTTATCATCCAGCACCAGACCTCGGAGCTATGGATGAAACTGGCGATCCATGAGTTGACCGCCTGCCGAAAGGCGCTTCAGGCAGGGGAATTGCGCCAGAGTTTCAAGATGTTGACCCGTGTGGCACGGATTTTCGAGCAGCTTAATTCGGCTTGGGATGTGTTACGGACTATGACGCCGAGCGAATATACCCAGTTCCGTCCGCACCTTGGTGCCTCTTCTGGGTTTCAGTCCTACCAGTACCGTCTGATCGAATACCTGCTGGGCAACCGGATCGCGGCGCTGACCAAACTGCATGAACATACGCCCGAACCCCATGCGGCGCTGGTGGCGGAGATGCAGCAGCCGAGCCTCTATCAGGTGGCGATTGATCTGCTTTGCACGCGGCTGGGGGAGCCGTCGCTTGCCGGCAGCCCCGAGCCGCAAGCTTGGCAGCCGAAGGCCGAGGTTCAAGCCCTGTGGAAACAGGTTTATGAAGACCCGACAACTCATTGGGAACTCTACGAATTGGCGGAAAAACTGGTCGATCTCGAAGACTACTTCCGGCGTTGGCGGTTCAACCACGTGACCACCGTGGAACGTATCATTGGTTTCAAGCGCGGCACCGGGGGCACCGCTGGGGTGACCTATCTGCGCAAAATGCTTGAGGTGGAGCTTTTCCCTGAGCTTTGGCATGTGAGAGGAGCACTGTAAGTGTCTGTTTTGAAAAAAGATCAGTTCATCCTACCGGAGGGCGTCATCTACCTCGACGGCAATTCGCTGGGGCCATTGTCCAAGGCCGCCGCCGCGCGGGTGCAGGAGATGATCACTGCGGAATGGGGTGAGATGTTGATCCGAGGCTGGAACCAAGCCGGTTGGATGGAACAGCCCGCCCGCGTTGGCAATATGGTGGCCGGGATCGTTGGCGCGCCGGAAGGTTCGGTCGTTATGGGCGACACCCTGTCGATCAAGGTTTTTCAGGCGCTGGCCTCGGCGCTGAAGCTGCGCCCGAACCGCAAGGTGATCCTGTCGGACAGCGGCAACTTCCCGTCGGACCTCTACATGGCCGAGGGGCTGGTGGGGCTTTTGGAGCAGGGCTATGAGCTGCGCACCGTGGCGCCAGAAGAGGTGACGGGGGCCATCGGCGAGGATATCGCCGCGGTGATGCTGACCGAGGTCGACTACCGCACTGGCCGCAAGCACGACATGAAGGCGATCACCGAATTGGCCCATGCCAATGGCGCGGTGATGATCTGGGATCTGGCCCATTCAGCGGGCGCGCTTCCGGTGGACCTTGCGGGCAGCAACTGCGAGTTCGCGGTGGGCTGTACCTACAAGTATCTCAACGGCGGGCCGGGTGCGCCGGGCTTCATCTACGTCCGCCCCGATCTGGCCGACGAAGTGCAACCGGCGCTGGCCGGTTGGCTGGGGCACCGCCAGCCATTCGCTTTTGAGCAGAGCTACCAGCCCGGACAGGGGATCGAGCGGATGCGCGTCGGCACCCCGCCGGTGATCCAGTTGACCGCGCTTGAAGTGGCGATGGAGCTTTGGGCGGATGTGGACATGCAAGAACTGCGCGCGGCCTCTATCGCGCTGCAAGAGCAGTTTATCAAAGAGATCGAGCGCGACGTGCCGCAGCTGACCCTGGCCAGCCCGCGCAACAGCGCCGAGCGGGGCAGTCAGGTGTCGTTCCGCTTTGACGAAGGCTATGCCGCGATGCAGGCCGTGATCGACCGCGGCGTGATCGGCGATTTCCGCGCGCCTGACATCATGCGTTTTGGCTTCACGCCGCTTTATATCGACGCCGAAGATGTCTCCAAAGCGGTCGCGATTATCCGCGATGTGATGGAGAACCGTCTCTGGGATAACGAAAAATACAAGACCCGCGCGCGGGTGACCTGACAGCATCAGGCGCAGGCGCTAAGCTGGCAAGACGACCCAATTGAACGGGCCCGGTAAAGAGGCCCAAACCAACCAAGGGAGACTGAAATGAAGATGAAATCACTTGTGATGGCGGCCTCGGTCGCGGCACTGGCGGCAGGCGGCGCATGGGCCGAAGAGGGAAAGGTGAAGGTCGGCATGATCACCACCCTCTCGGGCGGCGGCGCGGGCCTTGGCATCGACGTGCGCGATGGCTTTATGCTGGCCACAAAGATGGCCGGGAACGAGAACCTAGAGGTCGTGGTCGAAGACGACCAGCGCAAGCCCGAGATTGCAGTGCAACTGGCCGACAAGATGATCCAGTCCGAGAAGGTCGACGTGATGACCGGCATCATCTGGTCCAACCTCGCCATGGCCGTGGTGCCCGCGGCGACGGCGCAGGGCAAATTCTACCTCTCACCCAACGCAGGCCCTTCGGCGCTGGCGGGCAAAGGCTGCAACCCGCTTTACTTCAACGTGGCATGGCAGAACGACAACCTGCACGAAGCGGCGGGCGCTTATGCCAATGACACGGGCTATGAAAACACCTTCATGCTGGCGCCGAACTACCCGGCGGGCAAGGACGCGCTGACGGGCTACAAACGGACCTATGATGGCGCAGCGGCGGGCGAGGTCTATACTGATCTGGGTCAAACCGACTATGCCGCCGAGATCGCGCAGATCCGTGCCTCGGGCGCTGACAGCGTGTTCTTCTTCTTGCCCGGCGGGATGGGGATTTCCTTCCTCAAGCAATATGCCAACTCGGGCGTGGACCTGCCTGTTGTCGGCCCGGCCTTCAGCTTTGATCAAGGCATCCTTCAGGCCGTGGGTGAGGCCGCTCTTGGGATCAAGAACACCAGCCAATGGAACAAGGATCTCGATAACGAAGCCAACAAGACCTTCGTCGAGGCCTTTCAGGAGGAATACGACCGTCTGCCGTCGCTCTATGCAAGTCAGGGTTATGATACCGCGAACCTGCTGCTAAGCGCGATGGAGAAGGCGGATGTGTCGGATGCCGAAGCCTTTGGCGCGGCGCTGAAAGAGGCTGATTTCGACAGCGTGCGGGGCAAATTCTCGTTTGGTAACAACAACCACCCGATCCAAGACTACTACGTGCGCGAAGTGGTCAAAGAGGGTGATGTCTATACCAACAAGCTGATCGGCCCCTCGTTGACCGATCACGCTGATGCCTACGCGGCTGACTGCAAAATGTAATCCCGCGCGGCCCCGGGCGCCGATTTGGCGCGCCGGGGCCGACGTATCAACGCTTTCACGCCGGTCCTCGCGACCGGCGCGCCGGGAGGCTTTGCCAAATGTCACTCATCCTGCTGATTGAACAGGTGCTGAACGGAGTCCAATCCGGGGTCATGCTGTTTTTGATGGCCGCGGGGCTCACGCTGATCTTCGGGGTCATGGGGCTCATTAACCTCGCCCATGGTTCGCTCTACATGGTCGGTGCCTTTGCCGCCGCGGCGGTTGCGGCGGCGACGGGGTCGTTTCTCTTGGCGCTGGTGGCGGCCTTGGCCGCGGCGGCGCTGGCGGGCTGCTTGATCGAGATGACGGTGATCCGCAGGCTCTATGACCGCGACCACCTCGACCAAGTGCTGGCGACCTTTGCGCTGATCCTGATTTTCTCAGAAGGCACACGGTTTCTCTTTGGCTCCTTCCCGCTGTTTCTCGACATTCCGGCGGCCCTGTCCGGCCCGGTGACCCTGCCGGGGGCATCCAGTATCCGCTCTACCGGCTCGTGATCATCGGCGTCGGTCTGGTAATTGCTGCAGGTCTGTTCCTGCTGATCGCCCGCACGCGCATCGGCATCCAGATCCGCGCAGGTGAGGCTGACCGCGAAATGATCGGGGCGCTTGGCGTCGATATCGCCAAACTCTACACGCTGATCTTCGCCCTTGGGGCCGCCCTTGCGGGTCTCGCCGGTGCGCTGGTGGGCGCGATCCAGTCGGTGCAGGTGGGCATGGGGGAGCCGGTGCTGATCCTTGCCTTTGTGGTGATCGTTATCGGCGGCATCGGCTCAATCAAGGGCGCGCTGATCGGGGCGCTACTGGTGGGGCTGACGGACACGCTGGGATCGGTCCTGCTGCCGCTCTTTTTGCGAATTTCATGGAGGCCTCGGCGGCCACGTCCGTCGGCTCCTCGCTCGCCTCCATGTCGATTTACATTCTGATGGCGGGGGTCTTGCTGTTCAAACCCACCGGCCTCTTTGGGGAGGCCTGAGCCATGATGCGCGAAAAACTCGTAAACCTCTTTCTCTTCCTGCTGCTGCCGGTGACGGCGTTGGCGGCTTTCGCGTTGGACGAGCCATTCATCATCACGCTGGCCACCAAGGCGGCGATCCTCGCCCTTGCGGGCGTGGGGCTGAACATCGCGCTCG
Source organism: Sulfitobacter profundi (assembly GCF_042661425.1). Lineage (NCBI taxonomy): Bacteria > Pseudomonadati > Pseudomonadota > Alphaproteobacteria > Rhodobacterales > Roseobacteraceae > Sulfitobacter > Sulfitobacter profundi. The sequence continues at coordinate 13,404 of NZ_JBHSWA010000001.1, read as the reverse complement.
GCCTCGGCGGGCTGGTGAGCTTTGGTCATGCAGCATTCTTTGGGATCGGCGGCTATGCCATGGGCATTCTCGCCGCCCATGCGCAGAGCTACACACCGATCATGGAGAGCCCATTTCTGATCGAAGGCACCAAGTCGATGCCGGTGATCTGGCTGGTGGCGATTGTGGTCTCTGGCCTTGCTGCGCTGCTGATCGGGGCGCTGTCTTTGCGCACCTCGGGCGTCTATTTCATCATGGTCACGCTCGCCTTCGGGCAGATGCTGTTCTACTTCTCGATCTCATGGCCCGCATATGGCGGCGAGGACGGGCTGTCGATCTATGTGCGCAACGGCTTTCCGGGGCTCAACACGCTTGATCCGCTGACTTTCTTTGCCATCACCTTTGCGGTGCTGGCGCTGGTGCTGCTGTTTGCAGGGCGTCTGGCGCGGGCTCCTTTCGGCCTTGGGCTGTCGGCGGCGCGGCAGAACGCCGAGCGGGTCGAAGCCGTGGGCCTCGCGCCCTTCCGGCTGCGGCTGGTGGCCTTTGTCATCTCGGGAGCGGTGACGGGGCTGGCGGGCGCGCTTTTTGCCGATCTCAACCGTTTCGTCAGCCCGACGATGTTCTCGTGGCAGACCTCTGGTGAGATCATGATCTTCGTGATCCTTGGCGGGGTTGGGCGGCTCTTTGGCCCGGTGGCCGGGGCGGCGCTATTCATCTTGCTTGAGCATGTCTTGGGCGGGCTATCGGAGTTCTGGCACATCTATCTGGGGCTGTTGCTGTTGCTGGTGGTGCTCTTTGCGCGCGGCGGCATGATCGGCCTCGTTGCCGGACGGGAGGTGGCCCATGACTGAAGGGATGACAGATGTGCTGTTGGACGTGCGCAACCTGCACAAAAGCTTTGGCGCGTTGAAGGCGACTGATGATGTCTCCCTCACCCTGCGGACGGGCGAAATCCACGCGCTTATCGGCCCCAACGGGGCGGGCAAGTCGACGCTGATCAAGCAGATTGCGGGCGGGCTGCGCTCGGACAGCGGGTCGGTCCATTTTGCCGGGCAGGACGTGACACCGATGACCACCGTGCAGCGGGCGCGGGCGGGGCTGGGGCGAACGTTCCAGATTTCGTCGCTGGCGATGGAATACACGGTGCTGCAAAACGCGGTGCTGGGCGCGCTTGGCCAATCGGGCCGGGTGATGCGCTTTTTCGCGCCAGTGATGCGGCAGCAGAAGTTGCGGGAAGAGGCGATGCGCGCCTTGGAGTTGGTAGGGCTCGCGGATCACGCGGCCAAGCGCACCGCGGACCTGTCGCATGGGCAACGTCGCCAGCTTGAGGTCGCCGTGGCGCTGACCCTACGGCCCAAGGTGTTTCTGATGGATGAACCGATGGCGGGGCTCGGGGCCAGCGGCTCTAAGGAGATGACAGGCTTTCTCGACGGGCTGCGCCGCGAGGCGCCGATCCTGCTGGTGGAACATGACATGGACGCGGTTTTCGCACTGGCGGACCGCATTTCGGTGCTGGTCTATGGCCAGATCATCGCCAGCGGCACGGCGGCCGAGATCAAGGCCGATCCGCAGGTCCGGGTGGCCTATCTGGGCGAGGAGGACGCAGCATGAGCTTGCTGGAGTTGAACGACATCACCGCCTCCTACGGGCCGACGCAGGCGCTTTTTGGCGTCGATCTGTCGCTGGAGGCGGGCGAGGTCTGCGCGCTGATGGGGCGCAACGGGATGGGCAAATCCTCGACCATCAAGGTGATCTGCCGGATGCTGAAACACGATGGCGGTGGGCTGCGCTTTGACGGGCGCGACATCGCGGGCCTGCCCAGTTTCCGGGCCGCGCAGGCCGGGGTGGGTCTGGTGCCCGAGGGTCGGCGCTGTTTCGCGCCGCTGACGGTGCACGAAAACCTCATCGCCGCCGCTCGCCCCGGTGCATGGGACGAGGCGCGGGTCACGGCGCTTTTCCCACGGCTGGGGGAGCGGCGCGATCAGGCGGCCGGCTCGCTTTCGGGCGGGGAGCAGCAGATGCTGGCAATTGGCCGTGCGTTGATGACCAACCCGAAATTGCTGCTGCTGGATGAAGCGACCGAGGGCTTGGCCCCGTGGTGCGCCAAGAAATCTGGGCCGCTGTGGCGCAGCTTAAACGCGACAGCGGGCTGGCGCTTTTGGTGGTGGACAAATCCCTCGCCGAGCTGCGCCGCGTGGCCGATCACGCCGTCATTCTCGAACGTGGCCGCTCGGTCTGGTCTGGCCCGATGCCCGCGCTCGATTCCCAAATCGCCGATCAATTTCTCGGCGTGTGACTGTTAACAAAAAGGAACACGACATGTCGCATCAAATCATTCAGCCCAAGGGCTGGGCCCCGCGAAGGGCTATGCAAACGGCGTGCTGAGCGCGGATGGTCACCTGTTCGTCGGCGGTCAGATCGGCTGGACCGCCGAGCAGAAGTTCGATTGCCATGACTTTATCGGCCAGATGAAACAGGCGTTGCAAAACATCCGCGAGGTGGTCGAAGCCGCTGGCGGCACGCCCGAAGACATCACCCGTCTGACGTGGTATGTGACGGATAAGAAAGAATATCTTGCCGCGCAAAAGGACGTGGGCCGTGCCTATCGTGAGGTCATGGGCAAGCATTTCCCGGCCATGGCGATGGTGGTCGTCGCCGGATTGGTCGAGGATGCCGCCAAGCTTGAGATCGAAGCCGATGCGGTGATCAACCGCTAAGCGATCCCGCCGCCGGGGTCAGCCCCGGCGGCGCAGCGCCGGAAGCGCCGCCGAAAAGGCCGAGGACAGCGCAAAGAGACCTGCCGCGATGCTGACGATGCTGGGCCCCGTCGGCGTGTCGAATTCCAGTGATGCCATCAGCCCGCCCAACGCCGCCAGAGCGCCCAGTCCCATCGCCCAAATCGCCATAGTCTCAGGCGTGCGGGCAAAGGGGCGGGCGGTGGCGGCGGGGATGATCAGCATGGCGGCGATGAGCAGGGCGCCTACGACCTTGATGGCCACGGCGACCATGATCGCCAGTGCCAATGTCAGGATCAATTGCTCGCGTTTCGGGTTCCCGCCAGAGGCTTGGGCAAGATCGGGGTTCAGCGTGGCGGCCAGCAGCGCCGACCAGCGCCACGCCAACAGCAGCGCCACGGCCAGCGCACCGCCCCAAATGACGGCAAGGTCAAATCGGGTGACGGCGAGGATTTCCCCAAAAAGGTAGGACGACAGATCAACCCGCTGCCCCGGCAGCAGGGACACGGCCACCAACCCAAGCGCCAGCGCGGAATGGGCCATAACGCCCAAAAGCGCATCGGCGCTGACATTGCGGCCCGAAAGCGTGCTGATCACCAGCGCCATGACCAGCGCCACCAAAAGCACGCCCGCGGTGATCGGCAAATCGGTCGCCAGCGCCAAGGCCACGCCCAGCAAGGCCGCGTGGCTCGTGGCATCGCCGAAATAAGCCATGCGCCGCCAGATTACGAAACAGCCCAACGGCGCGGCGGCCAGTGCCACGCCAAGCCCGGCAAGCGCTGCGCGCAGAATAAAATCGTCAAGCATTCTCAGTCTCTTGGTGGTGGCCTTCACAGGCGTCGCCGTGATGGTGGTGGTGGTGATCATGGTCATGGCGGTAAAGGGCCAGAGCTCCTTGGGTGCCACTGCCGAACAATGCGCGGTATTCCGGCGCATCGGCCACGGTCTCGGGTGTGCCTTCGCAGCAGACATGACCGTTGAGGCAAAGCACCCGGTCGCTCGCCGCCATGACCACATGCAGATCATGGCTGACCATCAGCACGGCGCAGCCCAAATCTTGGCGTACGGCCTCAATCTGGCGGTAAAACGCAGCAGAACCGGGTTGGTCGAGCCCTTGGGTCGCCTCGTCAAGGATCAACAGGTCGGGCTTCTCCAGCAGGGCGCGGGCCAGAAGCACGCGCTGGAACTGCCCGCCAGAGAGGTCGACCATCTGCCGCTCGGCCAATTCCGGCACACCGGCGGTGGCAAGGGCATCGCGGATCGCTTCGGGCGTTTGGCGGCGCGGCAGGTTGACGAAACGGCGCACGGTCAGCGGCAGGGTCGCGTCGATCTGCAACTTCTGCGGCACATAGCCGATGCGCAGCCCCGGTTTGCGGGACACCTTGCCCGCCGCCGGTTTCAGCGCCCCGATCAGCGCCCGAAGCAGGCTGGATTTGCCCGACCCGTTGGGGCCGACGATGGTGACAATCTCCCCCGGTTCGATGTTGAAGTTCACATCGCGCAGGGCGACTTGTCTGTCGTGGCGCAGGGTAAGGCCACGGGTCTCAATCAGGCTCATGCGCCGGTCTCCTGACAGGCGGGGCAAAGACCCTCGGCCTCGACCACGCTGCGCTCAATGCGGAAGCCTGCGGCCCGGGCGGCATCGCCAAGGCGGCTTTTCGTGGGTGAGGTTTCGGCCTCTGCCACCGACCGGCAGCTGCGGCAGATCAGAAAGGCGGGCGCGTGGTCTTCGCCCGGATGTACGCAGCCCACATAGGCGTTGAGCGCTTCGATCTTATGGGCTAGCCCGGCTTTGACAAGAAAATCCAGCGCGCGATAGGCCACAGGGGGCTGCGCGCCCAAGCCTTCGGCCGAGAGATGGGCCAAGAGGTCGTAGGCGCCCAAGGCGCGGTGTTCGGCCAGCAGGATTTCCAACGCGCGGCGGCGTACGGGCGTCAGCCGCAGCCCGCGCGCGGCGCATTGTGCTTCGGCGGCCTGCATGGTGCTGCGCATACAGGCGGCATGGTCGTGATCGCGGAATTCGATGGCGCTCATGGGGGACCTCAATTCGTTTGGGTATTGATATGTTATAACAGCGGTGTTAGCAAGGTGATACTATAACATTTGAAGGTCTGCCATGTATCGTTTCACGCTCCCCGCTGCCATTCTTGCCTCTGCCGCATCGCCGCTTTGGGCGGAGGTGCCTGCCGTCGCCACGGATATCGCGCCGGTCCATGCGCTGGTGTCTCAGGTGATGGAAGGGGTTGGCACGCCTGACCTCATCGTGCCGCCGCGCAGTTCACCACATGGCTATGCGATGCGCCCTTCCGAGGCGCGGGCGCTGAGCGGGGCGGACTTGGTCGTCTGGGTCGGCCCGTTGCTGACCCCTTGGCTGGCCGATCCGCTGGAATCTCTGGCCAGCAGCGCGAGCCATCTGGCTTTGCTGGAGCAGCCGGGCACCCGCGTCTTGGCGTTCCGTGAGGGGGCGACATTCGAAGCCCATGATCACGGCGATGAGGGAGATGAAGACCACGGGGCGGAGGAGCATGCCGAAAAGGGGGATGATCACGAAGCGCATGGTCACGACGCGCATGGTGACGAGGCGCATGAGGAGCATGACCACGAGAAGCGTGACGATGAGGAGCATGACCACGAAGGGCATGACAACGCAGAACATGACGCGCCAGCGCCTGACGAAGACCATGACGATCGCGGGCATGATGAGGCTCATGCGCATAGCGGCGTTGACCCCCACGTCTGGCTTGATCCGCAGAACGGTCAGCTTTGGCTGGGCCAGATCGCCGAGGCGCTGGCCGAGCTAGACCCCGACAACGCCGCACAGTACCGTGAGAACGCCGCCGCGGCGCAGGCCGAGCTTGCCGCCTTGGAAGAGGACATCGCCGAAACCCTCGCGCCGGTTAAAAACCGCCCCTTCATCGTTTTCCATGATGCCTACCACTATTTCGAAGCGCGTTTTGACATCGAAGCACGCGGCGCCATCAGCGAGAATGACGCCCGCGCGCCGGCGCGGCGCGGGTTTCTGAACTGCGCGACTTGGTGGCCGAAAGCGGCGCGAAATGCGTCTTTGCCGAGCCGCAGTTCAACCCCGGCCTAATCGCCGCCGTGACCGAAGGGCAGGGCACCGGGACCGGCACGCTCGATCCGCTGGGGGCTGATCTGGAACCGGGCGCTGCGCTCTATGCCGATCTGCTGCGCGGCATGGCAGAGAACATGGCCGCTTGCCTGTCGGATTGAGCCTAGCGCCGAAACGAAAAAGTGGTGCAGCCGGGGAAGCTGCACCACATCTTACATGCTGAAATAACTTTTATAGAATTCTGATCAGACGGCGATTTTACCGCCGCCCTCTTTGGTGATGACAACCACCGCCGGGCGCGGAGGCATCTTGGGGTCGAAGTCGGGCCACCGGGTGGCTGGGTCTTCGAACGTGCTTTCCCGCTCAAAGCCGGGGATGTCCTTGGTTCCGTCCGTACCGGGGTGCTGCACCGCGACGAAAAGCGTCTCGCCATCCTCGGTGAAGTAGGGGCCGCACATCTCACCGCCCACGGGGCAACGGAAGAAGAGCTTTGAGGTCCCGCGCGCCTCGCCTTCGGTCTCTAGCGCGTAAAGCCCGTCGGATTTGCCTGTCTTGCCCCAGCTGCTGCCCTGATCGGTGCTGATCCAGAGCCGCCCGTCGGCGTCCATCGCGGCGTTGTCGGGGCTGCCGAACCAGCCGTTTTCGGACGTCTCAGGGTTCCACTGCGCGCCGACCTCGGCAACCTTTGGGTCACCGCATTGCACGAGGATCGACCAAGTGCCGCTGGTGGCGGCGTGGTCGGCGTCGGCCTCTTTGATCTCGATGATATGGCCAAAGCTGCTGTCGGGGCGCGGGTTGGCGGCGTTGGTGTCGCCTTCCTTGCGCTTGGTGTTGTTGGTCAGCAGGATATAGGCCGTGCCATCGCCGCGCGGCTGCGCGTCTTCGGGGCGGTCCATGGGGGTGGCACCCAGCAGGTCGGCGGCCAGACGGGTGTCGATCATCACGTCGCCTTGATCGTTGAAGCCGTTTTCGGCGGTCAGCGGGCCGGCGCCATGCACCAGCGGCAGCCAATTGATCGTGCCATCCTCCTCAAAGCGCGCGACATAGAGCGTACCCTCGTCCAGCAGAGCGCCATTGGCCGCCGGATCATCGGAAACGGTGCCTTCGGAGACGTATTTGTACTGATAGTCAAAGCGGTTGTCGTCGCCCATATAGACCACCAGCTTGCCATCTTTGCTGACCGTGGTCTCGGCACCTTCGTGGCGGAAACGGCCCAGAGCGGTGCGTTTGACGGGGGTTGAGGTCGGGTCCATTGGGTCGACCTCGACAACCCAGCCGAATTTGTTGGGCATGTTGGGTTCGGCATCCACGTTGAAGCGGTCGTGCTTTTGGCCCCAAGCGTACCACATGCCCGGTACGCCGTAGCGGTCCCAAGATTTCTCTTCCGCGGCACCGCTGATGTCGGGATTGCCATCGGCATCCAGCTTGTCGGTCCAGAAATAGCCGTGGAAGTTCTCTTCGGCCATGAGCCATGTGCCCCATGGGGTGAGGCCGCCCGCGCAGTTGTTGAGAGTGCCGATGACGTGGGTGCCGCTGGGATCGTCATTGGTCTTCATCCGCGCGTGACCAGCCGCAGGGCCGCTCAGCGTCATCGCGGTGTCGAGCGGGGTGATACGACGGTTCATCTTGCCATCACGCACCACCTGCCACTTGCCTACCTCATCGCGGGCGATCTCGACGACCGAGCCGCCGTGGGCGGCCATCTCAATGTCGATCAACTCAGGCGTCATGCCTTTGAAGTCGACTTTGTCCTGACGGCCAAGGCCGGGGAACATGACCTCTTCGTTGGTGTATTCATGGTTCACGCACAGGAGGCCACGGCTGCCGTCTTCGTTTAGGGGCACAAAGCCCACGTAGTCGTTGTTGTAGCCGAATTGTTGTAGCTGCGCGGCGGCGGTCTGGTTCATCACGTCGAACTCGGGCGCGTTGGCGGTGATCGGATCGCCCCACCGCAGCAGGATCTGCGCGTCATAGCCGGGGGCGACATGGTGGGTCTCATCATTGCCCCATGCCAGTTCATCAAAGACATAGCGGCTGGTGGCGGCATTGGCCTTGGACGGGGCGATGGCGGCAGCGGTGCCGAAAAGTGCTGTGGTGGCGGAAACCCCAAGCATGCCGCGCAGGATGTCGCGGCGGCCATAGCGGGCGTTGATCACATCACCGATGGTGCGCGAAAGGTTCGCGTTCGTGGGGATGTCGTCAAAGGCCTCAAAGGCTTCGGCCTTGTTGCCGATGGCGGGGTCGTTGAGAATTTCGCGGCGGGTCATCATGCTTCCTCTGGTGACTTGGCTGGCCCCCATCTGCACGATGACTGTCACGGTTTTATGACGCGCTAGATCGGGTTGTTGCGAAATCCGACGATGAGTTGACGCAGACCAATCGCAGCCCCGGCAAAGATCGACGCCAAGGTAACAGGTCCGCTGAAGGCCAAGACCGATATGGCCGAGATGCCTTGCCCGATGGTGCAGCCCATGGCGATCACTGCGCCAGCGCCCATAAGCCCCGCGCCGAATATCTGGCGGCGCAGCTCGCGCGGGTCTTCGCAGGCCTCCCAACGGAAATGCCCTTGCCAGAGAGAGCCGAGGAAAGCGCCGACCCAGACGCCCGAGACAGAGCCAATGCCAAAGCTCAGAGGGCGGACAGAGCCTTGCATGGCGTAGAGCAGTGTCTCTCCCACGGGGGCGGCATAGCTGTGAGACATGAGCGTCTGTGCGCCAAAGCCGGTTTGCGCCAGCCACGCCGTGCCCGCCCAGCCTGAGACGATGGCGAGACCGGCGATTATGCCCCAAAAGACCATACGGAAATCACTGCGAAAGCTGCGGGCGCTCAGCATGAGGGCGCAGATCACGAGGCCCAGAGCCACACCGATCATTGGCACCGACCCGCCCGTGAGCGCAGAAAGCGTATGGGCAATGCCATCGGGCGGGCCCACGCTCAACTGGCGGGGGAAGAGAAACACACGCGCCGGGGCGAGGGGGCCGGAAAGCACAGCAAAGGCTGCCAGCCCCATGACCACGACAATGACGAAGGCGCGCAGATCACCGCCACCAAGCCGCGCCAATGCGCCAAAGCCGCAGGTGCCCGCCAGTGCCATGCCGTAGCCGAAGATCAGCCCGCCAAAGATCGCGGGCGCCCAAGAGAAAGCGATGGTCAGGTGAAAGGCGCGGTCGATGTTGATCAGCCCAAGCCCGCCGAGGGTGAAACTGCCCAGCATCGCCACACCGATCGCCAAGCCCCACATGCGCATCCGGTGGCTGGAGCCACCATAGAGCAGGTCTTCGATGGCGCCCATTGTACAGAACCGCCCCAAACGTGCGGCAAGGCCCAGCAATACGCCGCCCAATCCACCCAAGACGGCGGCGGTCAGCGGCTGGCCCAGAAGTTCAATCATCCTTGCAGAATAATTCGTAGACCAGTTCCAGCATTTTGCGGGGCCGATCATCGGCCAGACGGTAGTAAATCGTTTTACCGTCGCGCCGCGGTGTCACCAAACCTTCGAGCCTGAGCCGCGAGAGTTGCTGCGATACCGCCGCCTGCCGGGTCGAGAGCAGGGCTTCCAACTCGCTCACCGATTTCTCACCCGAAACAAGGTGACACAGGATCATCAAGCGCCCCTCATGGCTAATCGCTTTGAGGAAATTCGATGCGGTCACGGCATTGGTCAGCATCCGGTCCATGTCTTCTTCAGACATGTCGGGTGTCATCACGGGCAGGGCTGTCATTCGGTTGGTTCCTCGAAATCGGTCTTGTCGCGCAATAGCATGTTCAGCATGGGCCAGAAAAATTCCGCGCCGGGGTAGCCTTCGAGCCGGCCCAGTTCGGTGTCATCTTCAACCAGCAGGAAGGTCGGCGTAAAGACCACCGCGCGCTGGGTGACGCTGTCTTCGACGACAGAAATATCAACGCGGCGCAGCGGAGCAAACTCCCCTTCGGCGGTTTTGGGATAGGCGGGGGCGATCTCTTTGTCCCAGCGTTCGCAATAGATGCAGCCGGGCTGTTCGACCATGACCAGTTCCACCGCCCAAACGGGCAGGGCGGTAAAGGCCGCGAGGCTCAGGGCGGTCACTGTGCGGATCATTGGCTTGCCTGATTGACGTTTGGACAACACTCAACGTAATTTGAATATGTGAATTGTTCAAGCGCGGCGGCATGTGTCGGCGCGGGCAGGGGGTAACATGTTCGACATCACCTATGCAGGTGCGCTTCTGGCGGGGCTGCTCAGCTTCTTTACGCCCTGCATTCTGCCTATGGTGCCGTTCTACCTCAGCTATATGGCGGGGCTCAGCGTGACCGAGTTGCGCGGCGATGGCGCGATTGCGCCGGGGGCGCAGCGGCGGTTGGTGCTGTCTTCGGTGCTCTTTGCGCTTGGGGTCTCGACGATCTTTGTGCTCTTGGGCATGGGGGCCACGGCCTTGGGGCAGGTGTTTACGCAATACCTTGAGCCGCTCAGCTGGGTGGCGGCGGCGATCTTGTTGGTCTTTGGCCTGCATTTTCTGGGCGTCATCAAGGTGCCGCTGCTCTACCGCGAAGCGCGGTTAGAGGGGGCGGCAAGCCCACGTCGATCTGGGGTGCCTATGTGATGGGGCTGGCCTTTGGCTTTGGCTGGACACCTTGCGTGGGCCCGGCGCTGGCGGCGATCTTGATGATAGCGTCGGGCATGGGGGACATCACGCATGGGGCTGTTGTTGTTCGCCTATGGCGTCGGGATGACCGCGCCCTTCGTGGTGGCGGCCCTCTTGCCAAGCCGTTCCTCAACTGGGCCGCGCGGCATATGGCGCTGGTGCAAAAGGTCGAAAAGGCGATGGGGGTCATGCTGATCCTCTTTGCCGTGCTGATCGTGACGGGCGGGGTGCAATTGATCGCGGATGCGATGATCCGTTGGTTCCCCAGCTTCACGACGTTAGGGTAACCGCAACAAGGAGGAGGACGCCAAGATGATTATCTCAAGGATAGGGGCCGCAGTGGCGGCAGCGATGCTGGCTTGGCCATTGGCCGCGGCGGAACTGGGCGACGACGGGCTGCACAAGACGGCATGGATCCGTGACACCTTCAAAGACCTTCGCGAGGATCTGGAGGAGGCCGGGGCCGAGGACAAGCGCTTGATGCTGATGTTCGAGCAGCGCGGCTGTATCTACTGCACAAAAATGCATGAGGAAGTCTTTCCCGCCGCTGAGATCGCCGATTACATCGAAGAAAACTACTTCGTTGTGCAGCTAAACTTGCATGGCGATATCGAAGTGACCGATTTCGATGGCGAGACCCTCTCGGAAAAGCAGATGGCGCGGAAATGGGGGATTCTTTTACCCCGACGATGATGTTCCTCCCGCCTGAGGTGGCCGAAGGCGCGACAGCGCCGCAAGCCGCGGTGGCAGTGATGCCGGGTGCCTTTGGCAAGGGCACGACGCTGGATATGCTGACGTGGGTCAATGAGGAACGCTACGCCCTTGAGGGGGCTGAGGATTTCCAACGCTACCACGCGCGGATGATCCAAGAGCGCAACAACGGCAGCACGGATTGACCGATGAAAAGCGGCGCTGCGCGGGTAAAGCTATTCAAAAGTTTGAATTTGTTGTTGCGCCGCGCCGCATCCCTGTCTTAGGGTCAGGTAAACCGGATCACACATCACCGTGATCGGCACTGGGAGGAAGTTTTCGATGATGAGATGGATCGCCGCCGCAATTGTGTCGGGCGCGCCCGTTCTGGCCGCCGCTGAAACCGTGGCACCTGCCGACGTGACCTATGATGACTATGGTTCGGTTGAACAATCCTTGACCGGCACGGCCGGAGACGCCGCCAGCGGTGCCGCCATCGTCGGCAACAAAAAGGCGGGCAACTGCGTGGCCTGCCATCAGATCGGCGCGCTCAGCGATGTGCCTTTCCAAGGTGAGATCGGCCCGATGCTTGACGGGGCGGGCGACCGCTGGACCGAGGCAGAGCTGCGCGGCATCGTTGCCAACAGCAAAATGACCTTCGAAGGCTCGATGATGCCGTCTTACTACAAGACAAGCGGGTACATCCGCCCCGGCGATGGTTTCACCGGCAAGGCCGGGTCTGAGCCGCTGCCACCTCTGTTGGACGCCCAGCAGATCGAAGATATCGTGGCGTTCTTGGTCACGTTGAAAGAGTAACGCGGGGCCCGTCGCGGCCAAGGGGCGGCGGAAGGCTCGACAGATCATCGCGGTCAGCGCACCGCGGCAATGGAATAACGGCGCAGAGCGCCGTTGACGCATAAGGAGATGAGAGATGAACTTCTCAAGACGTGAAACTTTCGGCCTCGGCCTTGGTGCCGTGGCGCTGACCATGCTGCCCGTGGGGGCCTCTGCCGCCACGGTCGACGAGCTGATCGCGGAATTCACAGGCGGAGCCGATATGGCCGACACCGGCGTGACCCTGACTGCGCCCGAAATCGCTGAGAACGGCAACACCGTGCCAATCTCGGTCGAAGCGCCGGGTGCTTCCGCGATCATGGTGCTGGCCACTGGCAACCCGACACCGCCCGTCGGCACCTTTAACTTCGGCCCCTTGGCAGGGAGCCGCAGCGCCTCCACCCGCATTCGTTTGGCCACGACCCAAGACGTTGTTGCCATCGCCAAGCTGGAAGACGGCACATTCGCCCGCACCAGCGCAGAGATCAAAGTCACAATCGGCGGCTGCGGCGGCTAAGCCCGCGCGCCCCAATTTTCAGGAGTTTTCAAAATGGCAGAAGGTGTAACCCCTCGCGTCAAAGTGCCGAAAAAGCCGAGACAGGTGAGGTCATCACGATCAAGACCCTTATCAGCCACCCGATGGAATCGGGCCAGCGCAAAGACGGCGACGGCAACGTCATCCCGCGTTCGATCATCAACCGCTTCACCGCCGAGTTCAACGGCGAGAGCGTGATCGACGTGAAGATGGAACCGGCGATGTCGACCAACCCCTATTTCGAATTTGACGCCACCGTGCCAGAGGCCGGCGACTTCAAATTCACGTGGTACGATGACGACGGTTCTGTCTACGAAGAAGTCAAATCCATCACGGTCGGCTGATCCCGCATCAGCCAGCACCATGCGTGGAACAGGGAGGAAAGACATGAAATTCAAGGCAATGACCGCTGTCGCGGCGCTTTTGGTGGCCGCCCCCATGCTGGGGATGGCCGATGAGGAGGCCGAGCTTGTCGTCAACGGCGAGATCGAGATGGTGACCAAGACCGATGCGCCCGCACATCTTGAGGGGGTTTTGCCGGAAATCATGTCTGGCTGGCGCTTTCGTTCGGCAGAGACCCAGCAAACGCAGATGGACGACTTCGACAACCCCGGCATGATCTTTGTCGACCAAGCCCAAGCGGCTTGGGACACGGCAGAGGGCAGCGAGGGCAAGTCCTGCGCGTCGTGTCACAATGACGTGGAATCGATGGAAGGCGTCCGCGCGGTCTATCCAAAATGGAACGAAGAGGCGGGCGAAGTACGCACGCTTGCGATGCAGATCAACGACTGCCGCGAGAACCAGATGGGCGCAGAGCCTTATAAATACACTGGCAACGACATGACCGCGATGGAGGCGCTGATCTCGGTCCAGTCACGCGGCATGCCGGTCAATGTGGCGATCGACGGCCCGGCCCAAAGCACTTGGGAACAGGGC